>JBCBIK010000115.1:0-16694 GCA_038524545.1 Cyanobacteria bacterium J06623_4 | reverse complement strand
ATGAGGGAAGTGCAAGGTGTACTGGGACTTTCCGATATTTATCTCATAGTTATGCGTACACGGTAGCTCCATCGGGTGGTACGGCGCCTTCGATAGGGAAACAGGGGCTGATTCAATAGTTAGCGCATCCGGTATTCTTCTAGCAGCGTAGCCAGTGCCTCATAGCCCTCCAGACTCATGACGGGCGTCAGCTGACGGCGATACTTTTCTAGCGTGGATTGGAAGGTGCTCTCGCCGAGCTGCCCTTGCAAAATGGATGCTAGCCCCGCTGCCTGCCGCCAGTCATCGGAGCCGATGCTGTGCAGCAAGTGCATTGCCAAAACGCTATAAAACACGGCTTCTTCGGTGTGCTTTAGCGCGTGGTGAGCTTCGGCAGTGTACAAAGTGTACAGGCCCTGCAGGTAAACGTTGCCAGAGCCTTTGACGGCTTCAGCGCCTTTGGTAAGGGTGTCGAGGCTCTCCTGAGGGCGATCGCACATCACATAAGCCACCCCCAAACTGTTGTAAGCCAGCGCCTGAGACTGAAAATCACTCTGCTTTACTGCCAGCTCTAGGCCCTGTTCGAGATAGGCGATCGCACCATCGTAAACCGCCACATCTCCCACATCATTCGCCCTAGCCTGCAGCACCTGCGCATAGCCCAGGTTCACCAGCGCGTTGGCTTCACCAATGCGATCGCCCCGCTGCCGCGCCAAAATCAGCGCCCGCTGACTGGTCGCCACCCCCTCAGCAAAATTCCGCTCTAGCACCGCATTGCGCGCCAAATGGCACAAATCCGCCGTTTCACAAGCCAAGTCTCCCGCTTCCTGAGCAATCTCCAAGGCCTGCTGATAAAAGTCCTTTGCGATCGCGGCCTGACCCAGCATCTGCCGTGAGTAGCCCAATAGCGTCAAAATTCTCGCCTTCTCTTGAGTGCCGGGCACAGCCGTCAGCGGCGCGCTAAAGTAATCCAGCGTGTCTTGCAAATACTCTCCCGAAAAAGAAGCAAACACCCCGCCATACAAAGGAAAATCATCCCGCTGGGCAAACGTTCGCAAAATCTGCAGCATCATTTGAAAGCTGCCATCGGCCAGCGCGGTGTAGCTATTGGCCCCGCTCGCGCCAAAGCCCTGAGACAGCCGCCCCCAAACCGCCGCAAAAATCAAAGACGTACTATAAGACAGCTGCTTACCCACCTTTGCGCTGTAGGGCTGCTTATCGAACCAGGTGATCAGCCCCCGCTGCACAAAGTGCAGCAGCACCGCCAAATTCACCCAGCTAGAAATATCCACCGCAGTCCGCGTCACCGACTCAATCTCTTCGGCCTGAGCCAGCACCGTAAACAACAGTTTCGGCAGCCCGGTCGAGGCCTTTTGCCACACCGGCCAGGGTCCCCCACGCTCCCGCTCACCAAAGCCCACCGTCGCTCGCCCATCGGTGTAGAGCCAGCTCACCAAATCCGGCTCTAGCCGTCCATAATTCTCCAATCCCAGCTGAATGCCCTGCGCCCAGGCCGACATCTCCTCAGAAGATCGCAGCGCCTTCGCCAGTTCAGCGAGCTGCTTCCGATTGAGACTATTCGGCTGGTTGGGGTCAACCAGGCTTAAAAACTCCACTGGTCGCTGCGAGGCGTCTGCCTGGCTCAGCTTTTCGGCAGCGGCCACCACCGCGCGGGCCACCTGCCGGTCTGCCATGCCCTGCTGCCACTCGCTCTCCATCGTTTTGAGCGCTCTCAAGATGCGTGGCGCTTTCAGAGAACCTTCCAGCTGCATCTCCACCTCGGCAATTCGTGCCGCCAGCACCCGCTCAAAAATCTCTCCCGTCCCCGGTTCTACCGCCTCATTCAGCATGTTTCGAACCTGCGCCTTCGAGCGAATATTACCTTTCAGCGTCTGCGCCACAATTCGCTCAGTCAGCGCTGCATAAGTCTCCGCCAAAGATTCGCTCACACCACTCTCCTCACAATCACCGTTTCACGAGCAGCTCCTATTGTAGAGCCTCTCTAGATTGGAAAAGGGTCAACAAATCATCGACAAATAAACGTTAAACGATGAACCAATTTAATACACTTGTACTATTATTACAGTGCAAGACTCAACGCCCTTTCTACCCGACGTTATGTCCGTCAAACTCGCTCACTCAAAACATCACTGGAGAATTTGGAAAATGGCTGCTCCTGGTATCAAAGAATTTCGCAACCAAGACTACACTGAGGCCTTTGCGCTGCTGCTGCAATCTGCGCAGTCGGGCGATGCCGAGGCGCAGTGCCTCCTCGGCAACATGTATCAGCTCGGCCTCGGCGGCGTAGAAATCAACGACATTGAAGCTATGCACTGGTACTACTGCGCGGCCAATCAGGGCTACAGCATCGCGACGAATAATCTGGCAGGCATGGTTTGGCCAATTTCCAGTGAAGCGGCTGCCGCCTTGCACCAGCTAGCCCGGCAGCAAGGCTTTCAGCAGAGCGACCGAGCAGATGCAACGACAGACACCCTATCTGTCCAGTCAGCCTAGCAAGCCATCAGTGCTGTCGTGGCCCGGTTCCTAACGACAGCACCGCATTGTTATCTATCAACTGAGGCTCTCCCCCTGGGCCAACCGCATCAAACTGTTGAAAGTACTTTTGGGCAGTGGCAGGTAGCTGCGGGTAGTCGAACATGGCGTCGCCTGCGGCCACCGTTGCCCAAAAGTCTCGAATATGGGGCGCGTAGGCTTTTGCCTGATCTGTGCTGAGGGATAGCGGCGGGTCGGTGAGGAGTTTGAGGATGAATCGAAAAGAGCGAGCGCCCATCCAGTCTTTAGAGGTTTGCTGTAGCGTTGGCCATGCTGGCACCGACTCAATCCGCCGAGTTTCTATCGCTAACTGTAGCCGCCCGTCTGCCCCAGTACCCACAGACAGTAGCCGGTATGGATGTGGATAGCTCACCAGCGACCCCGTCGTCACCGCATAAAAATCACCTGCCTGCGCCACATCTTGCACATGCAAGTGCCCGGTAAAGGCCAAAGGGACACCGGCCGCCTGCAGCCGAGAAACCAGCTCAGGCGCATTGCGAATCATGTAGCGCTGGCCCAGCTGCGTTTTCGATTGATTTGGCAAATGCTCCAGCACATTGTGATGCACCATCGCCATCACAAACTGACCCTTGAGCTTGGCCAGCTGCGTCTCTAGCCAGGCCAGCTGCGCATCGTCGATCACTCCCGTTCCAATTTGCTCACCCGACGCGTCGAAGGCGTTGGAATTGAGCCCTAGCAAATGCACCCCCGGCAAAATCTCTTGGTGGTAGTAGAGCTGCTGGCCGTCATCGTAGCCAAACGGCTGGTAAATCTTTGGGAAATCGGCCAGGGCAATTCTGTCTTTGCCGCTGTCTTTAGGCGTATTGCCCCATTGACGGACAACATCGTGGTTGCCAGGCACCACATAGGTTGGGAAAGGCAGCTGAGCAAGGCGAGCAGCGAGCCACTCGTGATTTTCGCGTTCACCGTGCTGCACGAGGTCGCCTGGCAACAGCAAAAAGTCTGGCTTGTCTGCCACTAGCTGCGTCAAAATCTGCTCAAAAGCCGGAATGCTCACTTCCACAAGATGAAAGCGATTCGGCGCGTCCCAAATGGTATGAGGAAGCGCAATGTGCAAATCGCTGACAACCGCAAACTTAAAATTGAGCGCCATGACTACTCTCCCCACAAAAGGCCCTTTTCAAAATACAACAACACAGTGACGCTTGCAGTTTACTGAAGATTCAGTGTAACGCCATTTTTCAGACGACGGCATAGTCAAAAAGAATAGAAAAACAGGTTCGGTTTTGCGCCCTCACCAAGGGATAATTTCATCCCCCTTTTCGCCTCATTTATCGAGTCAACGAAAAAGGCTGTATGTCTTATGAGATACGGATGAAGTACGGTATTTAGACCTGTCATTTCCAGGCAAATGTTCGATAATAGAAGTAACAACAAACCCCCTCAAAAACACCGCAACATAAAGCCCAGAAAGCGGGCACTGAGCGATGATACAAACCACGTTATTTCCAGATACGTTTCGGCAAATATTTTCTCTTTCAAACGATGATATTGCCCACTCCTTTGAGCAAGTTGCAGACCTGCTAGAAGCCAAAGGAGACGATTACTATCGCATTCGCGCCTATCGCAAAGGCGCACAATCGGTACGCAATCACAGCACGCCAGTTGTCGACCTGTACGAAGCTGAGGGCACCGCGGGCCTCGAAAAACTGCCCTACATCGGCAAAGGGCTCGCCAGCGCTATCCAGGAGCTAGCGACCACCGGGCAGTTCACCCTACTAGAGCAGCTACACATCGATGTTTCACCCGAAGACTTGTTCACCACGGTGCCAGGCATTGGCCAGGTCCTCGCTCGCCGCATCTACCGAGGGCTCGGCATCGACACCCTAGCAGGCCTAGAGCAAGCCGCCCACGATGGCATCCTCACCCAGATGCCCGGCTTCGGCCCCGGTCGCACATCTCGCGTGCGCACCGCACTCGCCACTATGCTCAACCGTCCTGCCCACGCCAATAGCAGACAGAGCAGCAAACAGAACCGCCAGCTACAGCAGGTACCCATTCCATACCCTCAGCCAGAAGCACAGCCAGTTGCCATCCCATCAGCACCTTCAGCAGACCTGTTGCTGAAGGTCGACGCGCAGTATCGCTATCTGGCTAGCGCCGGTCAGCTGCGCATGGTAAAGCCCAAACGCTTTAACCCAGAAGGCAAGCGGTGGCTCCCCATCATGCAGCTTAGCAAAGGCGGCTGGGCATTCAATGCACTCTACTCCAACACTGCCCGCGCCCATGCCCTCGGGAAAACCGACGACTGGGTCGTGGTCTACTACGAACGGGACGGGCAGCGCGGCCAGTGTACGGTCGTCACAGAAAGCCAAGGCGTGAACAAGGGGAAGCGAGTTGTCCGGGGGCAAAGTGCGCTTGAGGTAGCTGCATCATAGGGGTAGACGGCCCCCGCTACGATCAATTCCCATCCCAAAAAGTGATGGCTTCACTAATCGGCTGTAAAACTGTTCCCGGATAGTAAAACGCCAAAATTTGCTGGTGGGAGTAGCCTTTCTCGCCAAGGTTGTAGGCACCGGTCTGGCTCATGCCCACACCGTGCCCAAACCCGCCCCCAACAAATCGAAACCCGGTCAATACAGGTTCTGCACTCTGTTCTTCGGTCGATTCGTTAGCTTCTGAGGTTGGCGCTTCAACTGGCGTCTCGGACGCACCTGCATCGGATTCCTCCTCCACAAGGTCAGCTAGTGTAATCGTTGGCTCTCCGGGCGCTGTTGTTTTCGCATCGTCACCTGCAGCAGGCTTTGCAGGAGGCATTTCCATCACAGGCTCCACATAAAACAACAAACTTCTCGGCGGCACTAGCGCCTTCACGGCCTCGTCTTTAATCAAGTCAAAAGATCCCTGGTCGGTCTCTACGGTTACTTTCTGCACCCGTCCAGAAGCAGCCCGCTCTACCACCCGAATATCTTGCAGCTGACTGTAGTTTGCTAGCGGGTGCTGACGGTTCTTCAAATACAGCTTCAGAATTTCGTCCATCTCTTTGCGTGAGGCCGTTCTGTTCCACCGGAAGGTGGGCCATTCTTCCTCGTTAAACCCATTTTGCAGCGCGATAAACGCTCGGAAATTGGCCTCGTCTGAGAGGGGGCGTGTGGCTAAGTCCCACTTTGGTGACAGCGAATCGACCACAGGGGTCAGATAGGGCCGGTCGGCTCCGTTCCAAACGTCTGTGAAACGGGCTGTCACGCCGCCTGTAGTCGAAGAGTATAGGGCATCGACTAGCTCATTGTTGTAGGTGAGGACCTGACCTGCCGTGGCTGCGATCGCAGCATCACTACCCGGGTCTGCATCCGCCAACCCGTAATAAACCTGGCACTGCGTATCGGCACAAATCTCATAGTTATCAATGGCAAACCGCCGCAGGTTGCGCAGCACATAGGTACGCGCCAAAACGGCCTGCGCCTCAATCGCACTGCGCGGTGCCCCCGGACCAATTTCGTGAGGCACCACCCCACGCAAATACAGCTCTACCGGCACCTGATTTACCAGCGTGTAAGTACCGTAAGCATTCGGCTGAATTTTCATATCGCCCGCATACAGATCGCGGAAGGTCTGCCGGTTCCCCTCTGCTAGCTGAATGCGGCGATTAGCACTGGTAATCGTAAAGTCATCGCGGACGTATTTAAATCCATTTGCGGTAAAGGCGACTTTGGGCACTTCCTTCACCGCGCGACTGTCGATGAACGCGCGGGTGTAGCCTGCCGCGTGCAAATTCTCCAGTAGCAGCCTGCGCACCAGCGGCGAATTGTAATCTTCTCTTTTGGCCCAAACCTGCCAAGAATCGGGCTGAGCAATTTCAGCATCGATGCCTGCGGCTCGCCAGCGAATGGCACTATCTTCAGCGCTCTCGAAGCTGCGATGGGTGCTGAGCACGACCCATTCCTCAATCTTCGGCGCAGGCAGCGGCTGCATCGTAATGTCTATTTGCAGGCGATTGGTTGTCACCGTCTGCGGCTGACCGCTGGTCTCGAAGCTCACCGTCAGCTGGTCACCTGCGAGAGAACCTAGGGTCAGTTTGTCGTCTTTTTTATCGCCAAATCGCTGGACGATGCCCACCTTTATTTCTGGGTTTTGGGCAGCAGGTTGCGCAGTTGGCTGGGCAGTTGGCTGACTGAGAGATTGAGCCTGGGCTGAGAAAGGTGCGATCGCCCCCCTCCCAAAACCAACGCTCGTAGCCGTTCCACCGACCCACAGACCGATGCCCACTAGCCCCGAAGAAAGGCAAGCAGCCAAGCGCAAACACCTCCTCGCAGAAGGCTTTTCCCCAAAAAACATAAAACGACTGCTCAGACGATTCATAGCAACCAGGATGCAGATTCCGACCGGCCTGTCCGCCTCGCCTACCTCAATAGACCAAACGAAACCGATATGCTTATTATTCAGCCCAAATTCTTTTAATGCCGTGCTACTCGTATCAAATTTTCTTTAAATTCGTACTGAGATGAACGCAGGTTAAACCTGAGCCCTCGCTATTCTAACAACCCTGACTAAACGCCCCTCAAAATGTCCCTGACTTAACCCATGCCCTCCCACCGCGACACCCTACAAGCACTCATGCAAGCGGCCAGTCTTCAAAGCTATCGCGCCCTCGCCGAAAAAGCAGCGGTCTCCCGCTGGCAAATTCAGCAGCTCCAGACGGGCAATATCGAAAAGATGCGGCTAGAGAACCTCAAAAAGATCGGCCATGCGCTAAACACTTCCCTAAGGGACCTGCTGGACCAGTTCGATCCAGCAGCATCCGCAGCAGGTGATTCTCCTGTCTCGCCGGCTGAATCAATCCGCCCATCGTCAGCAGTTCCTGCGCAGCAGCCAGATTTGACCCACGCCTTTCAAACCGAAGCCCTACAGACACTAGAGACCTGGCTCATCCAGTGGCCAACCATCGCAAAACGGGCTGCAGAACGGCCTGATCTTCCTGCGGCCAAGCTCTTACCCTTTCTTCGCCCGGTAGAGCAGCTGATGGCCGACTGGGCTGTAGAAGCGATCGCCCCTATCGACACCCAGCTCCCCTACGATCCTCAATACCACCAGCTCACCCAAGGCACCGCCCAACCCGGCGACTTGGTTCAAGTCACCCACAGCGGCTGCACCCACCACGGCAAACTACTCCACCGGGCCAAGGTGAAGCCCATCGCTGCCCGGAACTAAAGCGAAGCCCTAGCTAGCCGAAACACCGTCAGCTCTGGCGGACAAAGCAACCGCCCTGGGAAATAAGTCCCCAAGCCGCGATTCACATACAGCCAGTTGTCACCGACCTGGTGCAGCCCTCGGCACCATTCCCAATGGCGCACCACATGAAAGCAGCGATCGCTCAAAAAAGGAATGCAGTTTCGAATCACTCGGGGCACCCCCTTGCGAATCTCTTGCCAGACCTGAGGCCCCGGCCCCAACCCCGGAATATATATTTGCCCGCCGTGGGTATGGCCCGACAGCTGCAAATCCACCCGCCAGTTGGCCAGCACCGCCGCCGTATCCGGATTGTGCGACAGCACCAAGCGCGGCACAGCCGGATCCAAACGATCCAACACATGTGGGTCAAACTCTCGCGACCAGTAGTCGGCAAAGCCCACAACCGGAAAATCTTCTCCAAACGGCGTGGCAATCTCATTCCACAGCACCGTGATATCGGCCTGCTCTAGCGCCTGAGTCACCTCAGCCTTTGCCCCCACCACTTCGATATCGTGATTGCCCAATACTGCATACGTGCCATAGCGGCTCGGTAAATGCTTGATCCGGCTGGCCAGCTCATGGATAGGCCGCGGGTCGTCCGTGACAAAGTCACCGGTCAGCGCGACCAAATCTGGCTGGATTTGTTCAATCTGGGCAATCGTTTTTGCCAGCAGGCTGTTTGAGAGCCGCAAACCGTCAAAATGAAAATCTGAAAGCTGAACAACCACCGCTCCATCGAGTCGCTCAGGCAACCCTTGAATCGGAATCGAATGGGACTCTACAGACAGTGGACCCGATAAAAGCCGATGCATAAAGGCGATGTCCCAAAACTTTTGCGCAGGCTACCATCTTAATCAAACCGACCTTTGTTTTGCAGATAACAAAACGTTTGTGATCCTTACAGCAGTGAAGAATCACGGCTTTTCGCCATGTGGCTTAATGTGGACTTTGTCGCGAAAAGAACGCAAGCTTCTCATCGGCGAAGTGCTAACTGAAGCTCGAAGCCACCATCATCGTGCCAATTCCCATATCTGAGAAGATTTCCAATAGCAGTGCGTGGGGCATGCGACCATCGAGAATGTGGGCCGCGCGGACACCTTGAGCCAGCGATCGCACACAGCAGCTCACCTTTGGAATCATGCCCCCAGCCACCACACCGCTCGAAATCAGCGCCCGCGCCTGTTGAATATCGAGCTTATTAATCAGCGAGTCCGGATCGTGAAAGTCCTGCATAATGCCTGGCGTATCGGTGAGCAAAATCAGCTTTTCAGCGTTTAGCGCGGCGGCTAATTCACCCGCCACCGTATCCGCATTGATGTTGTAAGCTTGGCCGGTTCCATCTGCAGCGACACTAGAAACCACCGGAATATAGCCCGCCGTCACCAGCGAACTGATCAGGTCGGCGCGAATATTACTCACATCGCCCACGAACCCAACACCCGCATCGGCAGAGCGAGGCCGAGCCGTCACCAAGTTGCCGTCTTTTCCGCACAGACCGACCGCCTGCCCTCCGGCCTGATTGATCAACGCCACTAGCTCTTTGTTTACCCGGCCCACCAGCACCATTTCCACCACGTCCATGGTCTCTGCATCCGTCACCCGCAGCCCATCTTTAAACTGGGGCTCAATATTGAGCTTTGTCAGCCAGCTGTTGATCTCCGGGCCACCGCCATGGACAACAACCGGTCGAATGCCCACGCTCGCCATAAAAACAATATCGCGAATCACATCGGCCTTGAGCCGACTGTCTTTCATCGCTGCGCCGCCATACTTCACAACCATCGTCCGCTTTTGGAACTGTTGAATATAGGGCAGGGCCTCACTTAGGATGCGCACACGCGCCATTTCCAACTGTTGAAGTGTCTGGTCTTGGCCGGAGCGGTCAGGGTCAAAAGGCATCGGCAAATAAAGAAAAACAACAAAAAGAAAAACAACAAAGTTATGACGCTCGAAGCGATCTTAAGACGTCTTCTCTTTTTTAGCGGGATCCATAACAGGATTGATAGAAGATTGGTTAATGGTAATTTGCGCTGCAGCGAGTTTGGGGTCGGGGCGCAGGTTTTGTTTTAGGGCGGTCAAGATGCGATCGCACGTCCGCTTGACTGACTTTCCTTCATAGCCAATTCGAATATCTGATTGCCCGTAGCGATCGCTTCGTTCCGCCAGCAGCTTCGTCAGCTTCTCAGAGAGATCCACATCCTGAATTAAGGGCCGTGTGCTATCTCCCGATAGCCGAGAAGCCAGCACCGCCACCGGCACATCTAGCCAAATCACGACCCCATGCTGCAGATAGCTCCAGTTCATCTGCTGGGTGACAATGCCCCCTCCGGTTGCTACTACCAGACTTGTATGGGTCGACACCTGAGCCAACACCTGAGTTTCAATCTCCCGAAAGCCAGCCTCTCCCTCCTTTGCAAACACATCCGTCACAGTTCGCCCTGTCGATTGCTCTATCAGCGCGTCCGTATCCAAAAAGCGATAGCCTAGTCGAGTCGCCAACTTTCTCCCAATCGTCGTTTTACCGGCCCCCATCATGCCAACCAGATAGAGGTTTGTCTTTTTTAGCTCAGCGGCAGTTATCAGCGATAGAGGCTGAGACAGTGCTGGAGACGGTGCCTGTGGCGATCGCTGAGGCTGAAGATGGGAGGGGGGGCGCTTAGGTCTTTGGAGCGGTGGTAAGGCTTTAGAATCAGCAGACTCAGAGAAAGACATATAACCTTAAGGCACTTAAGTGAGCGCGGTTTAACAGCTACTTGGACGGCGTGATCTAGCAGCGTAGAGTGTCCTTTATTATGTCAGCCACCGGGTTGTCCGTCACGGATAAGCGCCGATATTGTTGAGCATTATTGAGCCCGGTCAATTAACGCCAGCCATAGCTGCCGCTCACCGCCGGGCGAGCTATAAAACAGCAGGTCAATCAACAGCCGCAGAGACAGCTGAGTCAAAACGTCCGTGGGTACGTCTGGCTCGGCCATGCGATCACAGTACAGGTTATTAAAATTATCAAGATAGTCACCCAGCACCGCAGCCCGATGAGGCGGTTCGCCCTTTTCACTCAGCTGCTCTAGCCTAGCCACGGCCTGGCGAATCTGCGGATGATATTCACCGGCCAGATGGCACACCACCAGCACCAGCGCCCGCGCCTCTTCAATGTCCAGCTTTTTTCGGCCCTGCCCCTTTCGCAGTGGGCTCGACTGCCGCAGTCGCCACAGCCCCACCCGGTCAGACAGTAGCTCAGCCAGCCGCAAATCCTTGGCAGCGCCCAGCACCGCATCCGAGCCAATGTCAGTCAGCGCTTCAATCGCCATTAACACCAAGTCCAGCTGAGCTTTAATGCTACCTAGCTGCGCGCTCGAAATATCATCAATGGGCAGATCCGGCGGAGACACTTCCACAGCAACCTAGCATGCAACCTAAAATGCACCTACACAATGCAATCTAAATCGCATCATTTAGATTGCATGATTGACCGTAGCTATGGCAATAGCTATGGCAATTGTGCCATAGCCCGCACGCCGTTTAGCCAACTAGAGGCAGACACGCTCTCCCCAATCAGGTAGGTCCTGTTCCTGTTGCGATCGCGCCGATTCACTGTCTGCGCAGGTAAATTCATTGACCGTAGGCAGCCCGCTACGCTGGCCCCGGGCCCGCCGATTCGTCCGCGCAACCACCCCAAAGGTCCGTTCAAATTCAGACGCATCGCTGCCAAAGGTAACCGCCCCGACCGAATCGCACGCAGTAATTACCTCACCAGAAATCCGGTCTAAGAACTGCGGCGAAAACATCACCGACAGCGCAGATGAACCGCTCAGCGCAACCTCGATTCCCTTGGGACGCGCCGTTGGAACACTGCGATACAGCTGCTCCAAGGGCAAACCACTCACCAAAACAGTGATCTCCCGATCGGTCTTGATTTCGCCAATCGCGCTGACAATGGCCGACTGGCAAGCAGCAGAGCCATTTGGCACCGTTGCCGCCGCCAAGATCTCCGCGAGGCTGGTCGGCGTATCACCCACTTCTATTTTGATGGCATAGTCGCCGCTCTTGCCCGACTCGTAGCTGTTGGCCACCGCCGTATACACACCCGTACTGGGCAGCGTCACCACCAGCCGAGAGTTCCGGTCAGAGCGATTGGTATCGTCGTTTTCGCTAATGCGCTCCCCGTCCGGGTCCAACAAAATTAGGTAGGGGTCAAAGTCATCACTTTCTAAAAAAATAGTCGCATATTGACCACTACTGCCCGAAAACGTGTACTGATCGTATAGGCTGCCGTCATCCAAAACGTCATCTCCTAAGCTTAGCGAACCAAGCTCTTCTAGCAGGGTATTGGCTTTGGCTACGCCCGCCTCCCTACCGTCCCAAACAGTAGAAATGCTCCACAGGGTAGAAATTAGGACAGCTCCTGTGCCCATCATTCCTAGCTTTTGCAAAGCTCGCATTGTACTTCTCCAGCGCATAACCTTATAAGCAACGATAGAAAACAAGCTGAAGCCCGTTCTACCTCTATATATACTGCCTTAGCGTGAACTTTTACGAAGTCCACTTATCTATGAGTTCATATAGTTAGTCATTCTTCTTACAAATTTAATCCGTCAAATTTAATCCGTTCCGTCATCCTATCCCAGACCGCTGGGTAAGCTCAGGTCAACCATCAACTTTTATTTTTAATTGTTTACAACCGTCATGCATCGCCTTATCTGCCTTACGTCTCTGGTCGCCAGTGTCTGGACCGGTGCAGGGCTTATGCAGCCTGCTCAAGCATCCACCCCTAGCTGGACAGCAGCCTCCTTTCCGTTACTACAGACATTACCATTGCAGATACCCTCCCTGCAGACACCTCCACTACAAAACCTATCGCTACAGGCCTTACCACTGCAGACCTTGACGATAGATAGCCTAATGGGCGGCGCCACATCCCCAGTTGAGCTAAAAGGCGACTGGCTCAGCGATACCCAGGGGTTCATGGCACTGGGGATACTGCTGGCTAGCGGAGCGATTAGCTGGGGCGTCTTTCAATATGCCAGGCAGCAGCAGTGGCAGCGCATCGAGTTTTTACGTCAGTCCGTCAGAGAATTTGAGCAAGATCCTGACATTCGCAAGGCCCTCAAGATTTTAGACTTCGAAGAATACCGGGACTACAGCATTGAAAACCCAGCGCAGGGAGAGCCTTTTTCTTTCCGTGTTACCGACGAACTGCTTTGCAACGCACTAGCCAACCACGATGAGCGCGCCCGGTTCAAGCATCAGATTGACTACCACCAAACCCACGATGACCTCGACCCAGCCGTCCTGCGCCAGTATCAGATAGAAACCGCGCTGCGCGACTGGTTCAATAAAATGCTCAATGGTTTAGAGCATTTCGGATACTTTATAGAATCTGGGCTCTTTACCGAAAAAGAACTTGGCCCTTGGCTCAGCTACTGGGTAAAGCTCATTGGCGATCCCGCCTATCGCCGGTCAGGAGCTTCAAGGTTTTACGATGCGCTCTACAGCTACATTCACCACAGCGGCTTTTTTGGCGTACAAAAGCTGTTTGAGCGCTTTGGCTATCGGATCTTGCCTTCTCCCTATAAGGAGAACGACCTGATCGCGCTCAACTTGTCATCGGACTACGACACTCGGGTTGCCCTGACGCTGGCGAAGGTCTCCTATCTGGCCTATCAAGATAAGCAGTTTGTCGCGGAGGTAGTCAATCGCTGGGGAACCGCGCTCGAAAAGTACAACAAAGCTCAGTATCACAATCCATCTGAACTGCTGCCGCCCGCCAAGGCCTCACAGCAAGTGACTGGGCAAGGTCGCTCGGACACGATTCGCCGTACAAAAGACAGTTTTATCCGGCGAAACTTTCGCTATTTTAACAATCGCGGCAGAGACACTCAGGCCTACATGTTTCGAACCGATGACTTCATGGTGTTGGCCTTTCGCGGCAGCCAAGAACCCAAAGACTGGCTCACCAATGTCACTACGCAGCTTCGAAACTTCACCATTCGCAAAGACGGCGTCACCTCAATCTCTTCTTACAAAGGCAGGGTACATACGGGCTTTTTCTTAGCCTGGTCCATCATTGAGAAATCGGTGCTGGCGCAGATTGCCAGATGGCAGCAGGATCTGGCGGAACGGGGGCAGTCGCTACCACCGCTCTACATTACGGGGCATAGCCTAGGGGGAGCGTTGGCAACGATGGCCGCTGCCGCCCTCTCAGATAATGGTATTGCCGTTGCGGGCGTGTACACCTTTGGCCAGCCAAGAGTCGGCGATCGCACCTTTGCCAGCCAGCTCAATACCCACATCAATGGCAAAGTCTTCCGCTTCGTCAATAACAACGACATCGTCCCCCACGTCCCCCCGCCTTTCTCCGTGCTCAATCCCACTCGGTTTTATGGCCACGTCGGTATGGCCAAGTACTTCGATGCAGCCGGTAGCATTCGGGCAAACTACAAGCTCGCAAACCGATTGATCAACCGCAGTTTTGGCCTGGTAAAAGGCTTGGTAGGCGCTGGGTTCGACCTGATTAGCGACCACAATATGGAGTACTACATCAGCCACTTGGACAAGGCGATGAAAGAGGAAGCTGAAGACAAGGCAGCGCAGATGCTAGATATCGGCTGAACGTGAGCGCTTATCAGAAGAAAAGGCTACGGAGAAAAACGATAGGGCTTGCAAAAATAGGCCTTACAAAAACTGACGAAAATCTTCGTCGGACTCGCTCAGCGCAGCATAGCTAACAGACTGGACAGTAAACCAGCTGACCAGTCGCTGACAGGCAGGGCGTTCGGTGGCGTAGTGTCCCGCATCGACCAAAATCACCCCTTTGTCTCGGCTCTCTTGAAACTGGTGAAATTTGCAGTCAGCGGTCAGATACACCTGGGCGCCGGTGGCAGCGGCAGCAGATAGATAGCTCGCTCCAGAGCCTCCCAGCACCGCCACTCTTGAAATTTCATCCTGCAAGTTGGCCGCCGGAGAGTAGAGTAAGCGCGGCGGCGCTAAAACCGTTTGTATGGTTTTCAATAGCTGCTGGAGGGGCTGGGCAGTGCTCAAGTTGCCCACTCGCCCATAGCCCCGAGTGCTCAATTCTTTATGAGCTGTCGGAACGATTGGCGTCACATCCTGCAGCTGCAGCAGCTGAGCAAGCACGTCTGCCGTGCCGTTTTCCACTTGGTCAAAGTTGGTATGGGCTGAATAAACGCCAATCTTGTGCGCAATCGCAGCCCTCACCATATCGCCCACGCTATCACCAGCTATCACCGAAGAGAGCCCACCAAAAATAAGCGGATGGTGAGCAAAAATCAGGTTCACCGGTTTGCCCTGTGCCTTGAGCGCGATCGCTTCTTCCATCACGGCCAGGGTCGGCGTCAGGCACACGACCACTCCAGCGGGTTCATGGAGAATGCCTGGCTCTATCTGCCAACCACAGTTGTCCCATTTTTCCTGCCAGATAGGATTGGCCCACGTCTCAAAAGTCGCGATCAGGTCGGCAATTTTCATGGGTTCGCAGGATGTAGGCAGATAGAATGAAAGCAGCGCAGACACCTTTCCAGATGCCTGCCCAAGATGCCTTAAATCCTACCGTACCAGCGCACTGGTTGGCGTCGCGCCAGAAACGCTCAAAGTATAGTCAAACCGGCCACCGCCATTTTCGTGCCAGCCGGTCAACCGACCGTCCTGATTAAAAATAGGATCGTTGTTGTAGCTGGTCACCACTGCGAAGTAAAGGTCCGTTTTAGGAATCACGAGGTCGCTGATGCGAGATTGTTGTCCGCCGTCATTGTCGTCAGCCGAGGCAATCAGGCGACCCTCGCGGTCAAACACAAATAGCTGCGAATCGTCGCTGGTGTATAGAGTTCCAGTCATCACTCGGGTCACTTCCACAGCTAGCGCTAGCCGGTCTCCCATGCCTGCCACAAATCCATATACCTGATGCCCAGGCCCCACATGTCCAGGCACCACTGTCAGCCCCCGGCTCAAGTCCACCGGTTCTGCAGGCGATAGCCCTGGCCGATTGCCGAGGTGCACGGGTAGGGAAAATGGCGTAGATTCTGTGATGACTTCCGTTGAATATCGGTTGTCAGTGACTTCTGCGATCGCCCCTTGCCAGCCCAGCGGAGTCGGGGCCGCGGCCTCACTACCAACCACCTCAGCGAGCAGATAAGGATTACTGCGATCGCACGCCTGACCCGCATCCACCAGCACATCTTCAGCCCGGTACTGGGCCAGCTGACGGCGCAAAGCCAGCAGCGCATTCCGATCCACGCTGCGAGTATTTTTATCAGCTATCAACATGCCCGCAGCGCTAATTGCCCTGTCCCAATCGTTGGCACAAATCGCCTGGTCCAAATCAAAAACAGTTGTTCTTTGTGCAAAAGCAGCTGTCCCACCGGTCAGTCCCCATCCGACAGAGACCAGGCCAGCTGAGAGCAATCCAATAGATCTCCTCAGAACCTTACCCATCTTGCACAGCCGACCGTTGAACTGCTCAAGTCGGCGTTCAGACTGGGGGACACCCATGATTATTTTCTCCTTTTGAATTAGCGAAGCTTGAATTGACAGACTCAACAATGCGTAGAAATACGCGAAAAACACATCCGCAAAATCTTCCCGGCAAGCGGCTTCAGATAGTCTTCCTTAGCGAGTTTTCTTCGTTTGTTGATTATCTCTATTAAAGTATGCCCAGCCGCTACTAGGCTCCGTCTTATTATGCAAAATACGCTAGCGAGTAAGAGCGACCGGGCACATTAGGTCTAACCCCACTCCTCCCCCAAAAAAGGCATCCACCCAAGGACAACCCCGCCCAAAATTATAAGAATGGAAGACAAACTAAAGCTGCTCGTCGTTGACGACGAGCCGGATAATTTAGACTTGCTATATCGAACGTTTCGGCGAGATTTTCGAGTCTTTAAAGCGAAAAGTGGTGCAGAAGCGTTAGAGCTTTTGGACGAGCAAGGAGAAATGGCTATCATTATCTCCGACCAGCG
>JBCBIK010000114.1:0-16961 GCA_038524545.1 Cyanobacteria bacterium J06623_4 | reverse complement strand
TTTGCAGGCATGCTGGAGGCGCAGGATTTTCCACCGGCGACAGTGGAGGCTTTTGAGGAAGCGGAAATTCAGGAATTTTGTGATGGGGCGGGCTATGAGGCGGTGCTGGTGGAAGATGGCACGCTGCTGATGCCGCCAGAGAAGTCTGTGGAGAAGATAACTTGGGACCCGGATGCTGAGGCTGCTGGAGAGCGGCCGATGGAACGTGGTAGCTTGCAGGATGCCTCTTCGGATGAGATGGATCGAATTCGGGCGCAATTGGAGAAACTACTATGACAGATACGCAGGACCGGGGCCATTTATTAACTGAGCAGAACAATCCGAATAGCCAGAATCTGGATGAGCTATCGACGCTGGAAATGGTGGATGTGTTTAACCGGGAGGATCAGCGGACGATAGATGCGATCGCTCAGGCGAGAACTTCGCTGGCTCAGGCAATCAATTTGACGGCGGCGTCTCTGCGTGAGGGGGGGCGGCTTTTTTATGTGGGGGCGGGTACGAGCGGACGGCTGGGGGTGCTGGATGCAGCGGAGTGTCCGCCGACGTTTTGTACGCCGCCGGAGATGGTGCAGGGCATTTTGGCTGGGGGGGCGGCGGCGCTGCTGCGCAGCTCTGAGGCTTTGGAAGATGAGGCGGAGTCGGGGGCGAGTGCGATCGCGAGTCACAAGGTGACGAAGCGGGATGTGGTGGTGGGCATTACGGCTGGGGGCACGACGCCCTATGTGCATGGGGCGCTGCAAGCGGCTAGGCAGCGGGGTGCTGGGACGATATTTATGGCCTGTGTGCCAGCGGCGCAGGTGCCGGTAGAGGTGGATGTAGATATTCGGCTGATTGTGGGGCCGGAGGTGTTGGCGGGCTCGACGCGGCTGAAGGCGGGGACGGTGACGAAGCTGGCGCTAAACATTCTCTCGACGGGGGTGATGGTGAAGCTGGGCAAGGTGTATGGCAACCGCATGGTGGATGTGGCGGTGACCAATAGCAAGCTGCGCGACCGGGCGATTCGCATTTTGCGTGACCTGACGGATTTGGAGCGGGTGGTGGCGGGTGAGCTGCTCGACAGGAGCGACTTGCAGGTGAAGGTGGCACTGGTGATGCATTTGGCCGGGTTAGGAAAAGAGGATGCGATCGCGGCTCTAGATAGGCAAGATGGCAACTTGAGAGCGGCTCTGGCAAGCGTGGAGCGAGGCCTTCTTTGAAAACGTAAGAAAAGTGATAAATAAGTTGCGTTTCTATGTGGGCTGGCCTAGTGGTGTTGGGTAGGCTAATCGCATGAGAATGCTTGAATACTACAAAAATGCAGTCAAACCCGGAATTTAGTAGAGGCGCAGCTAACATTCCTTGCGAATGTAATAATTGTAAGGAATGGTTTGGGCTACCTATCCTTTGGCGCGAACTGAGCTGGGTTTGCTTAGGCGCAGGGGTCATCTTGCTATGAAACACTTCTTGCTGATAGAAGATGATGAAGGGAAGCGTACGGTAGAGCTACAAACGGCCTCAAGTTCTATTGGCCGAGATCCTCGCAATTCGATTGTTCTAAACTCTCGTGAAATTTCTCGTCAGCATGCTGTTTTGCTGCGGTTACCTCGTCCGGGAGATCAGCCTCACCAGTTTCGAATTATCGACGGTAATTTTCAAGGAAAGCCTAGTACCAATGGTTTATTGATCAATGGCGTGCCTAGAAGTTCCCATGACCTGTGCCATGGTGATGAGATTGTTTTTGCTGCGACTGTGGACGCTCGGTATTTTGTCATTGAGAAGGGAGATGCGCTTGACCGGTTGCTTTCTAACCAGGATGAGGCGACTGACTATTTGGCGACGCTGCCAACTCGCGCTCGATTTGCTGACTATAAGCTGTCTGAGGCTGGTGCCTCGAACAACGCTATTCTCTCAGCGGCAACAGATGATTCTTCTTTAGAGCGTTTGGCCTCATTTCCGGAACTATTTCCGCATCCGATTATTGAAATTTCGGTCACTGGTGAGCTTACTTACCTCAATCCTGCGGCGGTAGCTCAGTTTCCTGAACTCCAAACCGACAAGCTAGAGCATCCTCTGCTAAGCACTGTGATTGAGCTGGTGGAGGAAAATCAACAGCAGCAGTCGATGCGGGAGGTCAAGATAGGCGATCGCACATTTGAGCAAGCGATTAACTACATTCCGCAGAGTGAACTGATTCGACTGTATGTATTGGATATTACGAGTCGGCGGGAGGCAGAAGATGTGCTGAAGTCTCTGCATCGAAAGCTGGAGGAGGAGTTTGAGATGCAGACTCGCAAGTTCAATGAGGCGACGGACCGACTTAGGCAGGAAGAACAAGCATTGCTGGCAAGCTATGCAACAAACCGCGCACTGTTGAATGCTATCCCCGACCCAATGTTTCGAATTGACTGTGAGGGAACTGTAGTCAATTTCAAGGCTCCGAAGCAGCACACTTTACCGTTCGACCCGCAGGAGTGTCTGCATTGCAACCTATCTGAGATGCTACCAGCACCGGCTGTTCAGGGACTTCAGCAGTGCATTAACGCGGCATTGCTGAGCGAAGAGATCCAGGTAATGGAGTTTATGCTGGGGGACTTGAACTTTGAGGCACGGATTGCTGTGAGTGCGCCTGAGGAGGTAATGGTTATTCTGCGCGATATCACTGAGCGCAAGCGGAGTGAGGCGGATATTCTCAATGCCCTAGCCCAAGAGCGGGAACTCAATGAACTGAGAACAAAGTTTGTAGCGATGACATCCCACGAGTTTCGCACGCCGCTGACGACTATTTTGTCATCGGCGGAGCTATTGAAACACTACAGCGATCACTGGGAACAGGAAAAACAGTTTGAGTACTTGGAAAAGATACGGCTCGCGACGAGACATATGATTGACTTACTCAACGATGTGTTGTTACTAAACAAAACGGAGGCTGGAAAGCTGGAATTCAACCCTCAGCCTTTGGCACTCAGTGAGTTTTGTAGGGAGATTATTGAAGAACTTCAAATTACGACGGCGGAACATCAGCTGCGGCTGGATTCGCCGCTGTCTAGCAACGCGTTTCTACTCGACCGTAAGCTTTTGAGGCACATATTAACAAATTTGCTTTCGAACGCAATAAACTACTCTCCGAATGGAGGTGAAATTTTGGTCTCTATTGCTTGTGAGAATGCATCGATAGTTCTGTCGGTGAAAGATTCTGGGATTGGCATTCCAGAAGAGAATCGAGTGACTTTGTTTGATTCTTTTATTCGAGGGAGTAATGTGGGTGGCATCTCTGGTACGGGGTTGGGATTGGCGATTGTCAAGCGTTCGGTTGAACTTCATCAAGGGCGAATTGACTGCGAAAGCAAAGTGGGAGAAGGGACGACTTTTGTTGTTCAAATTCCTACTTGCTGCGCAAATTTTGAATAGATAAACGGTTTGATTGAATATTTTAAGTGGAATTTACTCAAGTTAACGGAGACAGAATGCTTAAGGTTTTAGTGATTGAAGATGAGATTGAGATTCGGGCTAATCTTCTGGAGCTTTTAGCGCTGGAGGGGTACGACATTTTGGGTGCAGACAACGGCGTGACTGGCCTAATTGGGGCTATGCAGTTTGAACCGGATTTGATTTTGTGCGATGTGATGATGCCTGAACTCGACGGATACGATGTGCTGGCCGCTCTGCGACAAGAGCCAAAAACTGCGCTGATACCATTCATTTTTTTGACAGCTTTTGCAGATAAGGGAGATATTCGCCAGGGGATGAAGCTGGGGGCAGATGACTATTTGACGAAGCCCTTTACCTGCGCAGAGGTACTAGAGGCAATTGAGGCGCGGCTAAAAAAACAGGTTTTGATTGTTGAGCAGTATGAAAATAGGCAATCGCAGTTGATTGAACGACAGCGGCAAGTGCAGCAGTTTAGAGATGCGATAGATCAAGAGAAGGCTGCTTTGATTGATGATATTCGAAAGCAGTTGAAGGTTAATGTGAACAGGCTTAATAGTGCTAACAACCTACTGCAGGCGATGTCTGACAGCTTAGAGAGAGAGCGTGGCGTGAATATTATTCGTAGTGTTTGCGCAGATGAGATTAAACTGCTGTCGCGAATTCCTAATTTTGAGTATTTGGAGGCTGATCTGATGATGTCGCTTCAGATGGATGATTTGAGTCAGGATAAGCTGAGCGTGTAGGGGGGCTATGTTCTCTTACGGTCTAGGTGTCTAGCGCTTTTTGAGCGATCGCGGCTTGCTGTTTGGCGGAGGCAGCTTTGCGTTCACTGTGACGGTCGGTGAGTTCTTCTACGCGCTCTCTGAGCAGGAGGGTGAAGCGGTGTAGTTCTTCCATGACGTCTATGACGCGATCGCGATAGGCAGAGTCTTTCATGGTGCCGTCTTCGTTGAATTCTTGGTAGGCTTTGGCGACTGAGGACTGGTTTGGAATGGTGAACATGCGCATCCAGCGGCCTAAGAGTCGCATGGTATTGACGGCATTAAATGATTGGGAGCCGCCGGAAACTTGCATCACGGCGAGGGTTTTTCCTTGGGTGGGGCGGACGGCACCGAGGGTGAGGGGGATCCAGTCGATTTGGGTTTTCATGAGGCCAGAGATATTGCCGTGCAGCTCTGGGCTCGACCATACTTGCCCTTCGGACCAGAGGGAGAGTTCGCGGAGTTCTTGTACTTTTGGGTGGGTGTCGGGCTCGGCGTTGTGGAGGGGGAGGCCTCTGGGATTGAAGAATTTTACTTCTGCGCCGTAGCCTTCGATGATGCGGGCGGCTTCTTCGGCGAGCAGGCGGCTGTAGGAGCGATCGCGCAGAGAGCCGTATAGAAAGAGAATGCGAGGTGGATGAGTGAAGCTCATGTGCAACTTTGGGTGGAGAGCTTTTATGGTACGACGGTCTTGGGTGAGTACGGAACGGGATGGAGACGCTAAATGATTTGAAGTTTGTCTTACGTAGAGTCTATATTTGCAAATTTGGTCTTACTGCTAGACTATTAAAGGGATTAATGGGTCTTAAAGTGAGAATTAACGCATAGAAAAAAGCCAGCAGTGGTTAAAGCAATCACTGCTGGCTTTCGAGGGGAGTGATGGATTTTTTATGCAGTTTGGCGCTTCTTCAGCTGTTGGGTGCCAAGGGTGCCGAGCATGAACAGGCCTAGGAGAGCTGTGGGTTCGGGGACTTCTTGTTCTTCTACGCCTTGAACGGCGATCGCATTAACGTCGAAGCCGTCTCTGCCAGATTTTACTTGGGACTTATCGACTAGCAGTACATGGTTGAAAACACCATCTGGTGCAAAACCTGCGTTTGAGGCGCCGTTAGCTTTGTTGTAGGCGTTATCTTCAATGTTGAGCACTTCACCGGCGTTGGTCCACTGGCTAAGGTCGTTGGCGAGGGTGTCCCAGTCGCTAACGTCATCGAAGTTGCCGTAGTAAATATCGATGCGCTCGTCGTAGCTGGACTGCTTGGACTTGTTGCCCCAGGTGGTTTCCCAGATGCTGACTTCACCGGCGAAGTCCTGACCGAAGTTGAAGACGGCGCGGCCGCCAAGACCCAGGGCTAAGAAATCTTTGTTGCCGGTGTATCCGTTGGCGGAGTCGGTGGTTAGGTTGGGGTCGCCGAGGGCATTGGTCGTGTCTGAGCGATAGCTGGCCATCGATGTATTGTTGTTGTTGTAGTAAACAACGTCTGTGGCGTAGAGCTGAGCGGCCTGAGCGTTGCCTGCTGTAACAAGAATAAGGGTGGCCGCAGCGGCTGAACCCAACTTAGTGGCAAAGTTAGAAGTTAGTTTTGAAGTTAGCTTGGAAGACATTTGCTGAAACCTGTACGAATTCTGAGTAGGTAAGTCTGAGCTGTTAAGACTGTGCCTAATGTAACTATGGGAAGATGGCGCAGCGACAGGAGTTCTACTCAACGGACGGATAGCTTTGCTTAGCGTAGGCTTCATAAACGGGTGACGTCAGAAGGGCTCTATGAGGTTTTCTGTTTTGTCAGATGAATTGTGGTTGTTTCGATGTACCTGAAGCGTTCTCTTTTTAGGGGTTTTGGCAAAGCTTGATGTTTCTAGTGTGGTACTTACATATTGAGGAAAACGCTGTCAGCAGGTTCTCTAAAGGGGAGAGAGAATTGACTGGAATTATTTTTGAGGGATAAGACTACGAGCAGTCTTTTGGGTTCCTGAAGCGAGACTCGCCTTGTTGTTTTGAGACTGATGATGAGCCTTTTGAGTCTCAAAAAGAGATTTTGCGTGAATGTCTGAGATGGGTAATTTAACAGCGAGACTTGATTTATTTTGCTCAATGGAACCTTTTGGGGAGCCTTTTGGGTTCGGGTGGTTGTTGTGATGGCAGGAATTGGATGAGTTTAGCGGCGTCTGTGTTTTCTCGGATTGCTTTGCCGAGGCCGGTACCTCTGGTGTCGCTAGTGATGACGGTTTATAACGCTGAGGCTTATTTATCGCTGGCTTTGGGATCTGTACTGGCTCAGACTTTTGAGGATTGGGAGCTGATTGTTTGGGATGATGGCTCGACGGATGGGTCGGTGGCGATCGCGCGTCAATATGCTGAACAGGACGAGCGGATTCGTCTATTTGAAGGAGGGGAAAATGTCGGTCAAGGGCAAGCTTTGGTTCGGGCTCATGCTCACGCCCGAGGGGAGTTTGTTGGCTGGGTTGATGCGGATGATTTGCTGGCACCGACGGCGCTGGCAGAAACGACAGCTTTTTTGCGTGAGCATGAACGCTACGGCATGCTGTACACCAACTATGTAGATATTGATGAGGCAGGGAATGAGATTGGGTTGGGGAGGCGCTGTCAGATTCCGTATAGTGCGCAGCGGATGCTGGTGGATTTGTTGACGTTTCATTTTCGGCTGGTGCGACGGGCTGTGTATGAGGCAGTGGGTGGGATCAATCCTGAGATTGAGTGTGCGGAGGATTACGATCTTTTTTTGAGAATCTCGGAGATCTGTGAGATTTATCATTTGGAGAAGCTGCTCTATTTTTATCGGTGTAATTCTCAGGGACTTTCGCATGTGCGATCGCAGCTACAACGATCATCTTCTGTGCGGGCGGTGAACTTGGCGCTGGTGCGGCGCGGGATGTCAAAGACGCATTGGCTACAGGTGGATTCTGAGACAGGGACGTTTCGGCTGAAGCGTCGCTCGGAGAAGCCTAAGGCGGGAATGCGACTTGCGGATGAGGGGTTGACACTGTTTGAGCAGGGAAAGACGCTGGCTGGCCGAGGTGAGTGGGCGGCGGCGGTGGATTGTTTTCAGCGGGCAGTTGAGCTGGCACCGGGATATTTGGCAACTTACAACCAGCTGGGAAATGCCTATCAGCAGCTAGGGGATTTTGAGCGGGCGATCGATGCTTATCATGCACTGATTGGGCTGAATCCGGCTGTGGCACAGGCTCACTGTAATTTGGGGGCTGTTTGGCAGTTGCAGGGGCAACTGGATAAGGCTGAAATGGCCTATGAACGAGCGATTGAGCTGAAGCCAGGGTTTGCGATCGCCCATCTTAATTTGGCTAAGCTGCTGGCTCTGCAGGGCAAACCCTCGAAGGAACAGTTTGCGGCGGCGGTTGCGGCGGATCCTGGGCAAGTGGAGGCGCAGCTAGGGTTGGGGAAAGCGCTTTTGAATGAGGGTGAGCTTGAGGGGGCGAGGGCTTGTCTTGAGCGGGTGTTGGCAGAGGACGAAGGTTCTGTGGAGGCGCTCCTGGCGATGGGTCGACTGTGTGAGGCGCAGGGTGAGCTACCAGAGGCGCTGACCCACTACCAGCAGCTGTTTGACATGCAGGTGGACTATCGGCATGTGGCGGCGTATCAGCTGAACTTTGTTCGGCGGCAGCTATGCGATTGGGAGAACTACGAGGCTGATACGGAAGATTTGCTCGGGCGTATTGGGGAGCAGGTTTCTGATGAGTCGGCTGTGGCACTGCCGCCCCTCAGTCTGAGTGTTTTTCCAGCGTCGCCAGAATTGCACGAACAGATAAACAGGCACTACGCAGGGCACGTTGAGCGCAACATGGCGGAGGTGCGGCAGAGGTGCCGTTTTGTGCATGATAAGGCGCCTACGCAAAGGCTGAAAATTGGGTATGTTTCGCCTGATTTTCGGGAGCATCCGGTGGGGTGGCTGGTGCAGGATATTTTTCGGCATCATGACCGGGAACGGTTTGCTGTGTATGGGTATAGCTTGCGAAATCGGGATGATGCTGTGCAGGCTAAGGTGCGAGCTGGGTGCGATGTGTTTGTCGATTGTTCGGAGCTGTCTGCCGAAGCGATCGCTCGGCGAATCTATGCAGATAGGATTCATATTCTGGTGGATTTGGCGGGCTATACGACTTATTCTTGCCCTGGCATGTTTGCGCTGCGGCCTGCGCCGATTCAGTGTGGGTATTTGGGCTATCCGGATACGACGGGTGCAAGCTATATGGATTATCTGTTGGCGGATGAGTGGGTGGTTCCACGGGAGTTGGCAGCGCACTGCACGGAGAAGGTAGTTTGGCTTCCGCATCAGTTCGTGGTTTCGGCGGAATTTGGTCCGGGGTTTGGTCTGGGTTTTGGGAGTGCGATCGCTTCAGAAAAGGAACAGAATCACAGTCTGTCTGACCGGAAAGCGCATCGGGAAGCTTGTGGTCTCCCTACAGACGGATTTGTTTTCTGTTGCTTTAATACGCATCGAAAAATAGATCCTTCTGTGTTCTCCTGCTGGATGCGAATTTTAGGGCAGGTACCTGATTCAGTGCTCTGGCTCTGTGATGGGCCGGAGGAGACTAAAAACAATTTGCGGTGCGAAGCGAAGGCACGGAACATTGATCCGAACCGCCTACACTTTGCACCACGAGTCTCTCTTAAAGATTATTTGGCTCGCTATGACTGCGCAGATTTGTTTTTAGACACTTTCTCCTACAGCGCCGGATCAACTGCGGTATGTGCTCTTGCTTCGGGGGTACCCTTGCTAACGTATCCCTCCAGTACCAATGCTTCTCGGATGGGCGCTAGCCTCTGCGCCGCATCTGGATTAGAGTTCTTAATTTGCGATAGCCTCACCGATTACGAACAGAAAGCTATTTATCTTGCTACCCATCCTGATGTTGTAATTTTTCTGCGTCGGGGACTCCGTGAAAGTCGTGAAAAACTTTCTCTTTTTCAGCTAGAGAAGTGGGTCGGCAATTTAGAAAGTGTGTATTGGGATCTGTGGAGACAGTCACAGACCTATTGTTAATTTAATCGTTTCAAGCTTACATCTATGGTTACTAACGAAAGAGCTTTTGCGCCACCGACGAACAACAACTATGTAGAGCAGAGTGGCAGCAACAATCCGTTTAACGATTTTACTCAAAACTTTTCAGATGCTGTTCTTCGTCCGGCACTCGTCGATGTGGATGAAGACGGTGATCTTGACGTTGTCTTTGGCATTGACGACGGCACGATAAAATACTACGAAAATACAACTAGTGGCTATGTAGAGCAGTTTGGTAGCAATAATCCTTTTAATGGTATTGATGCTGACTGGAATGCGAGCCCTGCCTTTGCGGATTTGGACGATGATGGCGATCTGGATCTGATGATTGGTGAAGGGGGAGAGAGTAGCGGCAAGCTGACCTATTTTAGAAAGATTGGTTCTAGCTACGTAGAGCAAACCGGCAGTAGCGATCCGTTTCGAAACTTGGACCCTATTGATGAAGCTAACCCTACGTTTGTAGATATTGATGATGACGGCGACTTTGACGTCGTTTCTGGCTATGGCTATGGTACTCTAGTCATCTATAAAAATGAGGGTACAAAGACTTCTCCCCTCTACAGTGAAATTACTAGCACTGGCAGTGACAATCTTTTCTTCAACTTAGGGAACCACTCTAATGGTGCGCCAGCGTTCGTTGATATCGATAATGATGGTGACTTAGACGCATTTGTCGGAGAATCCTATCGCCAGGTTACTTACTACAAGAATACTGGTAGTGCGAGCAACCCTGTGTATACCTATCAGTCGGGTAGCAATAACCCACTGAACAATATTGGCTCAAACATTTTCGCAATGACACCTATGTTCGCGGATATCGATGGTGATAGCGATCTCGATGTTGTTGTGGGTGATGGCTATGGCACCTTCAATTACTACGAAAATCCTGCTAGCGGCCCTAAGCTGACGGCCTATTCTGAGGATGATGCGGTAGAGGTTACGAATTTTGGCGATGGATATAACGCCCTGGAACTGTTGCTAGACGCCGTAGGCGTTGATGGCGTCAGTGAAATTGTCGTTTTGGTGGGCGATAGCTCTGATGGCTCTGATGCGCAAGAAGTAGCTCGGTTCTCGCTGCTGGCAGGCGGCGGGCTGGGTGCGGACTATGCACCAACGCTCTTGCTGGATGATGGCTTGGTTGAAGAGGGTCAGTTCTTGCAGCTACAGCTGGTTGAAAATGGCGAAACTCGCTCTTCGGGCATAGTTGCTCGTGGTGATGATGAGATTGCCTTTGACTTTGGTGGTGGAACTGTTCTCACGCTGCAGCTGGCTCATTCTGATGGGATGGCCAATATGATGGTGGGCGATGGTGATGCGATTGACTTTTCTGACTACGATGATGACGTGGTGATGAACCTTGAGTTCAGCGTTTTCCGTGAGGCAGATTACAACAATACGCTGGGTTTCTACACTACAGATGATGCTGATGGTGGAATACTTGTACAAAATGAGCTGGTTGAAGAGGATTCTGCCGGTGAAAGAAGGTTAGTGCGAGACGAGGTGACTGGCACGATGCTGCGCCCTGGTGATGAGGGCTATCGGGAAGCTGCTTTGGCACGGCGGCTGGATACTATGCTCACTGGCGAGAATGGTCGCGTGCAGTCATTTTCGGCTGAGATGGCAGGTGGTAACTATGTTGGCATGTTCTTGATTGCAGATGGCTCTGATTTAGACAGTGAGAACATTTACTTTAGCCATTCAGATGCTAATGAGGATGGGAATGACCATATGATTCGCCTAGGTAGCAATACTTTTGGCGTGGAGGATATGGCTGGATTGGGCGATCGCGACTACAACGATATTGTTGTTAGTTTCTCTGCAACGCCTGACTTTACTGTCGTTCCTTCTTAGAAGCTAACAAGACGAGCTTCGCGCAATAGTCAATAAATTCTGGGGAGGTACGCTGATGCTGTATCTCCCCTTTTACTTGCATGTAGAGACTGGCTAGAATCAGATAGAGACCCAATAAAATACTTTTGAGTCTCAAAACAAGATTTACGGAGGTCGCTCCTGGTTGTCTGAAATGCTTAAACTGAACTAAGTCAAATAGGAGGATCGGCATGAGGCTAATGAAAAGGGTTGAAAACTTTTTTGAGGTACTCATTTGGAATTTTCGTTTCTTTGTGCTGCTGCCAGTTTTGTTTGGGCTTTTGAGCGCGTTTAAGTTTTTTATGATTGGCACGCAAGATATTTGGGCGGGGTTCAATCTACCGTTTGATATTTCGGATCCTGAAGGAGCGGAGACTTACAAGATTGTTTCCTATGTTATTGGGGGGATTGACTACTATCTGATTGGGATTGTGCTGTTGATTTTTAGCTTTGGGGTGTATGAGCTGTTTATTTCTAAGATTGACGTTCGGTTTGAGCACGATATCAATGTGCTGCAGAGTGAATCTCTGGAGGAGTTGAAGAGTAAGCTCGTGCGTGTGATTGTTGTGGCGCTTATCGTCAGCTTGTTTAAGAAGATGCTGAGCTTGGAGGTGTCGCAGGCTCTTGATTTGGTCTATTTGGCGCTGGCTATTTTCTTGATTTCGGTGAGTAGCTATTTGCTGCAGTTACAGCATGCTTCGTCGGGTGAAGAAGAGGTTGCTGAGGAGAAAAGTTAAGCTGCCGGTTGTGAAACTTTTAGATGAATCGCTCTCCATGAAATAATGAGATGGTTCTTGTTCGGAGGCAGGTTCTGTAATGTCTAAGCAGCTTATTTTACTGGGGCCTCCTGGGGTGGGTGTGAAAACGCAGGTGATCGCACTGGCTAAGCGGTGGGATGTTGCTTACCTTACTGGTGATGCGCTTATGGATGACGGGAAAGCGGATGATGGGGGGATGCAGACGATTCGCAGGTGGCTTGAGCAGCCGGACATCATGCTGAAGGGCTGGATTTTAGGTGGGTTTCCGCGATCGCTCGCTGAGGCTGAACATTTTGATGCGCTGTTGGCCTCTTTTGATTTAACAGCTGATGTGGTGTATCTGAAGGCGATGACGGGACTGTTGATCAATCGGATGGTGGCGAGGAAGGCGGCGGGAGAAACGGTTGGCAGCATTCGAAAGCGGCTGGCTGACTATGAGGCGGAGACGGTTCCTTTGTTGGCGTATTACGAGGGGCAGCGCTCTGCGGAGGATGGAGCGCGATCGCGCTTGATTACGATTAATGCGAGTCGCTCTGTGGCTGAAGTGACCAGTGAGCTGGCTCAGCTGGGTGAGGACAATTCAGGGGCTGCGCGGTTTGTACGAGATGAAGCAGAGCTGGATAGTTTGATTGAGGAAGCGCCATTGCTGGTGGTGGACTGTATTGCGTCTTGGTGCGGGCCATGCAAGCTGGTAACGCCGCTGATTGATCGACTGGCGGATGAGTACGGTGAGCGGGTTAGCGTCGTAAAGTTAGATTTTGATAGTAATAAGCAGGTGTCTAAGCGATTTGGGCTGAGGGGTATGCCTTCTGTGATGTTCTTTAAAGCGGGTGAGTTGTCAAGAACGTTGACTGGGGTGAAGCCTTACAAGGCTTACAGTGAGACGCTGATGGAACTTTTTTAATGGGGTGGTGTTGTCTGGGGCGTTCGACTTTTCTCTTAACCTGCCTCTATGGCTTCTGCGACTTCGCGCAGAGGTCGTTTTCTACATTGTTGAGGCTTGCGTTTTAGCCGAATTGAATGACATGAAAAGAGAATTAGTTGCGCTTTCTCGGCTGTCGGTGCGGGATGATTTTCGGCGGCTTTCAAAGGCATATGCTGATTGTTTTGAACAGCTTAGGCTTAGCCATGCGCAAAATAAGCAGGCGCGCGATCGCTGGCGTGTTTTTTGTCGGGATGTGCTGCAGGGTGATGATTTGGTGGCTGCGTTGCGGGCGCTAGATTCGGAGAGTCAGCAGGATGGGTTGGCGCGACGGCGATTGAAAGAGGATAGGGAACGGGTGCTTGCCCCTTTGAGCCAGGAGGTAGCGAAGGCTGATCGGGCCATGCGGCAAATGAAGCAGCAATACAAGGAAATTTCTGATTGCTGGCAACGGAAGATTCTGCCTGCTTATGCTGTGGCGAGACGCCGTGACGGGCTTTGTGAGGCGCTTTCGATTCTGTATAGAGATGAGTTTTTGATTGTGGTGGATAAACCGGCTGGGCTGCTGAGCGTGCCGGGGCGGCGGATTCATTTGCAAGATAGTGTGCTGAGTCGGTTGCGGTGTCAACTGCCGACGTATTCGTTTTTGCAGGTGGTTCATCGGTTGGATAGGGATACTTCTGGGGTGCTTGCGATCGCGGCTTCTGCCAGCGCACACAAATTACTGAGTGAACAGTTTGCTAGGCATCAGGTGCAAAAGACTTATGAGGCGATTCTTTCTGGGCCGGTGAATCGGTCTGCGGGGTCTATTGAACTGCCACTATGGGGCAATCCGCAGCAGCGGCCAAAGCAAGTAGTTGATTTTCGATATGGGAAGCCTAGCCGAACGGATTTTTGGGTGATCGAGGGGGGAGAGTGGCCTCGGATTGAGTTGAGGCCGCTCACGGGGAGAACTCATCAGCTACGAGTGCATATGGCCTGTGGGAAAGGGCTAATGTCTCCTATTTTGGGTGATGCGCTCTATGGCGCGGCGGCTGAAGGGTCGCGGTTGCATTTGCATGCGGCGAGGCTGTCGCTTGTGCATCCAGTAACGAATGAAGCTTTGCACTTTTGCAGCGAGCCGCCCTTTTGACCAGTTTTGAATCGTCTGCAAATTCGTGTGTTTTCCAGGTGGTAGATGTGGCTGATTGCTTGTACTTTGATGAGGTGTTGTGCTGTTGGAGCTGGGTGCGATGTCTCCGGTGACTGTGCCTTACCATCTAGTTATTCCTGCTGCATTCTGCGCTGTGTGTTTAGCGATGATTGTGGTTGGAAGAAGGCGTCTATTTGGGCGGCGCCGGGGAAGAAGATGGCTTTGGATAAGCATTGTTGTATTTTTGTCGGTATATTTGTTGATTGTTGGCTCGGCGGCGGTTGAGGATGTTTACGCTCAGTGGGATTTGAATCGGTATGATCTAGACGGAGATGGCTTTTTTGGTGGTGCAGAACTGACGAAGCAGCAAGCGGAAGCGATGGCCAGGCTGGTGAATGACGTGGGTAGAAATTTTTCTGTGATTACTGGTTTGTTATTTTCTTTTGTTGTTTCGGTGACTGTTTACAGTATTGCTGTCATTGGTGAGAAGGTAACGAAGGGATAGTCTGAGACACGTGGCGGCGTAAATTTTCATCTTCTACTCAGTTTCTTGGGGTTAACTGATGACAATAGTTTCGTGTGGATTGCGTTATGAAGATAACTGTTTGTGGCCGGGTTGCGATCGCGTCTTGCTTACTGCTGACAGCTGGCTGTGCGGCTGCTTCCGTCAGCAGTGATAGGGTTGATGAGGTGCCGGTTAGCCAGGAGGCGACTCAGCCAGCTCTTATTACCGACGCTGAGAGCGCTAATGCCGATCTAGCTCAGGCTGATGATACGACGCTTCGGTATTTCGTGGATGATGCGGGGTTGGCAATACGGGGTACAGACCCAGTGGCTTATTTTACCGAAGGTGCAGCGATATCTGGACGTCCGGAATTCGCTTACAGCTGGAGGAATGCGACTTGGCAATTTGCTAGCGCAGAAAATCGAGACTTGTTTGCTGCTAATCCTGAGCAGTATGCGCCTCAGTATGGCGGGTTCTGCGCCTGGGCGGTGAGTGAGGGATATACGGCGTCGATTGACCCTGAAGCGTGGCGAATCGTAGATGGCAGGCTGTATTTGAACTACAGCCAAGGAGTTCAGCGGCAGTGGGAGCAGGATATTCCTGGCAATATCAGCAGAGCTGATGCAAACTGGCCTGGGGTGCTGAGTGAATCGTAGTCGACGACACTGTGATGTACTTCATGGGAAGGCTTAGGGTATGCGATTGATTTGGGATGATGCTAGCGAAATTGTGAGGAGCTAGCTATGGTTAGTCGCTAGTACTTGTACTTGTTTGTATCTATGGAAAATGCCTTCTAAAAAAACTATCATCGCAGTACGCAATCTTTTGGAGACGTCTCCAAAAGATTGCGTACTGCGATGATAGTTCCGAGCAGAAGAATGCAGTGTCAGAAACGACTTCTGACGGATTACGCTCGGAGACTTATACGGACAAAGGATGGGATGAAAAAAGGACTCATGATTGGGAAGAGCTACAGGCAGAAGTGAGAAAAACCAAAAAAGAACCTGAGCCTGCTCAAAGCGAGTTTCATGAGGCACTGATAAAAAAGTATCGTAAGCAGGGTTTGAACTTGTGATTTTGTGCGATACAGGCGTTCTGCTGTGCTTAATAGATAAAGATCAGCCTCAGCACAAGAAATACGTTGAAGCAGTAGCGAAAAGCCAGGAACTGATGCTTACAACTTGGGCCTGTATTACTGAAGCAATGTACCTGGCCTACGGAGCTGGTGGATAGCAAACGCAGAAGAATTTATCCAGAATGCTAATCACGGGATTTGTGACCATCTACGATGTTTCTGCTAGCGATTATGAGCACTTGTTTTCTCTGATGGAGAAATATCAAGATCGGCCGATGGACCGATCTTGCTGACGTCACTTTATCGTTGAGACTTGAGGAGATCAGGTTTGACTAGTTGCGGATTACGCAAATGCACAAAAGCCTGCGCTTCTATTTTTAGAGGGATTTTGGGAATGAAGGCTGAGAGGCAGGACTAAAATTGGACTAAAATTAAAGCCTTACAGTCGGCCCGTGAGTCAAAATCTCCCTCGTTGCTTGATAGGTTACCCCTTCAGCGCAGCTCCGTCCATCAGCAGAGAGCTGGCTAACGAAACCTGTATCGTCAGCAGCGCCTATGGATTGAAACGCCAACCATTACCAGTCCAATGCCCACAACTTCCACAAATGTCGGCACCTGCCCAAGGACCACAGCACCCACCACAGTAGCCGTAGCAGGCAGCAACGTTAACATCAGCGCGTAAGTGTTTCTAGGTAGCTGCGACATTGCTAGCTGATCGCATACATAAGGGACAATGGAAGAGCTGATACCCACACCGACCCCAGCCAAAATGAGCAAAGGATGGGCAAAAGCCGCGATCGCATCCGACACCCCAATCGGCATCACAAAAATAAAAGCAGCAACCATTGCCGCGCTCAATCGACCCACCCCTTCGCCCGCACCCTGCTGAGAAATGCGATGACCCAACACAATGTAAGTCACAAACAAAAGCGCATTCACCGATGCAAACGCCAGACCCAGCCCATCGCTCGAGCCACGCACATCGATCAATAGAAAAACACCTGCGATCGCCGACCCCAAAGCCGCATAGTTCCGCAAAGACCTCAGCCCCCAAAGCGCCACGGCAATGGTGCCGACAAACTCCATCGTTGCAACCAAACTCAGCGGCAAACGATCAATCGCCAGATAAAAAGCACTATTCATCAGCGCCAAACAGGCTCCCAACATCAACAGCAAGACAGTCGTCTCACGATTTGCCGCACGAAAAACCTTCCAAGGCTTTGCAAACAAAGAGAACACTAGCGCAGCACTTGCAATCCTGAGCCAAGCAACTCCAAGGACATCTACACGAGCAAACAACAGAACTGCAAAAGATGGACCCAAATAATGAAAAATAGCGCTGACTAAAAACCAAAAGTGAGGCGGAACTGCCTTTACAGGAGCAGACCAAATATGTTGTATTTTCATACAGTCATGTTATCAAGGTCATTTTTGATTTCGCATAGTTAGGACTTACGCAGGGGAGAACTGAAGGGTCGGCTTTCTGAGTTGTTCAATC
>JBCBIK010000113.1:0-17100 GCA_038524545.1 Cyanobacteria bacterium J06623_4 | reverse complement strand
GGGTGATTGCATTGCCGTAGTTGCGCTCTTGAGAGGCTTCGTCAATATTTTGTAGATGGCCCAAAATCTCTTCTGAGAGCTGCTTGGCTTTGGGCTGATCGTCTGGCAGAAGCTGGTTGGAGAGACGCAGTAGTTCGGCTCGTAGCTGACCGAGGGGTCCATGGGTGAAGTTGTCGACGTTTACCCAGTTGTCTTTTTCGATGTAGTTCAGGAGCTCGGGTAGGCGATCGCGCTTCGCTTCCAGACGGCTCACATAGTTTGTCAGCTGGGCAATTTTTTCGGGGGTATAGGTGGGGGCTTCAGCCGCAGGACCGCCGCCACAGCTCACTAAGAAAGTGGCGATCGCAGCTAACAAGACGCCAACGACTGCTTTATATCGTCTCATGGAGCAAAAAACCTCGGATGTATCTACAGAGTCCGTCTTTCAGTGTATAGCAAATGTCCTACCCTCTTTCCTCTATCCAAGTGGGACTATTGCGCAAATAGAGGCGCAAATGGATCCAATGCAAACGTGGCCAATGCAAACGTGGCCAGTGCAAATTTGATTAGCCTTGGCGCTACCGCCAGAGCTGGTCGGCCATTTTGCACACATCGCGCATCTGCGGCCCGTCGTGCACCCGCAAAATATCTGCGCCATGGGCGATCGCACATCCGCAGGTCGCTGCCGTTCCCCATACCCGATCTTTCGCCTCGGGCCGGTTCAAAATTTTTCCGATAAAGCTCTTGCGCGAGGTGCCAATCAAGATAGGACAGCCAAGTACCGCCAGCGCTTCTAGCTCTTTCAAAATGGTGATATTTTGCGCGACTGTCTTGGCAAATCCGATGCCGGGGTCCACCACAATCTTGCTCGGATCAATCCCTGCTGCCACGGCCTTATCTGCCTGCGCCGCCAGAAAGCTGACAATCTCGTCCATAAGGTCGTCGTAGTCTGTCATTTGCTGCATGGTTTCGGGCGTACCCCGCAGATGCATCAGCATGATCGGTGCCTTGGCTTCTGCGGTCACTTTCAAAATATCTGGCTCATAGGTGCCACCCGAAATGTCGTTGATAATGTCGGCTCCGGCTGCTAGCGCGGCCCTAGCCACTTCAGCCCGCGTCGTATCGACTGATATGGGGATGTCGCGCAGCCAGTCGTGACTTGCGCTGCGAATGGCTTTGATGACTGGAATGACGCGATCGCACTCTTCTTCTAGGGTGGTAGGCAATGACCCAGGCCGCGAAGACTGCCCGCCAATGTCCAAAATATCCATCTCGGCTTCTACCAGCGCTTTTGCCTGGGCCAGCGCTGTTTCCACCGTGTCAAATTCGCCCCCGTCGCTAAAGCTATCGGGGGTTACATTTAGCACGCCCATCAGGTAAGTGCGGCTGCCCCAAGCAAATTCTTTGTCGCGGATTTGCCAATTTTGTTTGGATTGCTGATTGACCTGCTGCTGGGACTGCTGCTGGGCTTGGGCCTGCGCCTCTGCTCTGCCCTCCGCCATAAACAGCATGGCCAATCGGTCGTAGGTGCCAGGTCCCAGATATTCGGGGTGCGATCGCCCGCGTCCATACACCCACACGGGGGTCCATCCGCGCGGCCCATCTTCTAAAATACGAATATCTTTAAACCAACTTTTGAGCGAGGACTTCATCGAATTCGCCTTGTCTAGCGCATCCGTCCACCGTTCAAAGGTTTCTTCAAACCCAGGCGTCACCACTTTGAAAGCCACTGTCAACGCTCCCTCTACATCTGTTCAATCTGCTGCTCAATCGATTGCTCAATCGGCTGCTCACTCTGCCGCGACTGCGGACTTCGTTTACACGCCGCCACCGGCTGCCAAGAACGCCCAGCGCATTCTCCTCAAGCCCAACCTAGGATATCCCGTCGGGCCACCTGTTACGGTTAGCATGGCGGTCCTGAGCAAAGTGCTACAGGGTCTTCGCCAGGCAAACCCCACTGCCGAAATTCTGATTGTTGAAGGGGTTTGCTCTAAGCTGCCGCTGAGCGAAATTGCCCAGAAAAACAACTTGGGTCCGCTCCTCACAGATGGTGTTCAGCTGCTCAATGCAGACGATCTGCCCTGCGTTGAGTACGCCAATCTTGCGCCTGAGCCCGCCCGATTCAAGACTTTATGGGCGCCCAAGTTGCTACAGGAGGTCGACTGCCGCATTTCGGTCAGCGCCTTTAAGAAAACGACGCTCAAGGGTCGGGACTTGATCTCAGCAACGCTGAAGAATCTCTACGGCCTGTTTCCCCGAGCAAAGTACAAGGCCCGCAGTCCTCACTCTCGGGGGCAGCTTCATCGTCCGTCGGTGCCGCTGGTTTTGCAAGATGTTTATTTCAGTATTGGTCATCTCTTTGATGGCGGGGTGGTGGATTGCGATCGCAAATTCATCAGTCACGACTACAAGCCCGATAAAGGCGACAGCTTCGATATTGGCCAAGTCATTTGGGGAGAAGATCTTCTAACGGTAGATCAGCTAGCCTGTGAAATCGGCCAAGAAGCGGAAGCTGCTTACCTAGCGCCAATTATCGAGATTAGGAACCGTCTGCTTCAGGTGGGTTAGACGATGGGTAGATGATATTTTTTGCCCGGTTCAAGATAGATTGTGCTGACGCGATCGCGCCTATGGCTTCTTTTTCTGTAAAGGCATCAGCAGGCGTTAATTCAGCTAGTGCGTCTGGGTATCGAGTGGGGATGTAGAGCTTGTCTAGCGCTTTAGCATCGTCTTCGACTTCCATAAAAGATTGCCGTTCTTCTTCTGGAAAGCCCCGTATGAGCTTCGTACAAGAATGTCCCCAAGGATCAATATCCAATCGGTAACCAACCGCCATAAGAGATTTTTCTGCTGCTTGCTGGGACAAAAAACACGCTTGAGAAAACTTATTGGCTGATAATAAGGCAAGTGCTGCGCTCAGATCGTCTTCGGCTTGCTCAAACCAACGCTCAGCTTCTTTCTGCAGTTTGGCGACGCTCATAGAGAACCTTATTCGGCAACCAGTATCATTGTTTTAGCGCGCACCCCTACCTGTACAACCCTGTCTCGAGCGTCCGCTCAAATCATATAGCAGCATCTCTCCTCCACAAAGACTCTCTTATGCTCGAACTCCACACCCACACCACGCGCTCAGACGGTAGCCTTAGCCCGACAGAGCTGGTGAACTTTGCGATCGCCCAAGGCGTAAAAGCCCTCGCCATTACCGATCATGACACGATGGCCGGGTGGGAAGAAGCGATCGCCGCCGCTCAGCAAACCGATCTCGAGGTGATTCCTGGCCTAGAGCTGAGCACGGTTTACAACGGTCGCTCTATGCACATTTTGGGTTACTACCCAGAGGCCAAGAAGCTGGCTGCCCCTTTGCAAGAGCGAGTCGAGGGTCGCAAGCGACGCGCCCAAAAAATGGCCGACAAGCTCACTGCCCTGGGCTACCCCATCACGTTGCCTGAGATGGCTCCCGCCATGGCACCCGGTCGCCCCCACATTGCTGCCGCTCTCAAGCAGGCAGGCCACGTCAGCTCACACAACGAAGCTTTTGAACGTTTTCTCAAAGAAGACGGCCCGGCCTACGTTCCCTACGAAAAATTTACCGCGCAGCAAGGCATTGAGCTTCTCCGCCGCTGTGGGGCTGTGCCGGTGTGGGCCCATCCCTACATCTTTCGGGGGGGCACGGTGGAGGCTATTTTGCCTGAGCTGGTGGACGCAGGGCTAATGGGTATTGAGGTCTATCACCCTACTCACAGCGTCAGCCAAACCCGCAGGCTAGAAGAATACTGCCAGGAGCACGGACTGCTCATGACGGGCGGCAGCGACTACCACGGCCCCAAAAAAGAGAAAAATCCAGATTTTCGCGACCTCAACGCGCTCTCCGTGCCGCTCAGTCTTTTGCCACCGCTCAAGGCTGCTGCTGCCCAGCTGAAGATGGCGTATTCTTCGTAGGTTTGCTCGCTTATCGAACCGTCAATTCCGCCGTTCTTCGGGCGCTCCTCCGTAGTTCAACTTAGACTGCAACTTAGAACAGCCGGGAATATTAAAGTTGCTAAATATTTGTACGAACTGCCAATCATGGGCGATCGCACCCAGCGATTGGTCGGTCCTTCCGTTGTGATTTCCTTTTCTCCTTCTACGCTGTCTCCTGTTCAGCTACTGACCCAAAGGCTCTTACCCAAGACGCTAGCAGCAGCCCACCCAGGACGCGGCATGCTCATCGCCATCGACGCGAGCATCGGCCACGGCAACGCCCTAGCAGCCAGTGCCCTCAGCGGTGCCAAAGTGCTGAGGCTAGATCCCGCCCAAGACAGCATTCAACAAATTACCCAGGCCGTTCACCGCTACGCCACCAAAAGTATCCACATCATTACCCACGGATCGCCCGGCTGCCTTCATTTCTCCAGCGGTACGCTCGCCCTGCAAAACCTTCACCACTACGCCGAACCCATAGAGTCTTGGTTTCACTACCGGCCTTTCTACAAGGGCTCATCCATGAAGGTTCAGCAGGCCAATAGCTTTCTCTCGCTCTATGCCTGCAGCCTCGCAGCAGGTGCTACCGGTCAGGCCTTCCTCGAAAATCTTCACTACCTGGTGGGCGTCAGCATTCATGCAACGCGGGGAAACTTCGATAGCGTGTCTACTGGCAACCCTTGGCGGCTAGATGTTTCTTACCCCTTTCCCCATGAGGCGATGCATCCCTTTTCAGACGAGCCGCTCGTTAGGCATGAAAACAGACTGTAGTAGTAAGCACCAGTACGGAAAGTAAAAGAGACGGGCTAGAGAAATACTCTCTAACCCGTCTCTTTTGTTTGTCTAGTTACTCGCTATCTGGCCGATGTTTGGTCGACCGAAGCGAGCTGCACTTAGCTAGCCGCTAGGTAGCCGTTTATAGAGGCTTTACGACGGCGCAGGTGCTTCAGGGCCTGCTGTTCGAGCTGGCGAACGCGCTCACGGCTAATGCCCATGCGCTGACCGACTTTTGCCAGCGAAAGGGGGTTACCGTCGGCAAGACCGAAGCGCAGGTTAATCACTTCCTGCTGTTGTGTAGTCAGCTCAGAGAGCATCCTGAAGATATCCTGACGCAGAGACTGCTGAACGGTGTAGTCCTCTGGAGAGGCACCATCGTCTTCAAGCAAATCTTGCAATTCCGTATCTTGGTTGTCACCGATGCGAACATCTAGAGAGATAGGCTGACGCGCAATCGAAAGATACTCGCGGACCTGGCGAGGCTCTATGTCTAGCTCAGCGCCAATTTCGTTGACGTTGGGGCTGCGGCCTAACTTTTGAGAGAGCTCTCGCTGAACACGCTTGATTTTGTTGAGCTTCTCGGTGATGTGAATGGGTAGCCGGATGGTCCGGGCTTGCTGGGCGATCGCACGAGTAATCGCCTGACGAATCCACCAGTAGGCATAAGTAGAAAACTTATATCCTTTCATCGGGTCGAACTTCTCTACGCCACGCTCTAGTCCAAGCGTCCCTTCCTGAATGAGATCTAGGAACTCCAGATTCCGCTTTTGGTATTTCTTCGCGACGGCGACTACCAAGCGAAGGTTCGCTTCAATCATCTTGCGCTTGGCTCGCTGGCCTCGGCGCATGTGGTTGCTCAGCTCAGCTTCAGTCATCTCTGCAGCTTCTGCGAGTGCCGCATCAGAGACTGCCTCGCCCTCTGCTAAGTCGGCAGAAAGCTCGTCCTTCAGCGCCAGCAAAGACATCATTTTTTGGACCTGTTTGCCCAGTACGATTTCATCTTCGTGGCTAAGCAAAGGAACCCGGCCAATCTCGTGCAGGTAGGCGCGAACGGCATCCGTTGTATACAGCGGCTTAGCTTTGCGCTTTGCGGACTTTCTCTTCTTAGTGGTTTTTGCAGCTGTTGACTTTGCTTTAGTCACTGTCTTCTCCTGGGCAGCCGACTTAACGCCGACAGTTTCCTGCTTTGTTGCGGCGCCATTCGCTGGCTCAGCAACAGTGTTATTCATCGTGCGGGCTTTAGATTTAGCCATGTGTGTAAGGGGCCTCCGCCAAAAAGTTCTTTCAGGAGTGACAAGGGTCTAGATGGAATCAGTCAACGTCCTCGCTGGTTCGCTAGCGCTTAACTCGGAATCATTATGAGTTTATATTAGCATTATTTAATCCCCCTGAGGTACCAAGAAAGCAAATAAAACAAATCTGTTAGAATTTCTTGGTGGAAATCCTAACAACAGTATTGAAAAGGATACTGAGCATCAGGTTAGAACCGGCTGAGAAGTCCACCAGAAGCGGACCTTGGCGAATGCTTTCTTGACTCTTACAGTGTGACAAAAAGACGCTACAGTAGCGGTGTTGGTAGCCCACTGTAATTACCGTACATCTGCCGGGATGGGTCTAAAAGTGCATCTAAAAGTGCCTCTGCAATTTTTTAGATACTAGACTCACTTTGTACTTCAGAGCTCTATCGCTAGAAGGAACTGAACAGTGGAAAGCTACAAAACATTCCAGACTACAGCTGCCTTTTATCGGGTTAGATAGGCACGTACAAAGTGACCAGTTCTAACCATAAGCAATGAAGTGCAGTGCGATCTAAGGAGCGATCGCGACTACTCACCAACTTGAGAAACAAGTGAACCGCGGGGCAAATAGCCTGCAAACGTACGAGGAAAAACAAAGTTGCAAAGAGGCAGCTTCTAACGGCCTTTCTAGATAGCTTTACTAAAGCCAAAGGTTATTTAAAGCATCTGAACTAGAAAGTTTTTCAGAAGCCTCCATTAGGAATGAAATAGCTAACAAGAAAATAGCTAAACAGTCAGCACCCTTCCGTTGGGCACATTGGCTAATGTCAATTTAGAGATTTCAGTTGAGATGTCTTAATCATAGGTCTCTTTTAGGAAATCCTTATGAGAATGTTCTCATGAGAAAACGTTTATGAGACACCCTAGAGAGAAACTCGCAGCTCAATGCTGCAACTAATCACATGGGCAAAACCAAAACATAGACAAAACTGAATGTCTTTTTTTGAAGTACCTCATAGGCAGAAGCACCCGGTAAGCACAGCGTCTGCATAAGACTTGCTAATCTAACGTGCTGGCAAAGCAACATCACCACTAGTAGGCAACTCGTTAAACAGGCACAGTCAATGAACAGTCAATGGCCGACGCCCAAAACAGAGGGCACTGTTTTTGCAAGCGACTTATTCAACCGAAGGAAGAGGCATACAACCGTTGAATGAGATTTTCTTTGAAGAACTCATCGAGTCGGGAAGCGTCGCTGAAGAAACAGAGCGAAGATATTTTGGAACAGAGAAGGTTTAGAGAAGACAAGGGGGCACTCGTCACCCAGCAGAAGCCGCCCAAGACAATCTCTTAAGATGTTTCTGCTAAAGATGCCATAGCATAACACAGTTAGTTGGAACTGTACTAACTCATCAAGATATTTTTATTGTTTTTGCAAAATATTGCTGTGAACAGCGAGGCTCAATCGTCGACTGACCACTTCACCGCTGCTTCGGCGTGAATCTTGGTGGTATCAAACAGGGGCACGGCACTATCTGCTGGCTTTACCAGTAGGCCAATTTCCGTGCAGCCAAGGATCACTGCTTCAGCGCCGGAAGCTACTAAATTTTCTATGATTTTGCGGAAGCGATCGCGCGATGCCGGTCGAATATTTCCGAGACACAGCTCGTCGTAAATCACATCGTGGATATAGCTGCGCTCTTCGCCATTGGGAACCTGCACGGCTAGTCCATGCTGGTAGATCAGTCGGTCTTTGTAAAAGGCTTCTTCCATAGTGAAGCGGGTGCCTAGCAGACCGATGCGCTGTACGCCTTTTGCCTTGATTTCTTCAGCCGTTGCATCGGCAATGTGAATCAGCGGGATGGTGGTAGAAAGGGTGATGGCCTCGGCTACCTTGTGCATGGTGTTGGTGGCGATGAGCAGGCAGTCTGCCCCCGCCCCCTCTAGCTTGGCAGCTGCCGATGACAGAATCTGACCAATTTGGTCCCAGGCACCTTTGTGCTTGAGGGCTACTAGCTCTTCAAAATCGACTGAATACATGAGAATCTTGGCGGAATGCAGGCCGCCTAGCTCTGCTTTCACTGCTTCATTGAGCAGCCGGTAGTATTCAATCGTAGATTCCCAGCTCATACCGCCTAGCAGGCCGATTGTTTTCATCAGAGCTTTCCTTCAAACTTCTGATACCACAGCGCATTGCCAGCCACCGTTAGCACAAAGGCGACGCCACCCCCGACGATGGCCAGCTGAGGATTGTACCCACTGCGACCTAGGGTCTCCATCCACACGCCCGTTGTTTCAGAAGGCTGAAATACATTGGCTGCAGCAGGGACCAAATAGATGAGCGAGGCCCCGACAATCAGCCAGCCGACAGCCGACGCGAGCAAAAAGAACGTTTTGGCTGAGGATTGACCTTTGTATGGAGATGACATCTATTTAAGGGCTTGTTTTTGGGGGATTTTCTAAGGCGGCCTTATCGTTTCTGGGTGCAGTTTCAGCGGGTGCCCAGGCTACTGAGATAACCCTACCATGGGTGTCTGAATTGCAGGATCTCTTTCGCTACAGCGCGATCGCAAAGCTATCTGGATGGTGAAAGTCGGCTTCTGCGGCGGGGTGGGCGATCGCCCAAAACGTCTCTTCTCCCGATTTCAAGACGACCACTGCGCTCACACCCAGTCTCAGCGGCTGATCGGCCTCTACCAGATCCGCGAGCGGCAGCTTGACCTGCAGCTGTAGCCCTTCAAATCCTTGCCATGCCTCTATGGGCATCTGAGAAAAAGCAGTTTCTTCCTTAAGCCCCTGCCGATACCCCGTGAGGGCAAACACGTTCCAGTCGCTGCTAGGCGAAAAGTTGCACTCCCAGTACCCGGCTCCCCCCTGAGACAAAAAGCACTCAAAGCAGGTCTTTTCCCATAGCCGGTCCTGCCTGCGTCCGCCTTTTCCCACCGTCGGAATTGCCACTAGTGCCAAATCGCCTGCCAGCCGATACTGAATCGATAAGACGCCCCTCTTTCGAGAAACTTTGCCCTTAATCGATAGCTTGGCCGTTTGCTCGTTCGGCTTGAAGGGGACTAGCTCAAATGCCTCAGTGGCCATTACCGCAGCTCCTCAATGATGGCTTTGAGCGTTTCAGCCTGCGCCTCAATGCTTTCTGTCAGCTTGAATTGCACCAGTGCCCGGGTCAGGTTGTGGTCGGGGTGCTTCACCTTGAAGTACACGTTCCCGGCCAAGTAGTCAGTAAAAAATCTCAGCCCCAGCTCAAAGGCGATCAGCCGAATCCCATCGTATAGATACGCGTAGTCTTGCTCGGTGAGAAAGTCTTTGGCTAGGGAGAGATAGCCCGACAAGATGCCTTTGGCCAGGGCCGGATCAAATTCTACGGCCTGCCAGTTTTCGGTTTCTTCGCCGAGGCGGTTGCAGCCTGAGCGCAGGCAGTCACCGATGTCGTAGTGCACCAGCCCCGGCTTGAGCGTGTCCAAGTCGATCAGGCTGACTGCCCGCCCGTCTGAGCCCAGCATGATGTTGTTGACCTTGGGGTCGCCGTGGATGGGGCGTAGCTGTAGGTGGCCTGCTGCTTTTGCTTGCTCTAGTACGTGCGCCCAGGCTGAGCGCTCGGCGATGAAAGATTGGCAGTAGGCTATTTGCTCGGTTCGCTCGGGTGGGTGGGTGGCGATCGCACTCCTTCCCTTTGCCTGCCATGCCGCTAAAACCTGCCCGTAGTTCTCCAGGTAGGTCGGTGTGATGTGGAAGCCTTCTAGGGTATCTGCCAGGCGGTCGGCGGGCAGTGCGCTGATGAGGCGGTGAAACATTGCCAGTCCGCAGCCTACTTCTCGGGCATGGGCGGGGCTCTCAATCGTTTCAAAGACCTGACAATCTTCGATGAAGCTAATGGCTCGCCAATATTCGCCCGCTTCATCTATCCAGAAGTTTTGGCCTTCTCCGGTGGGCAAGATGCATGGCGTTTCCCAGCGGCGGGGTAGCTCATGGGGGGTGCCGCGCAGGTGCTCGCCCAGCACGGCCATGTTTTGGATCACTAGCTCCGGCTGTCGGAAGACTTGGGTGTTGATTCTCTGCAGGACGAATCGGCTGCTGTTGTTGGTGTCGCTTGTTCTGTGGACATCAGGGGCAGAGGTTTCGGATCCGGAGGAGGAGGACGTCTCGACCGTTACAAGATAGGTGTGGTTGATGTTGCCGTTGCCGAGCGGGTCGACTGTGACGACCTTGCCCTGCTGGGTAAAGCGGGCGGCGATCGCCCATAGCGGTGACTGCTCAAAACGTGCACTGCTCAGCGTTGCAGCGCTCGGTGCTTCTGACATCGTGACTCCTCGGGCACCCCGGGCCTACTAGCATTGATATTTGCAGCCGCAGAAGGGCGTTTACAGAGAGCTAGAGTTCAAGCTTTCAGCTTCTTCTGGGGTCTGCGGAATATGAATACCACATTCTTGCTTCAGGCCGTTAAAACGAGTGGCTCGCCCGTCGGTATCTTCGGCGGTGAGGGGTCTGCTGGAGTGCCAGTCGCCGACGCTGACGTAGCCCTGTTCAAAGAAGGGATGGTAGGGCAGGTTGTGAGCTTTCAGGTAGTCGTATATGTCTTTTGAGGTCCAGTGCAAGATGGGCAGTAGCTTGTAGCGATTTTCCTGCACGTCTATGCGGTTGAGGGTTTTGCGGTGGTCGGTTTGCTGCGATCGCAATCCGGTTAGCCAAGCGATCGCACCCAGCTCCTTCAGGGCCCGCTGCATCGGCTCTACTTTGCGAATATGGTCGTATTGGTTAAAGGCTTCTACGGAGCCCTCTTCCCACAGCCGTCCGTGCAGCGCTTCCATGCGGGCTGGGCTCAGGGGCGACTGATACACCCGCAGATTGAGCGATAGGCGCTGGGTGAGCTGCTCGGCAAAGCGATAGGTCTCTGGCGGCAGGTAGCCCGTATCGACCCAGATGACCGGAATATTTGGGATGACGCTGGTGACCAGCCCTAGCATGACTGCCGACTGAATGCCGAAGCTCGTGCTCATCACCAGGCTATTTCCAAAGGTGCGCGCCCCCCACTCGATCAGCGCAGTAGCCTCAGCCTTATCAAAGGTTTGATTTAACGCTTGGAGATCGAGCGTTGGCGCTAGCTTTGGGGCTGGGCTGGTTTGCTGATGACTTGGTAACACACTGGTCATAGGAAATAATCCTGCTCCCACTCAATTCAAGGAATCAGCCTACACCATTGACTGTGTCGCTAACCCGGCGATGTGCCAACCTATAGCTTCCCACGTTGGGCTAAGGATAGCTAGCCAGTGTGGTCAGTCGAGATCGACCTTTTTGCGGCTTGACTTGAGTTGCGATCGCCGAGCTTTGCTATCCAAGCGTCTGCGTTTTGCGGCTTTGGAGGGCTGGGTGGGTCGGCGCTTCTTGGGAAGGATGGCGACGGCCTGGATCATTTTTTGGAGGCGGCTGAGGGCGGCTTCGCGGTTGCGCTCTTGGGAGCGATGCTGCTGCGACTTGATGACGATGACGCCGTCTTTCGTCAGGCGCTTGTCGGAGAGGGCAAGCAGCCGTCGCTTATAAAAATCGGGTAGAGAAGAGGCGGCGATATCAAACCGTAGGTGAACGGCTGTGGCGACCTTGTTTACGTTTTGGCCTCCCGCACCCTGGGCGCGGATGGCGCTCATCTCTATTTCGCTATCTGGAATCGAAACTGCCTTCGAGATCCGTAGCACACGCTCGTCCTACTGTTGCTGTCCTCACTATCCTAGCCTTTTGGGCCAGGCTGCTTGTCAGATCGGTGGGCTGTCTGCCTAGTGGTGTTGGCGGCCTATGGACTCGCGGCTTCCAGGTCACAGCGCGATAACACCGGTTCTAACATCCATCCGGTCAACCCTAGATGGTCTCCCTATAATTTAGGCAATTTGAGAGGCTAATGGGTCTTTGGGCCGCTAGCTTTGATGATTTGGCATCAATGATTCAGGACCGCATCTATACGCATCCCTGGGGTATCCCTGGGTTTATCACCATGGCAACGCACAATTTTTTGCAAAAGACGGCAATTTTTTTGCTGGGTACGCTTTGCGACCAGCTGTGGGGCTTTCGGCCCAATCTGATTCCTCCGTTTGTGGCGCAAAAGGGCTGGCTGGGGGCGCTGCTCTGGTTCGCACGAAATATGCCTCGCTATGAGCGCATTCGCGATCGCTGGGGACCCATTCGCACGCATCTGCTCGCTACCGAAATCTCACTGCTCAATGGCTGCGGCTACTGCGCAAACGGACATGCCTACGCGCTGCAGCTGCACTACCTGCAGCAGACTGAGTGGCTGTTTCCTTTGAGCGAATCGGAGATTCTGGCGCTCCAATCATTGCCAGAAGCAGAGCAAATAGACCGCCTGGAGGCGGCGCTGGCAGAGGCTGGGCTGAGTTCGGCGATTTTGGACCTGCGGCGGTTGGTGGAGCTGCGTGAACAACCGGCTCTGGCTGTGACCGACAAGGACCGGGACATGCTGCAGCTGATCAGGATGTTTGCCGACCTGAATGACTGCGGTCGCAGGTACAACCTGCAGATAGATCAGGCGCACGACCCGATAAATAAGCGCCGGGAGTGGCGCGATCGCTATGCTGCCCTGCGCCGTGCCGAGCCTGCTCAACCGGTCGTTGTCCCCGAACCGGCTATCACCGTGCTAAACCCCAGCGACCTCTACCTCTGATTGCGCCTGCTGCCCGGCTAGCGCCTCAAATTCTCGCCAGCAGAGATACATCGCCCTGGGCACATGGAAGCACCCTTTCCACTTGCCGCCTTTGAGGGGCAGCAGCACCTCTCCCCGCCGGTTTAAGTAGCCGTACCATTCGCTGTGGGCGTTGTCCGCGAAGTGCGCCCAGCTGTAGTCATGCACCGTTTGGTACCAGTGCCAGCAGCGCTCGTCTTGGGTGAGGCGGTAGGCCATGGCCAGGGCGACTAGGGTCTCCAGATGCACCCACCACAGCTTTTGGTCCCATTCCAGCTGCTGGGGCGGATGGCCCTGACTGTCCATAAAGTAAAACAGGCCGCCGTGCTGGGTGTCCCAGGCGAAGTCTAGGGTCTGCAGAATGACGTCGGTGGCCTGCTGCATGAGCGCTGGGTTGCCCTGACGTTCGGCGATCGCCAGCATGAACCACATGGCCTCGATGCCGTGGCCTGGGTTGATCAACCGGCCTTCGTAGCAGTCGAGCAGGGTGCCTTCGGGGGTGACGTGCTCGTGCATCAGGCCGCTCTGGGCAGCGCGGAAGTCGCCCATCACTTCGCGCTGGGTTTGGGTGAGTACCTGGTCGAGCTGGCCGGGTGGGAGGAGCCAGTCCATCTCTAGGGAGAGGTTGGCCAAAATCATCGGTAGGGCAAGGGCTTTGAGCGGGCGGGTGCCGGGATAGGCTTTGGTGTATTTGCCTTTGGGGTTGGTTTGGCGGCGGAGGACGTTTTGGTAGGCCTGGAGGGCGATCGCTTTGGCTTGGTCGCGGCTTGGGCCTTCGGGGCAGGCGAGGGCGTATTGGCTAAAGGCCATGGCGGCAAAGCAGTCGGAAAAAACGTTGTAGGGCTGTACGAGTGGCTGGCCCTGACGGGTGAGCGAGAAGTACCAGTTGCCAGTGTCGTCGCGGCCATGCTGAGCCAGGAAGTCGGCGCCTGCTTTGGCGACGGCGAGCCAGCCCTCTCGTGGCTCCACCTGGTTGTAGAGCATGGAGAAGGTCCAAACCTGGCGGTTTTGTAGCCAGATGAACTTGTCGTGATCGTAGACGTTGCCTTTGGCATCTAGGCAGGTGAAGTAGCCGCCGCAGTCGGTATCGACTGAGTGGGTTTGCCAGAAGGGTATGACGTTTTCTAGCAGGGTGGTCTTGTAGCGGGCCGCAAGGGCGGCAAAGTCTTTTGTCATTGTTCCATCATCCATACGACTCTATTCCCGGACGGCGCTGTCAGTTTGAGTAGAGATTCTTAGCAAACGTGTTTCTTATCCAAGACCGCTGCTCGTTTTCCCGACCGGACAGGCTTTTATGCAAGCTTCAGAAGATTCTGCGCCTTCGACACTCTCTAGCACACCTTTGACCGCACAGTCGCGCCCGGATTTGCAGCCGGGACCTAGCCGACGGCATGGTGCCCTGGCTGGGACGGCAGCTTTCGCTTCGGCGGGCTTTGTGTTTCCCCTAGTCGGCGGAGAGTCTGCACTGGCCAATCCTGCGTTTCAGGGGTCGGCCCAAGGTCAGCTGCCGCAGCCTGAGCAAGCGATCGCACCCGATCATGTCCCGGTAGAAATTGCCTTCAACCAGAGCGCCGGAGTCACTCCCCAGGTCGCGCAGATCCGCCCTGCAGCCTTTAGCAATCCGCTCGCTACGAGCCAATCGTCACCGTCTGCCCCGGCCCCAGCCGCAAATGCCGCTGCCGAGTCTGCTCCCTTGCTTAGGCAGGGCGCGGACGGCAACTGGACGCTGGCCTACGGCGGTCAGACTGCGCCACAGACCCAGGCGGTGGTCGCTCAGCTAGCCGACCAGGCCAAAGCCGCCCGCCATTCTTGCAATAGTGACGCCTGCCGCCGCCTCACCTACATCGATCAGCAGCTCCCGCCCGCCCAAAAGGTGGTGCAGGACCTGGAAGCACGATTAGCGCTATTCTCAACGGAGCGCGCTCAGAGCAATCTGCCTGCCTATAAGAAGGTATTGAGCGATCGCATTACTGAAATCTCCAGCCAGAAGAGCGCCCTCTCGAACGATATTGCTGAAACCCGCAGCTACATCAGCCAGCTAGAGATGCGCCTGAGCACGGTGGATGCAGACCTCACCTTGCCGGCCCGGCTGCTCAGCCAAGACCAAACCTACCAGAGCATCTGGGCAGATCTCCAGGGCTCGGAGGAAAAGCTGCAGGGCGAATACAGCAAGGCCAACATCGACGCAACGCTGCTTAACCAGATCTATGCCGAATACCAGGAGCATCAGCAAAAGCTAGAGCGGGCCGCTTACAAAGCGCTCAACCGCTACATTATGGATGAGCAAACCCAAGCCCCCGCCATGCTCTACCAAGCTCCGGCGGCGCTAGATGTTTTGCAGGCGCTGGTGGTGGCGACGCACCAGGAGCGGGTACAAAAGCTGCGCCAAGACACCATTAGCAGAATTGAGGACAGGCTGCAATCTCGGCAGCGGCAGCTGGCGCAAGACATTACCACCCACGAGCAGATAGAGCGCGAACTCGCCTCTGCCAAGGCAGTGGTGACCAAGCTAGAAGAAGAGCGCGATCGCCTCAATGCAACCCGCACTGCAGACACGCTCAGCGCCCCTGTTCCCATTCCAGAGTCGACTGATTTAGACACGGCGCTCGCTTCCCCTGAGTCTCCTGCCCTGGCGACTGCTCGCAGTTTGGAGGTGCAGCTCCCCGAAGGCACCGTCGCCAAAACCCTGATGGGCCTGGTGGTGGCAGCAGGCGGTGCGGCAGCGCTGGCCTACCGTCAGCAGCAGAAGAAAAAGCGGGTTTCCTGGCAGATTCAGCATGCAGCGGCGACGACTCGTCCGGCGGTCACGTTGCAACCTGCGACCTTTAGCAACCCACGCAGGGATGGGCGGCGCGCGAGCCGGGATGAGCAGAGCCTGCTGACTGAGATGATGGCCATTACCGGCCAGCCCGCGACGGCAACCGCTGAGGCCTCCAGCCAAGAAGCGCTAGACCGCTCGATTGAGATTATGGTGCGTGAGCTGGACCAGGCGCTGGGCAAGGCTAAGGCAGCGCCTGTCCCCCAGGCAGCGGCACCCGCTCGCAAGCTTGAGCCGGTTCGCCTGTCTCTAGATGAGGTAGATCGCTTTGCTCAGCAGGCCATTCGCTGGGTGCTCAACGACCTGAGCGAAGGGTTGATGATGCCTGCGGTGGCTACGGCAGGACCTGAGCCGCAGGCGGAGCGGACGTCCTCGGCAGGCTTTGCGAACCCAGGTGGCTTCAAGCTGGTGAGCCCTTCGCTGGCTGGCCCAAGGTTTGCGCTTGCTAAGTCTGCGTAGAGTCTTTTCTACGGGACTGAAGGTAATTTCTAAGTGCTTTCTCTCCAAATGCACTCAACAGCGTGTGATTTTTACCACACAATAGGAGGAGGGCAGCTTTGCGGCGGCGGTGCCATGGTCGCGGGGGTCCTGGTTTTCCTTCGCTGTGGCTTTTCGCAGCTGTGTGATGGTTTCTTCTTCTGCGCATCCGTTTCGACGACTGCTGGCCTATGGGCGGCAGTATCGCGCTCAGGTTTGGCTGGCTAGCCTGTGCTCTCTGCTCAACAATATTTTTGACCTGGCGCCGCCCGCGCTGATTGGTGTGGCTATCGATATCGTGGTCGACCAGCAGGATTCTGTGTTGGCGCGGCTGGGGGTGGTGGATCTGCGATCGCAGTTCATCGTCCTGTCTGTGCTGACTTTTCTGGTGTGGGTGCTGGAGTCTGCTTTTCAGTACGCTTACGAGCTGCTGTGGCGCAACCTGGCCCAGTCGGTGGAGCACAACCTTCGCATCGATGCCTATCAGCATGTGCAAGGCTTGGAGCTAGCATATTTCGAGTCGCGCAGCACCGGACAGCTGATGTCTATGCTGAATGACGACATCAATCAGCTGGAGCGCTTTCTGGATCGCGGGGCCAACCAAATCATTCAGATGAGCGCGACGGTGGTGATCATCGGCACGACCTTTTTTGTGCTGGCACCGCAGCTCGCTTGGATGGCCATTCTCCCGATGCCCTTTATCATTGGCGGGGCGATCGCATTCCAAAAGTTCCTCGCCCCTCGCTACAGCGACGTTCGCAACAAGGCAGGGCTGATAAACGCTCGATTGATCAACAATCTCACGGGCATTGCCACCATTAAGAGCTTCACCGCTGAAGACTATGAGCTCGCTCAGCTCACCCGCGAAAGCCAGGCCTACCGCACCAGCAACCGGCAGGCTATTCGCCTCAGCGCCGCCTTCATTCCCCTGATTCGGATCATTATCTTGATTGGGTTCACGGGCATTTTGTTCTACGGTGGCTTGGCGACGGCGGCGGGCAGCATTGAGGCGGGGACGTATACGGTGCTGGTGTTTTTGACCCAGCGGTTGCTTTGGCCGCTGACTCGGCTAGGTGAAACGCTGGACCAGTATCAACGGGCGATCGCCTCCACCCGGCGGGTGATGAACCTGCTCGATACGCCGGTGGCCATCC
>JBCBIK010000112.1:0-17123 GCA_038524545.1 Cyanobacteria bacterium J06623_4 | reverse complement strand
TTTTACGCTGTTATTTGCGAATTTATTTCGAGGTTTCTATAAGCGTGAGATTGCTCTGCTGCAAGAATATGGCGGTCAGTTAGAGATTTTGTACGAGTGGAATCATCAGTCAACTCATCAGCGGGAGATAGCATATGCGGGTAATCGATAGTCAGGCTGATGAACCGTTGACAATTAATATTCTGCCGATGATTGACGTGATTTTTGCAATCTTGGCGTTTTTTATCGTTTCGACTTTGTTTTTGACAAGGGCGGAGGGGTTTTCGGTCGATTTGCCGGAGGCAGCATCTTCTGAGTCTCAGCAGGATGTGGTGGTGACTGTGACGGTTGAAGAGACAGGTGATATTTCTATTAATAGGGAACCTGTTTCCCTAGAAGATTTGACGAAAACTGTACAGTCGAGGATTGGAGACAACCCGCAGGCTTTGGTGACTGTCCAGGCCGACGAAACCATTGACTATGGCCGGGTGATTGCGGTGATGGATAAGTTGAGGGCGGTAGAGGGGGCCAGTCTGGGTATGGCAACACAACAACCTGTACGTACGGAGGCATCACCATAAAAAACGTGGAGAAAAGCCTTCAATCAGTTCTTTCATCAAGGTCTCGCGGTGCGCTTTGGTTAGCCGGATTGGGCCTACTGCTGGCGCTGCTCTTAATATTTTCGCTTTCATTGACGCAGGGGTCTGTGCAGCTGAGCTGGCGAGAGTTTGCTCTAGCGCTTATGCAAAGGGGCGATCCGCGATATCAAACAATTGTGTGGGATTTGCGGTTGCCTAGGGTGGTGGCCGCGATGGTTGTGGGATCTGCACTTGGGCTATCGGGTACTTTGCTGCAGGGGATGCTGCGCAATGGTCTAGCAAGTCCTTTTTTGTTAGGCATTTCGGCAGGGTCTGGCCTAGCGGCGGTTGCCATTTTGGGATTGGGTATTTGGCAAGTTTGGTTGCCGCTAGGCGCATGGCTCGGCGGGGTGGTGACGATTATTGTGGTGTATTTTTTAGCTCGGACGGGCACTGGAATTTCGGTTGAACGGCTTATTTTGGGCGGGGTGGCGCTGAGTTCGCTGTTTGGTGCTTTTCAGTCTATGCTGTTGTTGCTCTCACCGGATGGTCAGGCGCAGGCGGCGCTGAGCTGGCTAATTGGTAGTTTGAATGGGCGGGGCTGGCAGGAGCTGTCGGTGGTGGGGCCGAGTGTGCTGATTTCGTTGTTTGCAGGCTGTTTGTTGGCCAGACAGTTGAATGTGCTGAGTTTGGGGGATGATTTGGCGGTGGGATTGGGGGCTTCTTTGATGCGATCGCGCATTCTTATTGGTGCGATCGCGACCTTACTGGCTGCGGGGGCTGTCAGCATTGCTGGGTTGGTAGGCTTTGTTGGATTGATTGTTCCCCATGGTGTTAGGTTGTTGGTCGGGACGGACTATCGATTGGTTTTGCCCTTTTCTGCCTTGGGGGGTGCTTTGGTGCTCTCTACGGCTGACCTGCTGGCCCGGATTGGCCCCACAGAAGTGCCAGTAGGTATTGTGACTGCAGTGATGGGGTCGCCCATCTTCATTTGGCTATTGTATCGTCGTAAATCTGTCGTAAGTGGGGTGTAGCAGGTGCCCTTACAGGCTCAGCAGCTTTCAGGCGGCTACGCGGATAAGAGAATTGTCGAAGCGGTAAACCTGACCCTGGAAAAGGGTGAATGGTTGAGCTTGGTTGGCGCTAACGGATCTGGAAAATCTACACTGTTGCGGTTGCTCAGCAGAATTTTGCCGATTCAAACCGGTGCGGTATTGCTCGACAGCAAAGACATTCACTCGCTGACGCCAGGTGAGGTTGCCAGACAGCTGGCAATTTTGCCGCAGCAGCAAATTTTGCCACCGGGGCTGACGGTGCACCAGCTTGTGAGTCTAGGGCGGACACCCCATCAGCCTTGGTGGCAGTGGGAGCTTAATGAAGAGAGTAAGGCCAGCATTGAACGGGCGATGGCATGGACCGATGTGGCAAAGTATCGGGCTCGCGTAGTGTCAGAGCTGTCTGGCGGAGAAAGGCAGAGGGCCTTCTTAGCACTGGCGCTGGCTCAAAACCCTCAGGTGCTGTTGTTGGATGAGCCAACGACTTTTTTGGACGTGCATTTTCAGCTGCAGTTGTTGGAACTGCTGAAGCAGTTGAACCGGCAACAGAACCTGTCCATCGTTACGGTATTGCACGATATTAATTTGGCAAGTCGGTACAGCGATCGCATTGCTTGTTTGCGTCAGGGAAAGCTGTGGACGGTCGGTGAGACTGACGCCGTCTTGACGCCGGAGACGATGCAAGCCGTATTCGCGATTAACGCCACCATCTTAAAAACACCCGTGGGATTACAAATTTGTCCGCTCTCTGCTTATTGAGATCTACTCTCATGTAGTGTATTGTGTTTTACAGGGTGAAATTTCATAGAACTCGCTAGGCTAAATTCTCTGAAAAACAGGCTTCGACTACATTTAGTGCTCGGTTTTCGTACGTAAAAACCTTCTGCAACTTAAGCCCATCAGACTATGCGCTGGTGTATTCAGCTGGTCTATCCGATTATTCTTGAAGCTCATATATCCAACTGTTACAACACGGCTTTTTCCCATGACTCGTCACTACTTATTAAGAATAATTCCCTTTATAGTTTCCTTTTTAGGCTGGGTATTCATTCCACTAAATATAGCCAGAGCAAGTACTGCTGAGTCAGATTCACTACGTCAGGAACTGACGAGTGATACGCTCTCCTCTGAGGCAAGACAGCTTATCTTTGACCCGAAAGCATCAGAAAGGTTTGAAAAAACAAAGCCACCCCGTTCTATGCATCTGTTTGAATCTGTTAACAAGACTGATTCGACGGCAGAGCACTCTCAGGAAAGAATTGTTCAAGTAGCGCCATTAGAGCCATTCGTTGAGCCTTCGGCAGAAATCGCGCAGACTCAGGAAGATGACGGCACGCGCATTCGAATCAACGTGACAGGCACTCGTACGCCTAGGCCTATTCAAATTACGCCAGCGAATGTCACTGTGATTGAGGCTGACGACATTGATATACAGCGTATCTTCAACCTTGAAGATCTTATTCGATATGAGCCGGGTGTTTCGGTACAGAACAACCTACAGTTTGGCGCGCAGGGCTTCAATATTCGAGGCATTGACGGCAACAGAGTTTTGATACAAGTCGATGGTATTCGGTTGCCGTCTGCCTTTCAGTCTGGTAGTCCGTCGGTGGTAGGACAGGGGTTTAACGTTGGTCGAGACTATTTTGACTTGGAGATTTTGCGGACGGCAGAAATTATTCGTGGCCCAGCCTCTACGCTGTATGGCAGTGATGCGTTGGGGGGTGCGGTTAGCTATTTTACGTTGGACCCGAGCCGCATACTAGATGCGGCTGGCTCTGATTTTGCCACTGCGATTTCTAGCAATTTCAACAGTGAAAATAGCGGCTTTGTCAGCACAGGCGTGCAGGCGAGTCGGTTGGGTCCGCTGGATGCTCTGCTGGCGTATACTCGGCGAGACAGCTCCGAATCGGCAAACTTAGAAGACGAGCAGGAGAATAATCGCAACAATATTTTAGGCCGGTTTGTCTATCGGCTGAGCGAAGAGAGTGCTTTGGACTTCACTGCAGAATATTTTGACAATACTGCTGATACAACAACATCTGAAGAAAATTTACCGCTGATTTCTAGCACGACGACTGGGTTTTCGGAAGAGATTAATACGGAGCGATCGCGCTTTAGCCTAGCCTACAGATATGAAAATGAAGACCGGGCGTCGTTCTTAGACTTTGGACAGGCTCGGCTATATTTTCAGGACTCTAACACCACTGAAAACAACGAGCGAACCTTTCTGCCGTTTGACTTTCAGACGATGCAAGTAGGGTCGCCAGCACTGCGAGTCAGCGAAAACCGCTTTACCGATAGGGTATTTGGCTCTGATGTACAGCTGCGCAGCGACTTTGACTGGGGCAACACCGCGCATCAGCTGACCTACGGTGTAGATGTGTCGAATACATTTAACGCTAGGCCGCGCGATCGCACACAAATCGACTTAGCAACAGGCACCCAGACACAAACCGCGATCCCCGACAACTTCCCAACAAAAGACTTCCCAGATTCCAATACGTTTCGGCTTGGCGTGTATCTGCAAGATGAAATTGAAATTCCGGCCGCTCGCCTCAGCATTATTCCAGGCTTGCGCTACGACCATTACAGTCTGAGCGTGGATTCTGACGAAGACTTTGAGCGAAACGGTGCGGTTGCTGCCGAATTTAGCGACGGTGCACTGTCTCCAAACCTATCGATAGTGTATCAGCCTGTTGATGAAATTAGCCTGTATGGGCGATACTCCCGTGGCTTTCGAGCACCGCTGTACAACGAGGTGAATAGTGGATTTACGAATCAGATTTTTGGCTATCGAACGCTTCCAAACCCAGACTTGGATGCAGAAACCAGCAACAGCTTTGAGCTGGGGTTGAGAGGTGCCTACCCTCAGTTTGACTTTGGCCTAACCGCTTTTTACAACCGCTACGATGATTTTATTGATTTTCAGCTAGTTGATACTGAACAGGTCAACGGGCGACCCTTTTCTGTTTTTCAGAATGTGAATATTGATAATGCGGAGACCTACGGCGTAGAGGCAAACGCAGAATATCGCTTTAGCCCTGACCCAGATGGATTTAGCCTGCTGGGAGCGCTTTCGTGGACGCTGGGAAACAACCTGACAAGTGGTGAACCGCTATCTACCGTTGATCCGATTGAGGCTGTTTTGGGTTTTCGCTATCGTGGCCCAGAAGAGAGATGGGGCGCGGAGCTGATTACCACCTTGGTGGGTAGGGCAAGGGGCGATGGATTTGAAGAAGAGCCTGGGCAGGAGGCGTTTGTGCCAAGCGGATTTTCGGTGGTTGATCTGATTGGCTACTATCGCCTCAATTCTGGTGTATCGTTTAACCTTGGCTTGTTCAATTTGCTCGATAGTGACTATGTGCGCTATTCGGATGTTCGCTTTCTAGATGCGAATGAGTCATTATTTGATCAACGACGCAATCGGTTTGAACAGCCTGGATTTAACATTAGTGCGGGTGTGAGTTGGCAATTTTAAGTCTGTTAAGTGTTCTAAGCAGTAGTGATAGGGTTTGGATATGACGAAGAAAGTGCGCGTGTTTTTGCGGATGGCTATCCTGGTTGGCGGTTTTACTTTGTTTGGCTGTGCGCCAACAGCTCAGCTGGAGAATGAGACGATAGCCACACCAGCAGAAGTCACTGAAGACGCTAACTTGCCGGCTCAAGATGAAACAGCGATCTCGCCTGCTGATAGGGTTGTTGCCTTGACCTCTCTTAGCGCCGATCTCACGGCCACTCTGGATGTAGATAAGCTCGTGGGCACTCCTGGCAGTCGGTTAGTTGCACAAGATTCTCGCTTCGCAGAGATTACAACCGTCAGCGAAGGTCGCACAGAGCCAGACTTAGAGAAAATTATCGACCTTCAGCCCGATTTGGTGATTGGTGCCAAAGGCTTTCATGACAAGGCATTACAGCGTCTGAGCGATTTGGGTATTTCGGTGCTGACGGCTGATATTAATAGCTGGGAAAATCTTCGTAGCTTTACAACAACGCTGGCTACAGTGCTAAAGGCGGATGCTGACCCACTTCTAGAAAGGTATGACGCTTGCCTGTCTCAACCTCAGGCCGACAGTCCGTCGGCCCTAGTGTTGGTGAGCCGTCAACCCATCCTAGCACCCAATAAGAACAGCTGGGCGGGTGATTTTCTTGCTCAGTTTAATGTTCAAAATCTCGCGGCTGATTTGCAAGGTGAAAGCGAGTTCGACGGCTATGTTACGCTTTCTGCAGAGAAGGTGATTGAGGCTGATCCAGACAGCATTATGGTTGTTGATACGGGAGAAGATTTATTATCACAGCTGAAAGCAGAACCGTTTTGGAACCAGCTAAAAGCAACAAAAGAGGAAGCTGTCTTTTCGTTTGACTATTTTGGGCTCGTGAATCCAGGGAGCTTGGCCAGCATTGAAGCAACTTGCGACCAGTTAAAGAATGAGCTGTAATCTCGCATCTGCGATGAATTGAGAAGATCGCTCAGTCAGTAAAAGGCACTGGCTGAGCAGTTCAGTTTGTCTATTCTTCTGGTGGCATAATGTCGGGAACGACAGGCGCTGGTTCTGGCGCTGCAGGCTCTGGTAGTAGTGCAGGCTCTGGTAGTAGTGCAGGTTCTGGTGGCGGTGGGGCCGCTGGTTCTGGCGGTGGTGGTGGCGCAAGTTCTGGTTCTGGTGCAATGTCTGGCACAGGCGCTGGTTCGACCTCAGATTCGGCGGGTTCTGGTGTTGAGTCTGCCTCTGATGCTGGCGACGATTCTCTCTCAGCAGACTCAGGTGCTGCGAGTTCGGGCGCTGGTTCAGAGGCTGGCTCGGGTGCTAGGGCCGGTTCAGAGACTGGCTCTAAGGGCTGAGGGTCAGGCTCTTGTACGACGTCTCTTTCGGGAGGCGGTTCGGGCACGGCAGTAGTGGCAGACTCTCTTTCACCTCTTTGCTGAGCGGCACGCGATCGCTCAGACCCTTCAATGCCAAAATCGATTTCAACCGAAACAGAACCGCTTTGACCGCCGCTATCTAGCTCATAGTTGCGAGCGGCTTCTAATGCAGCCCGATCTAGCGCCGCATTGCCACTCGACTGCTCTAGTACTGCGCCAACAACATTGCCCGCTTCGTCATATTCCAAACTGACAGAGGGCGATCCTTCGATTCCTTGTTCTAAGGCTTCTTCGGGATATTCAGGGCGATCACACCTGCGACAGCTCACAGTATTAGGACCGCTGCTATCACCATCGCCGTTTCCGTCGGCTGTTCCTGACCCCGAGCCTTCGGAAGGATCCACTCTGCGAGTTGTTTCTACACCCGACTCTGCAGCGCCAGCGGATGTCGCGTCACTTTCTTCTGCGTTCCCTGCTCGGGCTTGGGCTCGTCTCAATCTAGCTCGTAAAGCTGCTAGGTCAGGCGGATCACCCGTTCCCTCTGTGTTGCTCTCAGCTGTCTCAGCTGAGTCAGCATCACCCTCTTCAGCATCTGAATCTATCGTATCTAAGGCCGCTGTCTCTGAGTCTGTCGGGGTCTCTACCTCTGACTCAAGCGCAGGTTCATCCAAAGCGCCTGTTGTAGCGTTTTCCGTTTCAGGCGCAGACGGGTTTGCTTCTGACTCTGATGGATTATTTTCTTCGATTAACTCGGGCTCTTGAACAGCAGCTTGCTCGGCTGGTTCGGGCTCAGAAGCCTCTGGCGTCTCGGCTAAGGGCAGGGATGGCGCGGGCTCAAGGGCGGCTATCGGCGCGGAGTAACCCCCGGAGACTTGAGCGGAAGCCGCCATCTCAGCTTGAGCGATCGCTTCTGTTAAGGCTTCAACCGTCTCTTCGGGTGGAACGTCTTCTATGGCCGTTTCTCGTGGTGCTGTCGGGCCAGTTACCACCAGGGCAATTCGCTCCGGTGGTTGAGCGACATCTTCCGGAACGAATGCCATTAGTGGAATGAGCCCTATATGCGCACCTGCTGCGACTAAAAACCCCCGAAAAAGCCATTTTTTAGCGATCGCATCTTCTTTGGCATGCTGATTTAGACAGGCTTTAGAAAGGCTCATAGCATAGAAGACAGATATAGAGCTGTGCGGATAGAAAAATCCGCAGATGAGAATTAAAGAGACTCACTCTCAATAATGCTACAGCAATTTAAGCCTAAATGACGCGTGCATCAGCATGAAAATTATTGTCAGCAATACGCGGGCGTATGCGATTAAGAATGAGTGCTAAATTCTGAAATGACTGATTGTCTCTTAGCCCACCACGCCCAAGCGGCCCCCGTTGCGAACATCAATAGGCTGTATATTCCTGCTGGGATAGAGAGTGTTGGATTGTTCAGTAGGTTCGGTGAGCTGGCAACAGCGATCGCCAGGGTTCCATTTTGGATGCCGACTTCGCAGGTGATGGCAGTTGCGCGTTTGTGACCCAGTTTGGCCAGGGTTGCCAGCATGTAGCCAAGGGCCATTGTCAAGAGGTTTAGCGCGAGCGTCACCCAGCCTACTTGCAGAATGTAGCTCGCCAGGTTCTCACGCTCTGCGAGTAAAATTCCGAAAACAATCAGGGCTAAGAAAAACATCGATAGCCATTTGACGCCTTTGTCCAGCTTTGCAGATAGGATTGGAGCCGTGTGATGTAGCCACATTCCCAGCGTGATCGGAATTAGAGTAATCACTGCTATCCGGAGGACGGTCTGAAGGAAAGGTAGCTGCAGAGAAACACTGGTGCCCATGAACTGCTGCATAGAGAAGTTTACAACTAGGGGAATCGTGAATACGGTGATTAAGCTGCTGATAGCGGTTAGTGTGACGGAGAGTGCAACGCTGCCAGCTGCTAAGTAGGTGAGGAGGTTTGAAGTAGGGCCACCAGGGCAGGCAGCTAAAATCATGATGCCGACGGCTAATTCGGGTTCGAGTGGAAAAACAAAGGCAAGCATGAATCCCACCGCTGGCAGTAACAACAGCTGAGCCGCTAAGCCAATAAGAACAGCTTTGGGTTCGACCAGTATGCGCTTAAAGTCTGCAACCGTAAGGCCAAGACCCATGCCCAGCATAATGATAAACAGGGCAAGCGGGAGCAAAACAGCGGTCAGTAGCGATGATTCCATAGGTCAGTAAGGTCAAGACATCTGGGACTGATAGATGTAAGCAAACTATGCAATTGTTTGCTGTATGGGCGACGATGGCTCAATTACAGACTAATAGAGATAGTGTTGTCAACTTTGTTTTGTAGTCGCTGCGATCGCCTAAAAAGCGCAAGTGACGTATTGTTGTTAAATTTTTAAGACTTGGTACAGCCGTACTTGGCCTTCAGGGTTGATCCCAAATCGATCTTTCTCAAGATAGGAATACTGTACGATCAGTGTTACTCGTACCTGCTTATGAAACGTCGTCAGCTTTGGGGTCTTTGGGCTACTTTTGGGGTGGGGCTGCTCGCTTCTTTGTTGTTGAGCGCCTGTAGTGGAACGCTGTGGAAAACGACGCAGCGAGCGTCATCTGCTCCAGTTTCGCTGACTGTTTCTGCTGCAGCCAGCCTGCAAGACGCACTAGAAGCGATCGCACCCCAGTTTCACGAGGCTCATCCCGATATTGCCCTCGAATACAACTTTGGTGCCTCAGGCTCACTCCAGCGGCAAATCGAACAGGGTGCCCCTGCTGATGTGTTTTTCTCTGCGGCTGCCAGACAGATGGATATTCTCGAAGAAAAGGACTTGATTCTGTCAGAGACTCGTCAGGCGATAGTGACCAATCGCCTCGTGCTAATTGGGCCAGCGGCCTCTCAACTCCAACTCTCTGACATTGCTCAGCTCAAGACGATTCGATTTGACCGATTGGCCGTTGGTGAATTTCGCAGTGTCCCTGCCGGACAATATGCACAACAAGTATTCGAAAAATTGAACCTGCTAGAGCCGCTAGAAACAAAGTTTGTCTTCGGGAAAACTGTGCGCAGTGTTTTGGGCGCGGTAGAAAGCGGAAGCGCTGAATTTGGGATAGTGTATGCGACTGATGCAGCCCTTTCAACTAGGGTAACAGTAATGGCCGTTGCTCCCGAAGACGCCCATACGCCTATCGTGTACCCCATCGCCGTCGTAAGAAGTTCGCCCGTGTTGGGAGCGGCCCAAACCTTCATCAATTTCCTAACCACTAAAAGCGCCCAAGCAACATTTTCAGAATTCGGATTCGGTACAATTCTAGCCCGTTAACTTATCGCTTTTCCCACTCCCCCACTTTCCTATCTCTTCTATCCCCGCATAATGCTCGACCTCTCCCCCCTATGGATCTCTCTCCGGATTGCCGCGATCGCAACTGTTATTACCGGATTGCTTGGGATCTCAGCAGCCCGCTTCATGCAGCACTATCGGGGCCGCTGGCGACCGCTCTTGGAAGGATTTTTTTTGGCGCCTATGGTGTTGCCCCCAACGGTGCTGGGCTTTTTGCTGCTATTGCTCTTAGGTAAACATGGGCCGTTGGGTTCCCTACTTTCTTTTGCCGGTATCGACGTAATTTTTACCTGGTATGCCGCCGTGATCGCCGCGACGGTGGTTGCCTTTCCGCTGATGTACAAAACGACCTCAGGCGCGTTTGAGCAAATTGACAGCAGTTTGCAGCAGGCCGCAAGAACTTTGGGCGCTTCTGAAACTAGCATCTTCTGGCGTATTACGTTGCCTTTGGCCCTGCCGGGACTCCTTGCTGGCATGACCCTTGCCTTTGCTCGTGCCCTAGGTGAATTTGGGGCAACGTTGATGCTGGCTGGCAATATCCCCGGGCGTACGCAAACGTTGCCCATGGCTATTTACTTTGCGGTTGAAGGAGGAGACTTTCGTGAAGCTGCCCTGTGGTCGGCGGTGGTGTTGGGGATATCTCTGTTGGGGCTTTTGTTGGTGAATCGTGAATTCACCAATCGGCGAATTGGGCGGCGGCGAAGAAGTGTTGTTTGGAAAGCTGTTGGACCTGGGCAAGCAGGTGTGAACAGGCAGAATCATTGGGGCGAGGGGGAAGAGCTTGACCTCTCTGCTCACCTAATGGTGGATATTTACAAGCAGATGCCTGGGTTTGAGCTTGCGGTCAGCTTTGTTGTGGGTGATGGTCAGCCGCTGGGGCTTTTGGGGGCTTCTGGCGCGGGTAAAAGCCTAATTTTGAGATGTATTGCGGGTCTTGAGACGCCGGATTCGGGGCGAATTGTGCTGAATGGGAGGGTTCTCTTTGATTCGGCAGTGGGTATTGATTTACCGAGCTGCGATCGCAGGGTAGGTATTCTTTTTCAAAACTATGCTTTGTTTCCTCATCTTACGGTCGCTCAAAATGTTGCTTTTGGGATCGGTCGACAGCGATCGCCCAAACCAGTTGAAACGGCTGTGGCCCATCAGTTGTCCACCTTTCAGCTTAGGGCTTTGGCTGAGCGGTATCCTCATGAGCTGTCTGGCGGACAACAACAACGAGTTGCCTTGGCGAGAGCGCTGGCCAGCCTACCCGAAGTTCTGCTGTTGGATGAACCTTTCTCTGCCTTAGATACTCACTTGCGCAGCCAGATAGAACGACAGCTAACTACGCGACTGCAGCGCTATCGTGGCATTACTCTGATGGTTACCCACAATTTAGAAGAGGCTTATCGGGTGTGCCATCAGCTACTCGTGATCGATGACGGTATTATGATTGCCCATGATACTAAACACCGTATTTTTGAGCAGCCACGTACTGTCCGCGTAGCTCAGCTCACAGGCTGTAAGAATCTTTCTCCTGCTATCGCGTTAGGCCCTAGCCAAGTAGCGGTTCATCACTGGCAATGTCACCTTCAAACGGCTAAGCCGCTGCCCTCTAATCTCTCTCAGGTTGGCATTCGCGCTCATCAAATCACCTTTGTTGAGTGTGATGAACGTGCAGCGGTATTGTCTAATGTACTTTACTGCTGGCTCGCGTCTACCAGCGAAACGCCTCACCGCATGACCCTTTACTTGACGCTACATCATCCGCCCACTCATGGGCAGGACTATCATCTGCAGGCAGAAGTCTCTAAGGACAAGTGGTTTCAGCTAAAAGATCGGCCTTTTCCGTGGAGAGTTTATTTAGATCCTTCAAGACTGCTGCTGTTGGAGGAGCATTGTGATTGCAGTGAGTCATTGCAGTGACTAAACAGCCTTTCTTTGCTTAGCTAGTTCTCCTAATTCTCAAAGACCATTTCCATGCGATCGCCTCGAAACTTAGTCACACCGTATTCAATGATTCGTCCCTCTTGGTCTTCATTGACCGATTCTGCCAGCAGAATTGGCTGATTGAGCGAGAGTGCCAGCAGCTTGGCATCTTGTGCGCGGACGATGCGCGCTGATACAACGGTTTGCCGACGAATATGGTCTACGTCGTACCGGTCTCGGAGCCAAGCCGAGATAGACCCGATAGACCTTAACTGCGCGGTGCTCTCAGCGGAGAGCAGATCTGGGAAAAGGGCGAGGGGAAAATGACTGGCGCTAATGCTCACGGGGACTTCGTCGATAAAGCTGACCCGCTCTATCAGCGCGACCGGTGCATTTACCTCTATGGCGAGGCCGTTCGAGACGATGTCGTTGGCAGGGAGCGGAACTGCGCGGACGATTTCGGAGCGGGTGGCATAGCCTTGCGATCGCATGGACTGGTTGTAGCGCACTCGTTTGCCGATGGCATAGCGAATAGGGGCCGCTGCGACGAAGGTGCCTTTGCCGCGATCCACCCGCAGTGCCCCTTCTTGACGTAGGAGAGCGATCGCCTGCCGTAGCGTGTGCCGGTTCACACCAAACTGCTGAGCGAGTTCGCTCTCTGGGGGCAGTTTGTCACCAACCTGATAGCGCCCGGCTTGGATGCTGTTTCGCAGCTGGTCGGAAATTTGAATATAGATCGGGGAATCGGAAACACTCATGGCGGCGATTAGCCTTTACTTAGCAACAATTGTAGTCAGGAACACTTGAAATATAAAATAGCCAGAACTATTATCCTGTAGTAAGGTAAAAATCTAGACATCTAGACGTCTAGATGTAAAAACTTTAAGACTTCAAGAGGCGAGTGGCGGCTGATGGATGATCTCACTGCTAGACAGCGATGGATGGCAACCTTGGCAAAGGCTCCCCTCCAAGAGCTGGAGTCGCTGGTGGGTCAGCTAGAGCAGCTGCCGGACTATCGATTTTTGCGATCGCCCGAAACCGGACTTACCATGGTACGCGGCCGGGCAGGTGGCGTTGGTGAAGTTTTTAACCTGGGGGAGATGACGCTTACCCGCTGCGTGGTGCAGCTTGCTTCTGAGTCCGTGGCGTCGGAGATGGTGTCTGAGGAGCCAATTACTGGCTTCGGTTATGTGGGTGGCCGGTCACATCGTCATGCGGAGCTTGCCGCGCTGTGCGATGGGCTACTGCAGCACAGTGACTGGCAAGCCAGGGTTCAATCGGCTGTGATTGAGCCGTTGACTGTAATGACTCAGCGTAGGCGCGAACAGCAACAGCAGCAGACCGCTGCGACAAAGGTCGACTTCTTTACCATGTTGCGAGGACAGTAGGGCGAACCATGCCAACAACACTTTTGCCAGGATTTACCGACCTTACTCACGATTCTCAGAAGGCTTTTCGTGCTCTGCTGATGGCGCTTTCCTCGCCTGGAGAGATTGGCGAGATCGCTGTCGATATTGTGCAGCCGGAGGGGTTGACGGCTAGCTGCGCAGTGGCTTGTTTGACGCTGATTGACTTTGAGACCACCGTTTGGCTACAGCCTGCTATGCCGAGTGCGGTCAAAGACTGGCTGCGGTTTCATACGGGCTGTGTCTTTACTGAAGTGCCCGGGCAGGCAGACTTTGCCATTGTGAGTGAGCAGGAAAATTTTTGCTTAGATCAGTTTAGCTGGGGTAGCGCAGAAATGCCTTCGCTCTCTGCCACGCTGCTGATTCAGGTGGAAAGCTTGCAGGGTGGTCCGGCGGTTGTACTGCAGGGGCCAGGGATTTTGTCGTCGCGTGAGATTTCTCCGGCTGTGGGAGCTTCTTTTTGGCGGCAGTGGCAAGAGAACCATGGCGCTTATCCTAGAGGCGTTGATTGTTTTTTGTTTGCGGGTCGGCAGGTTGTGGGCTTGCCGCGAAGTGTTCACGCTGAGTTTGGTAGGGAGGTGTAGCGCTAATGTCTTACGTTGCAGTAAAGGGTGGTGAAAAAGCTATCTCTAATGCGGAGCAGCTGCTGAAGGCAGAGCGACGCGGTGAGTTGGACGTGCCGGAACTTAGCCTGACGCAAATCAAGCAGCAGATGGGGCTGGCGGTGGCCCGTGTGATGGCGGAGGGTAGTTTGTACGACCCTGATTTGGCGGCTTTGGCGATAAAGCAGTCTTGGGGAGATTTGGTCGAGGCGATCTTTCTGTTGCGTGCCTACCGGACGACACTGCCACGGTTTTACTACAGTCAGCCACTAGCAACTGACGAGATGGCCATTCGGCGGCGGATTTCTTCTATTTTCAAGGACTTGCCGGGTGGTCAGCAGCTGGGACCAACATTTGACTATATCCATCGGCTGCTGGACTTTAAGCTGGCTGCTGAGAACAATCAGCCTGAGTACCCGAAAGCAGCGCACAGCCCCGCACCTGTTCCCCGCGCTATCGATGCGCTGAATCATGAGGGGTTAATCCAAATGGAGAAGCACGAGGCCTCGAACGGTGCATCAGTAGGCGGGCCAATGGCATCGGCTGATGATGAACCGGGAGGTGACTGGTCTTCAGGGCGCAGGGCTGAGCAAACGGTTTTTGACCTGACCCGACAACCGCTGGAGCTGCCCGCCGGGCGAGATGCCAGATTGCAAAATTTGGCCCGGGCGGATGAGGGGTATCTGCTGGGGCTGGCGTACTCTACTCAGCGCGGCTACGGGAATGCGCATCCCTTTGCTGGGGAGATTCGGATGGGGGAAGTGGAGGTGGTGATCTGCCCAGAGGAGCTGGGGTTTGAGGTGGCGATCGCTGATATCACCGTCACCGAAGTGCAAATGGTGAACCAGTTCAAAGGCAGTAAGACCCTGCCACCCCAGTTCACCCGAGGCTACGGGCTCACCTTTGGCTACAACGAGCGCAAGGCGATGGCAATGGCCTTAGTAGATCGCTCTCTCCGCGCAAAAGAATTTGGCGAAGCGATTCAGGGACCGGCTCAGGAAGAAGAATTTGTGCTCTACCACTCAGATAATGTGGAAGCCCAAGGCTTTGTTCAACACTTGAAGCTGCCGCACTACATCGATTTTCAGGCTGAGCTGAACCTGGTGCGTAAGATGCGCCAAGAGTATGGGCAATCGGTGCAGCAAAAGCTGGAAGATGAGATGCCGGTAGACAGTTCGGTGAATGGTTCGGCAGGTAATTCGATAGACAACTTGGCAGATAATTCGATAGACAATGGTGAAATCATAGATCACGGCGCAGAACAGCGCTCTGGCAAGCAAAATTACGACTCCTTTTCTAAAACTGAATCCCCCTTAAAGCTGAAATAACAAGGAGAAGAAACCGATGATTACTGGTCTCAATCACATTACGCTTTCAGTTTTAGAACTCGACCGCTCGTTTGACTTCTACACTCAGTTTCTCGATTTTCAACCCTTGGCCCGGTGGAAGAAGGGCGCCTACTTACTAGCAGGGGACCTGTGGTTCACGCTCTATCAGGGATTAGTCTATGAAAGAACAGTCTCTGCTGAGTACACGCACATCTCTTTTAGCGTGAGTGCAGAAGACTTTGCACTTTGGCAAAGGCGCTGTGAGTCTTGGGGGGTGCGGCAGTGGAAGCATAACACCAGCGAGGGAGATTCTATCTATATTTTGGACCCAGATGGGTACAAGCTGGAGCTACATGTGGGGCACTGGCAGTCTCGTATTTCGGCGACGAAGGCAGATCCCTACGAGGCGATGGAGTTTTTTGTTTAGCGATGAAGAGAGCAGGGAGGACTGGTTGATGGCTAGCAACATGTTGGGAGAATCCCGTACTGATTTTGAACAGTCTGATTATGAACAGTCTGATTCTGAACAGTCTCAAATGCCGGAAGGCTTTACCGAAGCGCCTGCGGGCTCTCAGGTGGAAGCGGGTTTTAACTTTGCCTACCTAGATGAGCAGACCAAGCGCTCCATTCGCCGAGGGCTGCTCAAGGCGGTGGCGATTCCTGGGCACCAGATACCCTTTAGCTCACGGGAGATGCCGATGTCTTATGGCTGGGGCACAGGGGGAATGCAGGTGACGGCGTCTGTGATCGGGCCAGATGACACGCTAAAAGTGATTGATCAGGGCGCAGACGATACGACCAATGCGGTGAATATTCGACGCTTCTTTAAAAAAGTGTGTGGCGTAGAGACAACAGAACAGACGACGCAGGCCACGCTGATTCAAACCCGACATCGGATTCCCGAAACGCCTCTCACCGAAGGTCAAATTATGGTGTATCAGGTGCCGATTCCTGAGCCGCTGAGATGGATTGAGCCTTCTGAACCGGAGACCCGGAAAATGCATGCCCTAGAAGAGTACGGCTCGATGTACGTAAAGCTCTATGAGGACATCACCCGCTACGGACATATCGCCACGGCCTACGACTATCCGGTCATAGTGAATGATCGCTATATGATGCGCCCGAGCCCCATCCCAAAATTTGACAATCCTAAGCTGCATATGAGTCCAGCGCTGCAGCTGTTTGGCGCGGGCAGAGAGAAAAGACTTTACGCGGTTCCTCCCTACACAAGGGTGAAAAGTTTAGACTTTGAAGATCATCCTTTTGCTGTTGAGACGTGGGATAAGCCCTGCGAATTTTGTGGGTCTACCGACAGCTATTTAGACGAAGTGGTCATCGATAACGAAGGCGGGCGAATGTGGATTTGCTCTGATACGGACTACTGCAACCAGCAGCAACAGAAAAATAGCGCTTAAATCCTCTCTTTCCCTCTTTCTTACTTTTCTATTGCTATGACTCCTCTTCTTACGGTTCAGCAACTCACCAAAACATACGGACCCATTCAGGCGTGCGATCGCATTTCTCTTTCTCTTTACCCGGGACAGATTCTTGGCATCATCGGCGAATCGGGCTCGGGAAAAACAACGCTGCTCAATGCGATCGCTCACCACCTCCCTATCGACAGCGGCCAAGTGCTTTACCACGGTAGTGACGAGGGTGAACCGCTTGACCTCAGCCAGCTGCCAGAACCGCGCCGTCGCCGTCTGATGCGCACCGAGTGGGGCTTTGTGCAGCAAAACCCGCGAGATGGCCTGCGAATGAACGTGACCGCTGGGGCCAATATTGGTGAACGGCTGATGGATGTGGGGCAACGGCACTATGGCAACATTCGCGCCGAAGCCATCCGCTGGCTCGAAAAAGTAGAGATTCCTGCTGCGCGTATTGATGCTTTGCCGGTCACCTTTTCGGGGGGGATGCAGCAGCGTCTTCAGCTGGCGAGGGTGCTGGTAACTCAGCCGAAGCTGGTGCTGATGGATGAGCCGACGGGCGGTTTGGATGTGTCGGTGCAGGCACGACTGTTGGACCTGCTGAGGCAGCTGGTGCGCACCCTTCACCTCAGCGTCATTTTGGTCACTCACGATATTGGCGTGGTGAGA
>JBCBIK010000111.1:0-17257 GCA_038524545.1 Cyanobacteria bacterium J06623_4 | reverse complement strand
GCTATCAAGGCGGCGTCAATGCTGGCCACACCGTTGTCGTCAAAGACCAAACCTTCAAGCTACACCTGATTCCTTCTGGCATCCTCTATCCAGATACAGAGTGCATCATTGGCAGTGGCACCGTCATTGACCCCAAGGAACTGATTGCAGAGCTAGACAAAGTCGAGGCGCTCAACGTCTCCTCAGACAATCTCTTTATCTCTCAGACCGCCCACGTTACGATGCCTTACCACCGGCTGATAGATCAGGCGGCAGAAGAGCGGCGCGGCAGCAAAAAAATCGGCACCACTAAGCGAGGCATTGGCCCCACCTATGCTGATAAGTCGGAGCGCACCGGCATCCGCATGATCGACATGATGGACAAAGCGGCCTTTGCAGAGCAGCTAAGGTGGACTATCGATGCCAAAAATATTGTGCTTGAGAAGCTCTATGACCTAAAGCCCTTAAATGCAGATGAGGTGCTCGAAGAGTATTTGGGCTATGCTGACAGGCTGCGATCGCACATCACAGACAGCTCCCTGCAAATTTATAACGCGGCCCAGCAAAAGAAAAATATCCTCTTCGAAGGCGCCCAGGGCACCTTGCTCGACCTAGACCACGGCACCTATCCCTACGTCACCTCCTCTAACCCGGTTGCCGGAGGAGCCTGCATCGGTTCGGGCGTCGGCCCTACCGCTATCGACCGCGTCATCGGCGTCGCCAAAGCCTATACCACCCGCGTGGGTGAAGGCCCCTTCCCCACCGAGCTAGACGATGAAGTCGGCAACATGATCTGCGAAATCGGCGCAGAATTCGGCACGACAACTGGTCGTCGCCGCCGCTGTGGCTGGTTCGATGGCGTTGTCGGTCGCTACGCTGTCCGCATCAACGGGCTCGACTGTCTAGCCGTCACTAAGCTCGACGTACTCGACGGCCTAGACGAAATTAAAGTCTGCGTCGCCTACGAGCTCGACGGCACACGATGCACAGATCTACCTAGCAACGCGCAGCAGTTCGCCCGCTGCAAACCCATCTACGAAACCATGCCAGGCTGGAAGCAGTCCACTGAGCACTGCCGCTCACTAGATGACCTTCCTAAGCAAGCGTTAGACTACCTAGAATTTTTGGCAAAGCTCACCGAAGCCCCCATCGCCATCGTCTCGCTAGGTGCTAGCCGCGACCAAACCATCATCGTCGAAGACCCCATCCACGGGCCCAAGCGAGCACTATTAAAAGAGCACACAAGTGCTTTTGGAATCGTTGCTTAAATCAGGTAATATAGATCCTCGGGCTTGTCTGGCCGTTGACATTTGCCTTGCTTTTTTGACACTTCACTACAGACTGTACACACCCTACTCCCATGGAATTATCAATTGACTGCACAAAGCGTGCACCCGAAGACAAGCCCAAAAGACTCCGCCGAGAAGGTACCTTGCCAGCGGTGCTATACGGTCACGACGGTGCCAACTCGATGTCGCTAAAGCTCAGCAACTACGACGCCGAAGCGCTCCTCCGCAAAGCCACTGTAAATAAGTCAGTAATCACCGTGAATGTCACCGACGCCAAGTGGAGCGGCAAAGTAATCTTGCGCGAAGTGCAAAAGCACCCCTGGAAAAACAAGCTGCACCACCTGAGCTTCTTCTCCATTGCCTCTCAAGACTTCATCGAAGTGAGCATGCCCATCAACTTCGTCGGTGAAGCTATTGGCGTAGCCAACAAAGGCGGCACTCTCGACACCGTCATGACAGAAGTTCAGCTGAAGTGCCCTCCCGATGCAATTCCCCAATCGCTAGATGTGGACGTGTCAGGGCTAGATATTGGCGATGCCCTACACGTAGGCGAGATTAAGCTACCCAAAGGTAGCTCGATTGCTGCTGACGACAAGCTTTTGGTGGTTTCAGTACTGGCGCCACGCACCGCAGCCGCAGAAACTGAAGAGACTACTGAAGCATCTGCTGAAGGTGAATCAGCTGAGACAGAAGCAGCTTCCTAAGCAGAACCTCAACCTAGACATAAAAAGGACGCCGAAAGTCTAGTTTTCGGCGTCCTTTTTTATTTGCACACTTTTATCTGAGGGATTGAGCGTATAGCTGAGGCACTGAGCGTAGATTTAAGAACGGGCCATACTAATTACGAATATTCGCCTACAACGCGTATTTCTCTGGGTGGGCACCTTGAGACCAACGAACTCACAGCAACAAACAATGGGCGACGCGTCTCTTACACTCTTTGAAAATGGCTCTTTGGCATTTGAGCAGGCTCGCTACAACGAAGCCATTACTTGCCTAGAACGATTCTGCCAAGAAACCGTCAACCGAAAATCAAAGCGTTTTTTTCAAGCTCAGATGTGGTTGATTCAGGCGTACCACAAAGACCATCAAAACGCTCACGCCATCGCCCTCTGCGAGCAGCTCACGAAGAGCGACATTCCTCAAGTCAAAAAGTGGGCCGATAAAGCCCTCAAGAAGCTGATGAATTCAGCGCCTTCTCACGCTTCTTGTGCGCCCGACACAAGGCTAGCTGCATCCCTACAAACTGCATCCCCACAGACATTACACACAAACGACTATCAAAGCCCCAACGAACAAAACACCTACTCCTCTGACGCTAGCGCAGCACCTCATCGCACTACATCACATCACACGACGACGCATCGCACAACACCTCATCACACAACATCCAAACCTCGTCATACGACGAATCATCGGGCTCGACATACGTCCAAAGTGAAAGCCAAAGACTACACTGACCAGCTGTTGTCGGCATGCGCCCACGGCTCCATTTCAGTACTAGCAAGTATTTTGCTGTTTATTTTATTCAACAATTCTTTGACAGCCAATATTCTTGGGCTAGTACGCTTTGCAGTACCTCTGTTGATTTTCTTAAATACCGATAGCAAAGTTGCCAAGGCAAATGCCAAAGAAGCCTTAAATTACGCCATAACTTGCCTAGTTTTGATAGTGCCTTTCATTCTTGCCTTCATATTTTTGATGTTCAGCATTGTGGCGATTCCCCCATTGGGAATTTTACTGGCGTTAACACTGGGAATTTATTCACTGATTCTCTCTTTGTATCCAGTAGTGGTCACTATTCTTTGCCTCATCAAGGAAGACACAGTTGTTCGCTATCCCGAGTGGCTAATTTTGCATTTGGTTTGAGTCTACCAATTTGAGTCTGAGGTTTCGTGTAGGTCTTCACTCCAGCTGTACCTGTAGCGATCTGCAATTAATAGCAATCTATTAGGCACATCTATAAGACGAACACTCGCGAAGCTGGGATAATGGCTGAGCCGATCGCCACCCAATTATCACCATGACCGACTCTGCGCTTCCCGCTCTCGTTCAGCAAATGCTTCAGCCTGAGTTTTATCCGCACGCGGTGAGCGAACCGATTGGCTTTATACAGACGCACGTCTCCTACGTCATGCTCACCGGAGACTACGTCTACAAGATCAAAAAACCGGTCAATTTTGGCTTTTTGGATTATTCCACCCTAGAAAAACGAAAGCATTTCTGCGAAGAAGAGATTCGGCTAAATCAAACGGGGGCAGGCAGCTTGTATCTAGAAGTGGTGCCACTGACGCAAACAGAAGCAGGTGCCGAAATCGCAGGCAACGGAGCACCTGTGGAATACGCAGTAAAAATGTGCCAATTTCCGCAGTCGGCACTACTCAGCGAACAGTTTGAGAAAGGACTGGTCGATAAAGAAAAGGTGCGCCGACTAGCGACCGTGGTTGCCACTTTTCACAAAGAAACAAAGACCAGCGAGCATGTCCGCAGCTATGGCACCATACCGGCCATCCGCCGAGCTATTGACGAAAACTACGACCAAACTGTTAGCTTCACAGGCAGTGAACAAACCGTAGACACGCCTCAAACTCAGCAGCAGTTTGACGAAACCAAAGCCTACACCGACCACTTCTTTGCCACCGAGCAAGCACTGTTTCAAAAACGACTCGACCAAGATCGCATCCGCGCCTGTCATGGCGATTTGCACCTTGGCAACATCTGCGAATGGAAAGATGAAATCTTACTCTTTGACTGCATCGAGTTTAATGAAGAGTTTCGCTACGTCGACACCATGTTTGACATTGCCTACATCGTGATGGACTTGGAAGTCGCCGGACGCTCAGACCTCAGTCAAGTTTTCCTAAACCAATACGTTGAAGAAACTGGCGATTACGAAGGATTGGAGATCTTGCCGCTGTATGTGAGCCGACAGTCTTACGTCAGAGCGAAGGTGACTTCTTTTATGCTGGGCGATCCTTCTGTGGCTGAGGCAGAGAAAAAAGCCGCGAGCGAAAAGGCCGCAAAATACTACCGCTTAGCCTGGTCTTACGTGCAAAAAAAAAAGGCGCACTCGTAGCGATGTCGGGGCTGTCGGGCTCGGGTAAAAGCACCACAGCTGGACAGCTCGTCACCGCTGCGGGCGCGATTCGCCTACGCTCAGATGCCGTTAGAAAGCACCTGGCAGGTATTCCACTGCAGGAAAAGGGCAGTGATGATATCTACACACCTGCCATGTCAGCGGCGACCTATTCCAGGCTGATCAATTTGGGTGTGCAGCTAGCTAGCCGGGGTTACCGGGTCATTTTGGATGCCAAGTTTGACCGGGCAGAGAAGCGAGCAGAGGCGATCGCAGCTGCAAAAGCCAGCGCCATTCCCTTCACTTTTCTACACTGCACCGCGCCACCCGACATTCTCAAAGCCCGTGTCGAGCAGCGCGAAGGCGACATTGCCGATGCCACAGCAGCTATCTTAGCCAAGCAGTCCATGGATCCTTTCGCAGCCCATGAACCCGTCATACCACTAGACACCACGCAGTCCGCTGCAGCCATTCAGACTGTCCTGGCAAATGTGTTCACAGAAGGCCTTACTGAGTAAAGTTTTACACCAGCGGTGAAAGATGGCAGAGATAGATAGATTGAAATAATTATGTTTAGGGCTATATTTAGGGCACTCAAAGCGTGCAGACTGTCCTGAAGCTACATAGCATCATCTGTTGACGGCGTCAGCAACACTGATGCATTCAGCATCACCCGGACATCTCATATATATCCTTTGCAAGCGAGACTCATCGCCGTGGCTGACCTCATTATTCCTGCTGCCCTCAAAGGGTGGCTCATCTTTCTGGTTGTCTTCGCCCTGCTAGACTATCCGGTTCCGTTTAGCATCCTATTCGGCGCAATTGGCGGCATTGCGAGCGGACTGATCACCGCCTGGTGGCAAATCAAAGGCGGCGCTCCCTCCATCCCCAAAAATATATCGCCCACCGATAACCTCAGAAGACCCAGCCCAGACGGCTCCGACGAAGATCCTCGCTTCGAACTGCCTTTTCTCAAAACCAACCAGGCAAAACGACGATACATAGAACGTAAGCGCCGGGCACGCGATCGCAAACTATCCAAATAAACCATGCTTTTCCTATCAAAGCTGCTGCCCCTGTTCATCTATCCCCTGGGATTAAGCATTCTTTTGATGGTGCTTGGATTAGTTTGGCTATGGCGACACCCAAGGAGAGCAACGGGTGCGATCGCCCTAGCCATATTCATCCTGTTCTCCAGCAGCAACCCCGTCATTAGCAATAAGCTCGTCAGCTCCCTTGAGTGGCAATACTTTCCGCCAGATCCCGTGCCCACAGCGGATGCCATTGTCGTGCTGGGCGGGGCAACGACCCCCGCATTAGCGCCGAGGCCCTGGGTAGAAGTTTCTGAAGCGGGCGATCGCATTCTGCACGGCGCCCGCCTATACACGCAAGGACGTGCGCCCAAGCTCATCCTCAGCGGCGGACGCATCACCTGGGGCGGTGGTGGCGACTCGTCAGAAGCCGACGACATGAAAGAAATCGCCATGGCCATGAACGTGCCAGAGGCAGACATCATGCTAGAAGAAACTTCACTCAACACCCGGCAAAACGCCGTCAACGTGAAGCAAATCTTAGAAGCCCAAGATATTGACTCCGTTTTGCTGGTTACCTCAGCGGTTCATATGCCCCGTGCCGTCGCCATTTTCAAAAAGCTCGATATCAACATCATCCCCGCACCTACCGACTACCTCGTCACAACAGAAAAGCAGAGCATTCCTACCCTCGAAAACCGCATCCTCTCGCTCCTGCCCGATGCATCCGCCATTGATAACTTCACCCGCGCGCTTAAAGAATATGTGGGTTTTGTGATTTACCGGCTGCGCGGTTGGGTCTAACCGTTACGATAATAGCCAGATTCCCCAAAATACTGGCCCCTTCACATCGACTCCATGTTTGAACACCTTTCGCCGCAGTCAGCTGAAGTTCGCTACGTCGCAGGTGAACGAACAAACGCCCTAGACCTCCACCAAACCGCCATCGACTTTCAGCGAGAAGTCGCCTACCGTCAAGCCTTTGAAGATTACTGCCAGTGGTACTACCGGCTGGCTCAGCAAAATCAAGCCGAGATGAAAGCCATGCAGAACGACGCTGACTCGTTTGTATGGTGGTGGGGTCGCTAGTGCTCTCACCTGCTCAGGCTGACTGACTCAAACGTCAGGCCGTCCGAACCAATCGCACCATAAAAAAGCCATCCATATTTTGCCGATGCGGCCAAACTTTGATCCAGCCTTCATCGGCAACGGGCACACCAAAGGTCTGCGGCGGCGCAATCTCCCAGCCCTCATGCTCAGACAAAAACCACTCAATCTGGCTTTCATTTTCATCAGGATGTAGCGTGCAGGTCGCATACACCATCATCCCACCCGCCTTCACCCAGGTAGAAGCATGGGACAAGAGCGATCGCTGCAGCTCAACTAACCCAGCCACCGCCTCAGGCGTTTGCCGCCACCGGGCATCAGCATGTCGATTTAGCGTTCCGAGGCCAGAACAGGGAACATCTAGCAGCACCCGGTCCGCCTTACCTACAAACGTCGGCTGGTTGCGACTATCACATAACAATGGCCGCACAGCCGTCGCGCCTAGGCGGTCGATATTTTGCTGAATTTTTTTAGTTCGAGAAGCGGTGCGATCGCAGCTCCACACCGTACCCTCATTTTTCATCAGCTCAGCCATGTGCAAGCTCTTCCCTCCCGGCGCCGCACAGGCATCAATAATCGTCTCTCCGGGCTGCGGATCGAGCAGGTATGCCACGAGCTGCGCGCTGCTATCTTGCACAGCCCACCACCCCTCAGCGTAGCCCGGCAGCTGAGTCACTGGCCCACTATGGGCCGTTGATCGCAGCGCTGAAGGAACAGCAGCCACTGGCTCTACGGCCACCCCCGCCGCATGAAACACTGCCGCCGCTTCGGCCAAACTATACCGTTGCAAGTTAATTCGCAAATCCAACTGAGGCGGACGGTTGAAATATTCACACAGCGCAGCTACGGACTCATCATCCAGCATGGACTGCCAAACCTTCACAATCCAATCGGGATAGCTGTGCAAGATTCCTAGGCGCTCAGTGGTCGGTTCAGGTAACAGTAGGGGATCTTTCAGCGTCCCTGCACCATCTCCGTCGCCGCGCTGGCGAATATATTCGCGCAGCATGCCATTTACCACACCGCTAAGCTTTCCCAACCGCTGCGCCTTGGCCAGTGCCACCGTCGTGTCGACGACCGCATGATCAGGCACATGGCTCAAGTAGCGCAGCTGATAAAATCCTAGCCGCAGTATCTGGAGAAGGTCTGCCTGCTGTTGCTCAGCTTGGCGCCTTCCAAACTGACTGATAATGGCATCGAGGGTTCGCTGCCGCCGAACCGTGCCATAGACTAGTTCTGTCGCTAAGCCCCGATCCTGCGCGCTCAACTGAGAGGCGCTCAGCTTGCGGTCCAGCACAACATCTGCAAAAGCGCCCCGACCAATCGCTCGGAGCGCTTCAAATGCGACTTGCCTGGCCGAAGTGGGGCCAGCTTTTTTCACACCAGTTTTCTCTACAAATGTCCGGCGGGCGATGGCTCAGTCAGTCCTCTGAAATAATTCATTTTCTTAGCGTGCTCGTGGGTCTAGCGCTTAGCGCGTCTACCCGGAGCTGGTAGGGCTCTCGCTTCTTCGCCACGGCGCCGCTTATCTCGCCATTCTATGACCGTTAGGTATGCGACACCCCCTGTGACAACCACCAGCAGCAAAAAAGAGAGCACCGCTAGCACTGTCAGCAGCTGGTCTTCAGAGATTGCGGTCAAAAAAGCGTTCATAGAGACCCCTTACGCCACCAAGAAAAATTCACCAGGCTCTAGAAGCCGTTGCGACCCCAAATCACCATAGAGATAGAGAAGGTAAAGCAGGCAAATAGCGAAATCCAGCCCAGAGTCAAAATGTCCATATGTAAAATTTTAAAGGCAAATTCTTCGCTTTCTATCATACGGTAAAGTTAGTCCTGCCCTGGCAGAGACCGCCGAGATTCTGCTGGAATATTCGCCCCAAAAACACCGTGACAACCTCAGAACTATCCCTCGCCGAAGCGCGGCTAGAGTCTATCAAATCAGGTCTTATCAGCGCTGCCACAGTTGGCTCTGTAGCTAGTCTGACAACGGTTTTCGCAGGTTGGGCAGACTTGCCGGTGGCTGTACCGCATAGCCTCTTGGCATGGTTTGTCAATGTGGCTGTGGCGATCGCATCCGGCTTCTTTTTTGGCGTTACCTATCGTTACATCGTCCGCAAAGATGACAATCTCCATCTGGGCGGTGGCGCAGTCGGTGCCTTTGCCTTTGTGCGATCGCTCGCCCAAATCGAAGCTAGCTGGGATGACTCCTTCGCTTGGCTCACCTGGATATTGGTCACAGGCGAAAGCTTCCTATGGTTCGTCACTGCCCGCTACGCACTGGACTGGGCTATGGGCAAGCGTTGGCTGATGCCAATTGACTAATGGGTTGTGAAAAAGGCTCACAACTGAAGGGGCGAGGCTTAGAACAGCAGACTCAGTCTACAAATCAAACACATCAAACTCTTTCTCGGTGCGCTGCATAGATAGGTCAATGGCCGAGAAAATCTTATTGAACGTTTTTGCCTTTCCCAAACAGCGCACCGTGAGCGCCGCAACCCCTGCCCGAGGAATCGAGCCTGCCACGGAGGGATCTTCGGTTAGCACTTCCTGTCCGGTTGCAGGCTGCGATATCAGCCCCCCGGGCCGAATGACGGTATAGCTCAACCCGCTTTTCATTAGGTAGTCTTCAGCTTGGGCCTTTTCCTTCAGTACTGGACCTAGGGTCTCCATCACGTTGGGGGGCAAAGCCTTGGCGCTATCTCCACTGCCAATCGAGCTGATCAGCACAAAGCGCTTCGCATCAGAAGCGATCGCACCATCTATCAAATTCTTATTGCCCTTATAGTCAGGCCGTGCGCCGCCATCGTCAGGAGATCCGCCAATCGTGCTAATCACAATTTCAGACGGGAAATCGCCCATAATCTGACGCATCTGGTCGCCATTGAGCGCGTCACCGGCCACCACCGTTATTCCCATCGCCATCAGCTCATCGTTCGCTCGATTGCTGCGTAGTAGAGCCGTCACATCGTGGCCCTCAATCACCAATCGCTTAGCAATTTCACGGCCAACGCCTCGGCTGGCTCCTGCAAGAAAAATCTGAGTCATAGCAAACCTATCTCTGCGCTACGGCGAAGGAAAATAAATCAACCCAACAGATGCATTAATAAAGATGCACTAATACTTTGTATACCCCGACTTTGGGCACCTTACAGCCACCCTTAACATTAAAAAGGACTCGCTTAGCCATCCCCCGGTTATCTTTTTAACTTTCGGGTTATCCACACCCTACTAATACCAACAATCAAGGGTGCGAAGTCTGTACAATTTAAGACAGAAAAATGAAAAAACATAACCTCTAGAGCTTCTAATGATTCCAACCGTTATTGAGCAATCGGGTCGTGGAGAACGCGCCTTCGATATCTACTCCCGCTTGCTCAGAGAGCGAATTATCTTTTTGCATGGTCAGGTCACTGCCGAATCGATGAACCTGATCGTGGCTCAGATGCTTTTTTTAGAAGCTGAGGATCCCGAAAAAGATATCTACTTATACATCAATTCTCCTGGTGGCTCCGTCTCTGCTGGCCTAGGGCTCTACGACACCATGAACCACATTCGCCCCGACGTGGCCACTATCTGCATGGGGCTGGCGGCTAGCATGGGAGCCTTCCTGCTCAGCGCTGGCACCAAAGGCAAGCGCATGATCCTCCCCAATGGGAGAGTGATGATTCACCAGCCTTCTGGCGGTGCCCAAGGGCAGGCCACAGATATCGAAATCCAAGCAAAAGAGATTTTGTATCTCAAGAACATGCTCAACGAAGCCATGGCCAAGCACACTGGTCAGTCTTTGGAAAAGATCAAAGAAGACACTGAGCGCGACTTCTTCATGTCTCCGCAAGAAGCTCTAGCGTACGGCCTAGTCGATCAGGTGATTGACCGGCACGCTGTAGGCAGTCGTCCTACCGCAGTGGATTAGTAGGCTAGTCAGATTAGCAGGCTAGTCATCAAAAGAGCATTCCACGGTAATGCTCAAGTTGCTTTCAGCGGTCCCTTTGGTCACGTAGGGCACACCGGCTTCTCCACCAATGCGAATGCCAAACTGCAAGGTGACTTTATCAACGCTGCCATCTGACATGTTCTTAAAAGCGCTGAGGGTGTGATTCGTATAAGTGCGAATTGTGCTTTCTATTGCCTTGAAGCTTTGGGAGGCCATGGCCGCTGCGCCGTGGCCACTTGGCTGACCACTCGCACCATCCCCCCCTGGCATCCCGACAAAGCCTCGGGAACCGCCACCCAAAAGGCCCTTTTGTCCGCCACGCACTGACTCCTGCTCTTCATAGTCATCTGGGCCTACGTTTGGCCCTTCTGAAGGAGGTACGTTTACATCGCTGGTGGCTTCTATGTAAATTTCAGTGCCGTCTTCGAGCTTTACAGGAACGAGCTGAGCCATAATATTTTTTCTCTTGCTGAGTAGATGCAAATACATTCCCTGAGACAGGATGTACTAGCTTGAAAGTGTTCTCAGTGTTCCCGGCTGACAAGGCTTAGATGTACTTACGTTGCAATCCGGGTTTCTCTACTACGCAACTTCTTAAAACTTGACTATAAAGGTAAGTAAAGCCTCCAGACCTACAGCCCATGGCAGACCTTTACGCGAGCGAAGACGCCCAACAGATTTTACAAATTGCGATCGCAAAAGAAACAGAATCTGGCGAACTTACCAAACGACAGCTTTCTGAAATCGCCGCTGAGCTAAATATCGCACCAGAAACCTTGTGGTCTGCCGAGCGTGAGTGGCAAACCCTCCAAACCACCTCTGCGCAACAAGCTGCCTTCAACGAGCAACGCCGTCAAAAATTCCACCATCACCTTATTCGCTACGGCATTGTCAACAGCTTTTTGCTATTACTCAACTTGTTAGCAGGCGGCTATGGTGTAGCGCTCTTCGTGGCACTAGCTTGGGGCATTGGCCTAGCCTTACACGGCTGGCGCGCGTACCAAACATCGGGTTATCGCTACCAAAAAGACTTTGAAAACTGGAGACGCCGACAGCAAGTTAAGCAGTCGGTACGCAGCCTAATGGACCGCTTGCTCAGCACCTGAGCACATGTGAACGACCTAAAAGAACTAGCTCACTTCCGCAGGCACTTTCTCTAGCATCAGCTTCGTCCGCTTCACCTGCATAGGAATATCAATCGGATAGTCACCCGTGAAGCAGGCCGAGCAGAAACTATTGACAGCGACACCCGTGGCCTCCAGCATGCCTTCCCAACTGAGGTAAGCCAGCGAATCAGCGCCTAGCTGCTGCTCAATTTCTTTGACCGACTTTGTCGCCGCAATCAGCTGATCCTGGTTGTCGGTATCAATACCGTAGAAACAGGGGTGGGTCACGGGGGGCGAAGAAATTCGCATATGCACCTCTACTGCACCCGCCGCGTACAACATCTGCACTAGCTTGCGGCTAGTGGTACCCCGCACAATTGAATCATCCACAATGAGAATGCGCTTGCCTTCTAGCACATCGCGCATTGGGTTGAGCTTCATCCGAATGCCCGCTTCTCGCATTGCCTGTGTCGGCTGAATGAACGTACGACCCACGTAGCGATTTTTGATCAGGCCCTCGGCGTAGGGGATGCCAGAGGCTTCAGAATAGCCAATCGCAGCAGGAATACCCGAATCCGGCACCGCCATAATCAAATCCACATCAGCAGGAGATTCCTTTGCAAGCTGCTGACCGATTCGCTTGCGGTAGCTATACAGACTCTCTTCGTGGAAGACACTGTCTGGCCTGGCAAAATAAATCATTTCAAAAACGCACAGCTTGCGCTCTGCCTGTCCCCACTGCATCGATTTCACACCGCTGCCATCTATCCACAGCAGCTCACCAGGCGCGACATCTCGCAAGTAGGTGGCCCCAACGATGTCGAGTCCGCAGGTTTCAGAGGCCACCACATATTTACCAGCGCCATACCCGCTCGTCGTCTCAGTAGAAACTTCGCTAGGAGGCTGGCTGCCCATGTAGCCTAGCACCAGCGGTCGAATGCCGTGGGGGTCACGCGTGGCCAATATTCCACCCGGCGTACCAATTACCAAGCTAAAGGCACCTTCGCAGCGCTTAAAGGCAGCGATCGCACCCTCGATCCAGTCCTGACCATCATTCACCGCTTCCGCCAGTGCAAAAGCTATCAGCTCAGAGTCAGAAGTCGTCATCAAATCATGATTACGCTCCAGCAGCGCGGCTCTCAAAGCACTTACATTCACAATGTTGCCATTGTGCGCCAGCGCCAGCTTGCCAAGCCGAGAAGACACCACTGCCGGTTGAGCATTGCCCGCGTGGCTTGAGCCCGTCGTAGAGTAGCGCGTGTGGCCAATCGCTAGCTGCCCCGGCATGCTGTGCAGCAGCTCATCGGTAAACACCTGAGAGACCAAGCCCATCTCCTTGTGAGTGTGCACTTCTCCTTTGTCAAAAGTTGAAATACCAGCCGACTCTTGGCCCCTATGCTGTAAGGCATACAGCCCAAAGTAAGCCAGCGTCGCCACTTCCTCCCCCGGCGCATACACACCAAACACACCACAGGCTTCTTCAGGCTTATCTGGGCGTCCTAAGTCCGCGCACTCATCCTCAGGATGCTTGTCCTCATCACGCTTAGCAGGCACAGCAGAATCAAAGTGCTGAGGCATGTCTACTTAAACTCCCAATAAAAAATCAGTAAAAATCAGAATTGATCTTCAATAATCGCTGCCGCAGCCATGCCACAACCACTTACCATGAACAAAATGCACTGACCTAGTGTCCATAGGTGCAGACGCTACGGTACAAAAACCTGCGAAGATCAAACATCCGTTAACTCACTACTTTTCTAGCAAAAATCAAAGAAATTTAACGGATACATCAGCCTGTTTCAACGAGTCATTTGAGCGACCCAGCAGCGAGCATTACAAACAGGCAAAAATTGTATGCCAGCGCTTAATACTTTTTTAATTTATTTATCGATCCTATCATTCCTTGCAAGAAAATCTGGCAGATTAACAACAGGATAGTCTGCTTTTATACAGACCTTAATTTTTGCAGAAATCGGAAAAAAGCTTAGTCGAAGAGACGCTGACAGAGCAGCCATTCCTCTGCACCTCCCCAATAGCTGAGACCGAAGCAAACAGGTAACTTTTTCTCTCAACTGTCTTGAGCTAATGCATTCTCGATAGCACTACTCCATGGCTTCTCCAGCGCAGCCACAGACATTGAAATTAGCGGTGACTCACCCTCTACACCTTTAATCACCAAATCAGATTGGGCGCTGCCAACCTTACCCACTAGAGAGCATTCTGGCAGGCGATCGCGACAATACTCCTCCCAGTCACGCTGACAATCTGGCGACACAGACACAAAAATACGCGCCCCACCTTCACCAAACAGCAACGTATCGGATCTGAGGTCACCCGCAGACAGCGTAATAATTGCCCCCTTTTTTCCACTAATGCAAGACTCTGCCAGTGCGATCGCCATTCCCCCCTCAGCGCAGTCGTGAGCCGACTGCACCCAGCCCTGCCGAATGCCATGGCGACAAGCCGCCTGAACAGCCAGCTCCAGCTCCACATCCACTTTCGGAGGTTGGCCTGCCACCCTACCATGCACACGCTTGAGATATTCAGAGCCGCCCAGCGTTACCACCCCGCTCTTCACATCGTTAGCAGCCACCCCCAGCAGATAGATCAGATCTCCTTCCGTCTGCCATCCTTGCCCGCACACCCGTTCAAGATCTGGCACCAGCCCCACCATTCCCACCACTGGCGTAGGATAAATCGGTCTTGGCGACCCGTCGCTGTCTAGCGTCTCGTTGTACAGTGACACATTGCCACCCGTCACAGGCGTCGAAAAGGCACGACACCCATCCGCTAATCCTCGGCAGGCTTCCGCCAGTTGCCAATAGCCCACAGGCTTCTCCGGGCTCCCAAAGTTCAAATTATCTGTCACGGCTACCGGCTCCGCCCCAACGCAGCTCAGATTTCGCGCCGCCTCAGCCACCGCAGCCAAAGCCCCCTCATAAGGGTTGAGATACACCAAACGCGCATTACAATCTACCGTTGCCGCAAGACCGGTCTTCGCATTTGGGCCTGCGCTATGTTCTGCATCCACCTGAGAGCGGAGTCGAATCACCGCCGCATCCGCACCACCCGGCATCATCACCGTATTGTTCTGCACCTGATGGTCATACTGCCGGTATACCCAGCGCTTAGAAGCAATTGTCGGTGTCGCTAACAGCGATAGCAATATCTGGTTCCAAGTTTGATCTGCTACACCATTCGCAGAGGCGGTAGGCAACTCGCTCTCCTGCCAAGACCAAGCTTCTTGAGCGTAGTCAGGCGGTTCTGCCATCAGCTCTCGCCGATAAATAGGGGTATTGTCTGAAAGTGCCGTTGCCGGAATTTCTGCGGCCACCTCTCCTTGAAACAAAATGCGAACAATCGGATCTTCAATCACGGTGCCTGCCACCACGGCATGCAGTCCCCACCGATGAAAAATATCTATCAGCTCCTGCTCGCGTCCAGCATGCGCCACAAACAGCATCCGCTCCTGCGATTCAGATAGCAGATACTCATAGGGCACCATCCCAGGCTCCCGCTCCGGAATCAGATCCAAGTCCAGCTCAATACCAACCCCACCATTTGCCGCCATCTCAGCAGTGGAGCAGGTAATGCCCGCAGCTCCCATGTCTTGGGCTGCCGCCACCCCGCCAGTCTTAAAAGCTTCTAGGCAGGCCTCTACTAAAGATTTCTCTAAAAAGGGATCGCCCACCTGCACCGCCGGACGGTTGGCCTCCGACTCATCGCTCAATTCAGCGCTGGCAAAGCTTGCCCCGCCCATGCCATCCCGCCCGGTCGTCGACCCGACATACAGCACAGGATTGCCAATGCCCACAGCACCAGACTTCACAATTTCAGGCGTCTCCATCAGACCGATCGCCATGGCATTCACCAAGGGATTGCCGCTGTATGCCTCATCGAAAAAGACTTCCCCGCCAATCGTCGGCACCCCAAAGCAGTTGCCGTAGTGGGCAATGCCTGACACAACTCCGGTAAAAATCTGCCGAGTGCGTGCATCTTCCAAGCTGCCAAACCGCAAAGAATTGAGCGCCGCGATGGGTCGCGCGCCCATAGTAAAAATGTCGCGCAGTATTCCTCCCACTCCGGTTGCCGCGCCCTGAAAAGGTTCTATGGCAGAGGGATGATTGTGAGATTCTATTTTGAAGGCGACCTGCATGCCGCTGCCAACATCGATCACCCCCGCATTTTCTCCGGGGCCAACTAGGATGCGATCGCCCTCCGTAGGAAACTGACTGAGCAAAGACCGCGAATTTTTGTAGCAGCAGTGCTCCGACCACATCACGCCAAACATACCTAGCTCAGCCCGATTGGGATGACGGCCCAACCGCCGCACTATTTCCTCATACTCATTGGGCTTGAGTCCCTCAGAGGCAATATCTTCTGGAGAGCAAGCGGGAGAATTAGCCATAGACTTTGCGCTTTCTTAGGGGCGGATAAAGCGGAATAGGGAACGAGCGATCGCAATCAGCTATTCATTTTATCGCCCATCTACCACCCAAAGAACAGCTCCGAAAAAAGCCCCAAAGAACAGCTGTTGCCTTTGAAAGATCGACCATCGCCATTTTCTGTAACACCTCTCTAGCAGCGCCCACTACATAAGTGGTTTCACGGGTGCAGCTATCGGTATATATTGTTAAGAGAGTTTAACTTTCGTAGCGTTAAACACAATTACCCAACTGTTCATCCGAGGGCTATCCATGGCGACTTACAAAGTCACACTTATCAACGAAGACGAAGGCATCAACGAAACTATCGAATGTGCAGACGATACGTACATCATTGAAGCTGCAGAAGACGCAGGCATCGATTTGCCGGCCTCTTGCCGTGCTGGCTCCTGCTCTAGCTGCACAGGCAAGCTCGTCTCCGGAACCGTAGACCAGTCCGACCAAGTCTTCCTAGAAGATGACCAAATGGAAGCCGGGTTTGTCCTTACTTGCGTCGCCTACCCCACTTCCGACTGCACCATTCAAACCCACCAAGAAGACGCACTCCTATAAGGCTTCAGTCCAGCATCTGTTTCCCTCAAGTGCTTCTTCCAGAGACTTAAGCAAATAAAAAAACAAGACAAAAGCGCCGATTTAGTCTTTTCAGACCAAAACCGGCGCTTTTATCGTAAAAAATTGGCTATCGAACAATACGCTCGGCTGAAATCATTCCTATCTCAGTCGCTCCCTTGGATGCTCAGTTTTCTTCAAATTAACCAAATCATCTTTTGAAAAGGCACTGCTTCGACGCTCAGGAAGAAGCTCGTTGAGCGCACTTTGTCTTTTGTAAGTATTTTGAGCAGTGTTTTTGCTGTCAGGATTATTCACGTTGTTGCGCAATGCCTGCTCAACAACGTCACGAATTTCTTCCCCATAGTGCTCAATGGTTTGCTCTACCCGAGCTAAGTCCATACCAAAATCGATATTGTAAGCAACAACAGGTTGGGTATTTGGTGTAGGAGACGCGATCACGCTCTGCTCCAACACCCCACCCAGCAAAAATACAGCAACCAGACACAGCAACATCACCCATTGCTTGAGCCAACTTCCAAAACCGTCAAAGAATCTTTTCATCGAATTATTTCGCCATAAGTCTATTGATAGTATAGAGCTATCTTTTTAACAGTTGGCAACATTTCTTTGCCGAAAAGAAGTTCTACACCTCTAAACAAGAAAGCCCTCAGCGCACAGTGCGCTGAGGGCTTTCTTGTTTAGCTATTCGATTGCTCAATCAAGGCATGGTCAATCG
>JBCBIK010000110.1:0-17375 GCA_038524545.1 Cyanobacteria bacterium J06623_4 | reverse complement strand
GATGTAGAGCTTGCTCTTCTCGTAGAGTGGGCGGCGGGATGTGACGCCTCTCTCGGACTTATGTATACACGGGAGCGCCCGATGGGAGAGAGACTTTGAGTCCGGTTCCCTCTCCCATCGGGAGAGGGCTAGGGAGAGGGGAGCAGGATGTTATTTACTGCCAATCCCTAATTTTCGCACCCGGCTAACTTGCCTGCAACAGCAGCTGTCGAACCGCCTGCCGAATCGACGCTTCATCTTCAGCATTTTGGTAGGGATTACCTGCCCGGTGCCCCCAAATAGAAGAAATCACCACGTACTCACTGTTAGGAATCAGCTTTGCCTCAGCCTCGCAGTCTTCCGGTGTAAAGTACAGGTCAGTGCTAGCGGGCATCACCAGCACGTTTGCAGTAATCGATTTAAGCGCTTTCTCATAGTCTCCTCCGTACATCGGATTATCGCCGACATCACAATGTAGCCAAGTCTCTATCATCGCCAGCAGATCGTGCGGGTCGCGCCTGCGATAGCCAGCCTCCCAGCTACGCAGCAAGTAATCTTCTAAAGAGTCGTAACCCCATTCCAAATACGGCTGCTCTCGATAGTAGGCTTGAGAAGCCGCCCAGCTTGCATAGATTTGCGTGAAGGTATGAAAGCCTCTCTCCGGCACAGCTTCAAACCGCTCGCCATTCCACGCCGGGTCCCCCTGCAGGGCCGCCCTCAAACTGTACAAAAACACACGATTGTGAGCAGTTGTTCTCGCTGTCCCGCAAATAGCCGCAATCCGCTTTACCCTGTCAGGATACAGCGCCCCCCAGTGATAAGCCTGCTGCGCACCCATCGACCAGCCGTAGGCAAGCGCAATCGTTTCAATGCCCAGGCTTTGTAGCAGGGCAAGCTGCGATCGCACATTGTCGTAATGGGTAAAATAACAACCCTTTTCCTTCGCGGCTTCGCAGTTACTCGGTGAGGTCGAGAGCCCATTGCCAAACATGTTTGGCATAATCACAAACCAGTCCGTGGGGTCTAGAATGCCACCGGGCTTAATCAGCCAGTCAACATCTGTGTGCTGCGCGCCGTAGGAGGTGGGATAAAGAACAACATTAGATCGCTCGGCATCCAGCTCTCCATAGGTTTGATACACCAATTCGGCTTCTGGGAGCACAGCACCACACTGCAGCTCAAAATCTTGGATTACAAACCGCTTGGGTGTCGTCTGTTTGCCAAGGGTTTGATTAGGAGAAGCCATTGACGATCTCTCTATTCACCAGAACATAGCCAGCATCAACGGTAGCGAACTGTTCTTTTAGCAGGGTGTGCGCCTTTGGCAGAGCGTAAAAAGGTACGGAAGGATAGAGATGGTGCTCGGCGTGGTAGGGCATATTCCACATCAGAAAACGCAGCGGCCAGAGCGTCAGGGTCGTGCGGGTGTTCGCGAGGGCGTTGTCGTCGTAGGTGCAGCCTGTGTGCTCAGCGAGGAGCACAAACCGGAGGACGGGCTGGCCCACCGCGAGCGGCAATATCCAGTAGGTGAAAAGGAACCAAGGGTGACCCAGTGCCGTGGAGATAATTGCGATCGCACCATACACCCCTAGCTGCCACCGGGTAGAGTGCACAACAGACTGATGAGAACTTTCGGGCAAATAATAGCAGCCCTCTAGCTGACCTAGCGCAACCTTGACATGCCCAGAAATCTTACCCATCCACCAGGGAATGCCACTAAGCACCCAGAGATATTCAGCAACGTTTTGGGGTTCTAAATCCAACAGCTCTGGATCTTTACCTTCTATGCGGGTGTAGCGATGGTGCCACTTGTGATAGCGCCGGTAAAACGTGCTGTTGTAAAAAGATAAGCAGCCTGCCAGCCATGCGAGCGCATCATTGGCCCGCGTGCTGACAAACGCCGTCCGATGCACACACTCATGCACCGCGCAAAACATAAAGGCCAAGCTCACCCCATAAATAAGCAATGCAGCCAAGCCCGGCCCGTATAAACCTAGCTCCCAGGCATGTCCCCACCCGTAGCCACTCGCCACCATCACCGCTACATGCGCTGAAAACCGAACCCCACCTGCCCAGTTTGAACGCTGGTTCAAAGGGGCAAGCACCTGCGCATCAAGCAACTGTTTTGCGTTCATTACCGTACTTTTTGACATGTCTTATGGAAATAACGATCTTTCGACCAACTTGTTATAACAAGTAAAAGTTAGCACACTCAACCTGCTATAACAAGGCAGTGTACCCCGACTGCTCAATGTCTTCTGTTCCCCTCCACGTCAGTATCTCAGAAAAGCTGCGCCATCAAATCGATTCGGGCTTTTATGCCCCCGGGGAAAAGCTACCCAGTGAGCACCAAATGATGGCCACCTTCGGGGTGAGTCGCATTACCGTTCGGCAGGCGATCGCAAACTTAGTTAGTCAGGGGCTAGCCCAGTCTCAGCAGGGAAAGGGGGTTTTTGTAACCGCTGAGCGAAAGGTGGCTTACTCTCTATCCAGTCCCCTAGTTCTGTTAGAAGCTGACCTAGCCCAGAAGGGAATTGAGCTGACCTTCGAGAATTTGACCTTTCGCAAGGTGCGCGCACCAGAGCTCGTGCAAACCGTCCTCAACCTGACAGAAAAAACGGCCTACTACCAGAAGAAACTTCTATACATGAATGGCTCTGTAGGCGCTGTCGATATCACCTACATTTTGCCGACGCTGGGCAAACAGTTTGGCCCCCAGCTCAAAAAGCAAATGACCTTTCCCACGCTAGAGCAGCACGGCATCAGCATTGAGCATATCGAAGCGACAATCGAATGCACCCACGCTGACTACGAAATGAGCAACCACTTAGAAGTGCCACTTGGTCAGCCGCTAATCGTGTATCGATACACGGCCTACACCCGCCACGAAAAACCTGTCCTACATGGAGAGACCATCTCCAGAGCAGACCGTTTTTGCTACTCATTGACCATCCGGAAACCTTCGGAGGAAGAATCTACAGGCGAAAAAGAAATAGGAAAACCTCAAGACGGAGACGCCTGAAGCTCACTGCTGTTTTCGTCATCGGGAAGCGTCAGCCAGTCCAACGGCTCTCTCAACACGAGAAAGGAGACCCCAACCGCACCGTAAAAACCATCCAAGCTCAAGCCATCGGCGGTATCTTGCACATGTCCTTCTCCGCTAAACAGTCGCTTGACGCGGTACCGGTGATAGAGATGCACTAGTCGGTCGAGCGTTACATACTGCCGGTGGCTAGGCTGATAGAGTTCACCGTCTAGCTGAGGCAGTAGGTACCAGGGGCAATAGGTAATTTGGTGGTGAGCGTTGTGATAGCCAAAGTTGAGAAAGAACAGATTGAGCCAAGACCACTTTTTAGGAAAGATATTGGAGTAGGTGTTTTGCTCTTCGTATTCTGCGGTGTATTTTGGTATGGGTTGCCCAAGCTGCAGCACTTCAAAGGTGTGCTGAAAGCAATCGATAAATCGCAACAGATTGATAAAACAAATGTAGGCGACCAAATAGAGAGCAAGCGCCCGGAGTGAGTACCCGCCTAGAACTGCAAACAGCGTCCCTCGAATCAGCAACAGCGCAGCATTGCGACCTCTGTCTTGTTTTCGGGCCTTGCCCAGAAAAGGAGACAGCGCACACACCCAGCGCAAGATAAAGTTCACAGCCGGAAAATACAGCGCTTCGAGCCCTACCACGATTTGCCTGAGCCAGCCGGGTAACGCTTCGAGACATTTAGAGATAGAAAAGGCCGAGAAATCTGCCCGATTCTTGTGGTGCATCATGTGGTAGTTGGCCAGGGGGCGATAGCGGCAGTAGCAAGACCCGGTCAAAAACAGCATTGCCTTCCCGCCAATCACATTCCACTTGAGTTTGCGGAAAATGGCGCCATGCATAAACTCATGCACAAAGTAGGCAGCCCAGACAAGGGTGTGGGTGAGCAGCAGCACGCCCAGAAGGTTTGCAGGCCACGCGGGCGAAACAATGCAGGCAATACCCAGAGCATAGCCACCCAAGACGTAGATCAGTGCGATCGCATTGAGCCAGTGAATAGGTTGATTAATTTTAGCGGCCAGCGGGTCGGAAACAGGCCTCGAAGAAACGGTCAACATCAAAACACTCCGGCAGAAAGAAACAGGTATTCCCAAATCTTTCATATTTGTAGCAAATAAAACACACTCCATTTGCTAACTTGGCTACTGTCAAGCGCTTGCTGCTGAGCCATCTGGTCAGTCGCCCATCAGACAAAAATGTAAGTATTCGTGCATTTATCCACGCTTACAAATCTGAGTCTCGGTCGATGGCTGACCCAGTGAGCCGTAAATGAGGTAGTCTCGTAGCCACTTGCAGTGCCAGTCTGCTAGCTGGGCTGGATTGAGGGTCCAAAGCTTCACTGTGTGGTCGTCGCTGGCTGTCGCTAGAAGATTGCCATCGGAGCTAAAGGCTGTGCTAATGACCATGCTGGTATGCCCTTTTAGCGTGTTAAGCATAAGGCCTGTGCTGGTTTCCCATAGCTTGATGGTGCGATCGCTGCTAACGGTTGCCACGGCATGGCCATCCGGGCTAAACGCTATGCCAAAGATTTTGTCGCTATGGCCTTCTAGTCGTCTTAGGGGTTGGCCGGTCTCAACCGCCCAAAGTCTTGCGGTTTCATCCATGCTGGCAGTGGCTAGGGTTGTGCCGTCCGGACTAAAGGCCAATTCTCTAACATCGTCGTTGTGACCGGTGAGGGTGTGAATTACAGCGCCGGTGGAGACTTGCCAAAGTTTGGCCGTATGGTCACCACTGGCAGTGGCGAGCGTAGCACCATCTGGGCTAAAGGCGACGCTGCTCACGCCCGAAGTATGACCAGAGAAAAACTTTAGAAATTCTCCTGAGTCCGCCTGCCAAAGTCTTACAGTGTGATCTTCACTTGCCGAAGCCAAGGTACTGCCGTCAGGGCTAAACGCCACATTCATCACAGAGTCTTGATGACCTATTAGCGTCTGTTTCAGTTCGCCGGTAGCGACGGTCCACAGCTTGATTGTTTGGTCTTGACTGGTGGAAGCGAGCGTAGCGCCATCGGGGCTAAAGGCAACGCTAATCGCTAGATCGTCATGCCCAGTTAGGGTTTGGCGTAGGGCACCGGTTTGGGCATTCCACAGCTTTACTGTTTTGTCGTGGCTGGCAGAAGCGACCGTTTTACCGTCGGGGCTGAGCGCTACGCCGTTTACGCCTGCCGTGTGGCCTCGGAGGGTTTTCACCAGTGGGGTGCTGTTGTCAGGCTGTGCGGCCTGCCACACTTTCACCGTTTTATCGATGCTGGTGGAGACTAAAGTTTCGCCATCGGGGCTAAAGGCAACATCGGAGATGCCTGCGGTGTGCCCTTCCAAGGTGTTTAGCAGGCGCTTCTCTTCTATGTGCCAGAGCTTTATCGTTTGGTCTAGCCCAGCAGTGCTCAACAACTGACCGCTAGGACTAAATGCAACAGCCAGCACGGTAGAATCGCCTTCTAGGGTTTGTTGCAGCTGACCAGACTCTGTTGTCCAAATTTTAGCGGTCCCATCTTTACTTCCGCTGGCTAGCATGGTTCCATCTGCGCTAAAGCTCACGCTGTAAATGCTGTCTTGGTGACCAGTTAGCGTCTGCTTATGCTCGCCGCTGGCAGTGTCCCACAGCTTAACGCTTTGATCGGTGCTGACTGAGGCCAGAGTTTTTCCATCTGGGCTGAAGGCTACTTGCCATACAACGCCCGTGTGAGTTTCTGTGCCCTCATCAAATCCATAGTAGTCACCCAGCGTGTGGAGGAGCGACCCATCAGTCGCACGCCATAGTTTAATTGTGTTGTCTTGGCTGGCAGTAGCAATCAGCTGTCCGTCAGGGCTAATCGCGACGCTGGTCACTGCGAAGTAGCCACTGTCTACACTCTCAACTGCTATCGTCTTCAGCTTTGTACCTGTTTGGGCATCCCATAGTGAGATGGTGTCATCCACGCTAGCAGTAACAACAAGTTGACTATCACCGCTGTAGTCTACGCTGACCACCCCTGCAGTGTGTTCTAAGGTTTTCAGCAATTCACCCGTACGCGCGTCCCATAGCTTAGCTGTATTGTCTTCACTGGCAGTAGCCATGGTTTTGCCATCGGGGCTAAAAGCCACACTTCGAACGCGATCGCGATGGGCCAAAGAAAGTTTTTCTCGAAACCAGAACGGTGATAAATCTTCCGACTGAGTCTCTGCTTGGTTGAATAAACGATCTGTATAGGCACCTTTGCTCAAGGCTGCGATCGCCTGCCAGACAATTTCAGTATTTTCCAACCCAGCCGCTTCTACACTCTCCCAAGCACTTACCGCTGCCACCATGCCCGCTAGAGGGCGATGGGCAGCCAGAGAGGCATCAGCTGCGTTCGCCTCAGCGTAGATAGTTTGTTGATTGGCGCGGTGGGCTTGTGCTCTGGCAAGCTGTCGCTGGGCTAGCGCGATCGCACTCAATCCGCTCAGCCCGACAATTACCCCAACCACAGAAGCCACTAGCCGCTGACGCCGCCTGCGCTGGCGCAACACACTCGTGCGAATAAATCGAGCTTCAGTCCGGTTCAGCCAATTTTCACCAGAGGCCAAAATCTCTGCAAGCAAAGGCAAACGTGGATTGTCATCCCACAAAAAACCGCTGGCTTTTGCTTCTCGTCCCGCCTTGCATTCCGCCATCCAAGTATTGGCCTGCGGCGTTAGCTGCCGCTGCAGAGAGAGATTTACCTGCTCCTCAGCCTTCCATTGCAGCAGCTTGTCCCACCCTCGTATCAGCGCGTCGTGGGCCGGTTCCACATACGCCTCCTCACCTTCGCGACCTTCGCGGTCATCGGCGGCTTGCCCTTGCACCACCAGCCGAACTGCAATCAACTGCGTGAGTAGTGCTTGAACCCGAGCATTCTCAGCCTCGCTTTCATACAACAGTTCTGAGAGGGGAACCCGCCGACGGGCGATCGCACCACCAGAGAGAGACACCATGCGCAACATCACCCGCTTCACCGTTTTACGGTTGGCCGCATCCCTAGCCACCAATGTCTCGTACTCTTGTGTAGCCTTGCGGGTGAGGGCACCAGAAACCCCGCCAAGTGCCAAATAGTCGGCCTCCGTGAGGGCTCGATTGTCTCCCCGCCTTTCCAGGTAGCGCAGATACAGTTCACTCAAAGTAAACGACAGTGAAGGAAGCGCCCCCGGCGTTTGCGACACCGCTTCTATGAGCCGATCTACCAAGCTAGAGGGCTCAAAGCATAAAACTCGCGCTGCAGCCGGTAGCTCAATCGCCTCTCTCAATTGCGCCTGACCCATCGGCGAAATCACAAATCGAGAGGCCATCCAGTCTTCTCCCAGCAGATCTTTCGCTTGAAACTGCGCTTCAAAATCCAGCCGCAGGGTCGCCACGATGTGAAGGTGTTGCCACTGTTTAGCAAGGGCGTTTTTTATCAGTTTCTGAAACTGTATTGCACCCTGCTGAGACTGGGTGATGAGTTCTTCTAGCTGGTCGATAACTAACAGCAGCTTTGTTTCAGGGCGATCGCCTGCCTGCGACTGATGCCACTGTTCTACTAGCTGAGACAGGGCCTGTTCATCTTTTGCCAGCTGCTGCGGCAGATTTTTCGCCAGCTGCGGGGTTACTAACTGAGCGAGGCTCTTCGCCAATGCAGCAAGGGGCGCACTTCCCGGACGCATGACGGGCAAAATGTGAAACTCAGGGCGCGTTTCTAACTTTGCCAACAATCCAGCTTTTACCAGGCTGGACTTGCCTGTGCCTGAAGCGCCTAGCACTACCGTCAAAGGTTGAGGGCCCGCTAGCTTTTGCAAGAGTTGTTCAATTTCTCGGTCACGGCCAAAGAATAGATCTTTGTGGATTTGATCAAAAGATTCCAACCCTCGATATGGGTTGTTTTCTGAATTTAGTTCGGGGGCCGGAGGAAGATTTAGCGCATGGTCGGGGGTGAGGAAAATAAACTCACCTTTATCGTGCTTGCGCAGGGAGCAAATTTCTGGGGTTTGACGCTGATGGCTGTCTTCTGTGAGCAGTTCTACGCGATCGCGCAAGTACAAATACAGCTCAGTAGCCGTGATCACCCCATCGCCTGCTGGCGCGGTCTCTGAGGCGGGAGGCGATGCATCGGCCTCACCCTGCAAGGCTTGAAGGAGCGAAGCTGCGAAAGGGGAGTGATGGTTTTCTAGTTCGCCGCGGTCGTCCTGCAGCGAGAGCACGTCCATCGCTTTTTGATTGTAAGAGGCGGAGGTGATCACTTGCCAAGCAGGATCTTGCCGGAAGCGGTCGTAGCGTTCTTGGTGAATCACCTCTGGCACGATGCTAATGTCGCGGGTGCTTGACCAGCGAAAGGCACCCGCAAAGCAACAGTCGAAAATGGCCAAAAAGTGGCGACAGGGCAGCGCAGTGAGCGCATCGTGCAGTGCGATCATGGTCAGGTAACTATCTACCTGACCAGGGACCGCATCCTGAGGAATCAGATAACCCGCTGGCCCATCCTCTCCATCTTGAGCAATACCATGACCTGCAAAGTAAAAGAGGAGTCGGCTTTCTGGGCGAACTTGATCCGGCAGCGTAGTTTGAATCAGCTGGTGGAGGTCCGCAGATTGTGCCTTTTCGTCGAGCAGGGTAATAACTTCGTAGCCATGCTGATCTCGGAGGACCTGTGCGATCGCTTCGGCGTCTCCCACCGCCGTTCTCAAGGGGGCAATGCCATTGCTGTATTGGTTAATGCCAACGACAACCGCCAAACTTCGGGTAAAGTCTAATGCAGTCATCTGGCTGGCTCCGTCGTTATTTACTCAGCACTCTAGCAATACCCTTCCCCCACAATTAGTTCACATTTTTTGGCAGCAGAGTACTGCCGTGATGATTTTTGGCTGTCAGCTGTAGATAGCTATACCTGCGTCGTCATATCGGCATTGGCTGGATGCCAGACAAATGCGTAGTAAGCTGCGATCGCACCGGTAATTGCATTTAGCCAAACGTTGTTGCCAAAGATCGGCATAATCCCAAACAGCGTATTAGCCGCCGGAAGCAGCCCCAGTACGGCAACTAACAGATAGACAATGGCAAAAAAGCGATTGTAGTTGAACGCGCCGCGATCGCCTGTCGAAGAGTACAAACCAAATACGCCAAAAGCAAGGTGGGTAAGATTGTGCAACAAATTGGTTGGAAACAGGCTAAACAGGTAGCCGAATCCTCTCAAGTAGGCTGCATGGTAGTTTGCACCTGCCATCGCTGGGATGTCGTCTACGTTAATGGGGGCAGCGCCGCTCACGGCTTGGGTCGGCAGGCTCACCAGAGAGGGGATAAAACCAGCAACGCCAATAATGGTAAAAATCACACCCAGTGCCAAGGCACATTTTCGTTCGCCAGACATTTTGCTAATAGCTCCAAAAAAATTACTTCTCTAATATTTTGGGAGACACATTAGAAAGCCTCATCTCTCTAATTTTGGATGTCTATGGTTTTATGCTCAGTCGATGGGGTGACTTGAGCACGGCAAGCCATCTACACATACGTAGTACAAATAGCCCTTGGTATTAAATAGCACTTGTTGATTTCCATATCTTTGATGTGACTGTAGTTCTGCCGACAGTCAGAGTACAGTGGTCACCTGCGCTGACTAATATGTTGGGAATAACTTAATGAAAAATGCTTTTCAATAATTTTCTTACTAAGCTGCTGCTTGCCCATGACTACTCCTGAGAATCCAGAAATCCTAGCCGTCGATGATATGCCAGATAACCTGATGCTACTGGAGGCTATCTTAAGTGAATACCCTACTTTCAACCTCACTTTTGCAGATAGCGGTGCAGAAGCAATCCAGGCTGTGGAAGCCAGTCCGCCCGATCTCATTTTGCTGGATGTAATGATGCCAGGAATGAATGGTTACGAAGTGGCTCGTCGCATTCGTCAAAGCGACGAGCTACCTTACATTCCTATTTTGTTCATAACCGCTGATAAAAATCTTGACAAAGAGTCAGGCATTCAAGCAGGGGCCGATGGACTTATTCACAAGCCATTCGATATCAGTAAGCTGGTTGAGCAGATTTGTTCAATACTGCGACGCTGTGGAGGCAACGGCTGTCAGTGCGCTACGTAGCGCAAGACCGATGATATGACTAAAGAAATACTCTCTACAACGCTATCTATCTCTTATTAGAGAAGACAGCGGTCATACTTTCATACATATTAGAGTCGCTAAAAGAGACTATGGGAAACCCTCTATAGAGTATGGCGACCTTCGCAATAGCAATGATTAAGTGGCTGTCGCTGGGAATTCTCCTTCTCATTGTCATATTTTTGCTGAGCTTATATATCCGAGGTGCTTTTCGGTGGCGACCCCTTTTTCACGTTAGGAATATGCTCGCCCCAAGCGATCCGCGTTTTCTCTCCAGCGTTGGGACACTGACAGGAGCACGTAACACCACCGGGCAAATCGTGGATGTGTGGCAAACCGTCGAACAGATACAAAAGGCCCGGCTAGAGGCGATCAATAGCGCTCAGCATAGCATTCAGTTTGAGACCTTTATGATGACGCCGGGCAGGCGGGCAGATGATTTTGCAGACGCGATCACAAAACGTGCTCTCGAAGGCATCACCGTTCAGCTGCTAGTAGATGACTATGGTGCGCATGCCTTAAGCAAGCGGTACTGGCAGCGCTTAAGCTCCGTAGGAGTACAGGTCGTGTTTTTCAACCCTTTCGATTGGCGAGCCCCAGCCAACTATTCAGGGCGTACCCATCGCAAGCTGCTGATTATTGATGGTCGTTGGGCTCTGGTTGGGGGGGCGGGTATTTCTGACCTATGGGATGGCACAGAAAAACCTGACGATACTAAGGCCTGGTTTGATATTGAAATGGCAATGACAGGCGAGGTGGTCACAGTACTATCTACTATTTTTCAGAAGCATTGGCAGGGATATCGAAAGAGCTATTCTCCGAAAGGTGACAGCATTACGTCTATCAATATAGACATGATTTATCTCTCTATAGGCGAGAAAACACCACTTAAGCAGGTATCAGACCATCAGCCCTCTTCTCACGAAAACGCACCGTTTATCGTTATACCTGGTACTAAGCCTAGCTATCGAAATTCTCCAATTGAACTTCTCAAGCAGTCTCTGATTGCTTCTGCAAGACAAAGCGTTTGGCTTTCGAGTCCATATTTCTTGCCCAATGAGAGCACTCGAAATCTCCTGATAGAAGCCCAGAAAGCAGGCGTGCAGGTTAGCATTTTGACAACCAGCGATCGCTCTGACAAAAAGCCCGTGTACTACGCATCCTATGAAGTGTATGGTTCACTGCTAGCAGCCGGTATCTCAATCTTTGAATATCAACCCAGTATGCTCCATGCAAAAATGCTGATGATTGATCATACGTGGGTAAATACGGGTAGCGCGAATCTAGACTATCGAAGCTATTTACACAATGATGAATTAGATATCTTAACCAACAGCCCAAAGCTCGTGCGCTCTGTTAGAGAACAATTTGAAAGAGGGTTCAGAAACAGTCAAAAGATAGATCTAACTCAATGGCAACAGCGCTCGATTATCAAACATCGGCTGATTGGTAACGCTGTACGCCTAGTACAGTGGCAGCTTTAGAAAAGAACAGGTCTGTATTGCCGTAATAGCTACAACCGTAATAGCCACAGGAGAAAGATTATATCTGTAGGAACAGGCTACAGAAAAGAGAAATTTGTTAACGTTCGGATGTCGATACCGAATGGAGAGCATAATGAATATAAGAGAGAGACTTTTTGGGGTGGCAATGTTTGCGTTGCTGGCCATTGGTGTTCAATTGCCTGCAAAGGCTCAAGTTTCTCAACCTCAGCTTAGCGAACAACAGGGCCGAGCTGCGGACCTTATCCTCACAGAGGCACCTATGGCTCCTGCTCAGGCTCAACTGCAAGCTCAACCAGCCCAAAACATGTCAGAGAGCGAGGCAGAGCTAGCGCAGGCGCGTCGTCGTGGCAGCGGCAGAGTCAGAAGTTCTGACTTCATTGGTGTAGGCGCTGACATTGGCTATGCAGATGATGTTTCACTCTCAGTTATCAGTAAGTTTTCGTTAAACGATCGTATCGCGCTGCGACCCTCCGTATTGATTGGTGACGACTTTTCTATTTTAGTACCCGTCACCTACGACTTTACTCAAGCAAACACCGAATTAGGTGATTTTCAAATTCGCCCTTACGCCGGGGTTGGCGCAGCCTACACAGACAACGACGACGATGATGACTTTAATCTGTTGTTGGCTGCTGGCGCAGATGTACCCCTCTCTAGACAATTCACACTAAACGCCCAGGCAAATCTCGGCGTTTTGAACGATACGAACTTTGGTGTGACAGTCGGTGTTGGCTACAACTTTCGCTAAGAGACTTTCTCCCACGCTTTTTAGCTAGAAAGTGACTAACTAGCTGGCTTCATCTTCTGTTTGCATCTACTATGACTTTTCGTCCCACGCTTCCACATCAACCAGATATAAAAGTAACAGAATATTCTGCATCTTCACCCACGCTATCGCCAGAAAAAACTGACCAGACCGTGCTCACTCCCCCCGAGTCAGTTGCCGATAGCTCTAAAAATGCAGCCCATAAACCAAACCTTGGTTCAAGACTCAAGGGGCGCTGGTGGTTGATCCCTGCTGTGGGCATTGTGATCGCCATTGGTGGACTGACCGCCGTGCGAATACAGCAAACCCGCAGTCAAGACATTGAAGCGTCAACACCTGCACCCTTGACGGTGAGAAGTGCGATCGCTCAAAGCGCACCCATTCAGGCCTGGACCTCTAGCGAAGGCATTGTGGAAGCCGTTCGATTTAAATATCTCACCTTTGATGTAGCTGGTGATGTCACCTATCTGGCAGAGCGAGAGGGCCGTAACCTAAGAGAGGGAGACACCGTCACCGCCGGAGAGCTGCTAGCTCAAATCGACGACCGCAGCCTTCAAGCCGACGTCAATCAGGCTCAGGCTGCCGTCAACGAAGCCATGCGCCAAAGGGGAGCCGCTGCGGCCAGTGTTGCCCAAGCCGAATCGCAAGTTGCCCAAGCACGGGCACAGGTCGCCCAAACCCAAGCCCAGCTGAACCAAGCCGAATCAGCACAGAACTTAGCCCAAACAGAATCTCAGCGCTATCAGCAACTCTTTAGCCAGGGCGCCATTTCGGCCAGCGAGCTAGACAACCGACTCAGCACCCTGCAAGATAGTGCAGCTCAGGTGCAAGCAGCTCAGGCTCAAGTCAGCGCTGCTCAGGCCCAGGTCAGCACAGCCCAAGCCCAAGTGCTATCTGCTCAAGAACAGCTGCGCGCCACCGACTCGCAAATCGAAACGGCCCGCGCCCGACTACAGCAGGCCCAAGTCGCCTTAGAAGGCACCCGGCTCTATGCGCCCTTCGATGGCATTGTGGCCTACCTAAATATTCGCGAAAGTGAGAACTACGCTCCTCAGGGCGCTCAAAACGATCCGGGCGAAGTTCCCATTGTTGTTGTTGACCCTAGCCAGTACGAAGTCATTGCTGATTTTGCGGCGTATAGAGGTGAGAGAATTGCGCCCGGGCAAACCACACTCGTCCAAGATGGCCAAGTCAATAGTGCTGTATCCGCACAGCCTTCCGATGATTTGCTCTCCCGCGCAGATGCTCAGGGCGAGGTATATTCTGTAAACCCAGCAGTAAGCCCAGACGGGCGCTCCATCGAAGTAACGTCGCGAATTAGCAGCGGTGGTGCCAATCTTAGGCATGGTGAGAACATCACGCTATGGGTTGCCATCGCAGAAGCCGAAGACGCTGTCACCGTTCCATTGAGCGCAGTGGTCTATCGCGAACAGCAGCCCTACGTATTTGTTATCAACGAACAGACAAATCAGGTAGAGCAGCGACTCGTTGAAATTGGCATTGAAGGGTTGAACGAACGACAGATTTTATCCGGTGTGACCGTGGGGGAGGAAGTGGTCACTGAGGGCCAAAATCGCCTAGTAGATGGAGCGACTGTGCAGGTAGCACAAGAAAGTAGCTTTAATGAAAATGGCCTTAGTGAAAGTAGCGTCGGCACAGCGGAGGGCTCACAATGAGTCAATCTTCTTCACCTGCTGATCGCCATTCGCCCTCTCGCCCGGCTGTAGGCTCTTCAGAGCGAAACGATCCGTCAACAACCCAAACACAACTTTCTCAGCAGCCCTCTAGGTTTTCTAAGTTTTTCTTTCTGCAGCCCATATTTGGGATATTGTTGGCGCTTTTGCTCACCGTGGGTGGCCTATTGGCCTATTTCTCAATGGTAAAAGAGTCAAACCCAGACATTAATATCGCCACAGCGACAGTGACAACGAGCTGGTTTGGCTCAGACCCTACCACCATAGAGCAGCAGGTTACCAGCGAAATAGAAAGTGAAATAAAGTCCGTGGAGGGGCTAAAGTCGATTGAGAGCGCTTCGTATAGTGGATTTTCGCTAATCAGCGTTGAGTTTTTCTCAGATGCTGATGTGGATAGCTCTATTCAGAAACTGCGCGATGCGGTCTCGCAGGCAGAGGCCCAGCTGCCAGCAGAAGCAGATGATCCGGTCGTAGAGCAAGTCTCTGTCACAGATGCGCCAATTATCACGCTCGCTTTGTTCGGCGATATCGACGATGCTGTTATCTCGCAGGCCGCAGAAGACTTGCAAGAGCGCCTAGAAGATGTTGTCGGCGTGACCGAAGTGATACTGGGGGGTGCTCGTGATGAAGTTATTCAGGTGCAGATGGATCCTCGTAGCCTGGCAGCGCTAGAAATTTCGCCAGCAGAGGTAGCTGCCAGCATCCGAGCAGCTAATGTAGACGCGCCGCTCAATGAAATTGAAAGTGATACGATTGGCACTCAGGTTCGCTTTTATGGCAAGTTTCGTAGCCTAGAAGATCTTAGGCAGCTGCCCATCGCTCGGCTAGATGGTCGAGTCGTACGGTTAGAAGAGATCGCTCAGGTCCGCCGTGAGCTAGAACAGGAAGAGTCGCGAGCGGCAATCAGCTGGCAGGGGCAGCCCTACGAACCCGTTGTCAGCGTCGGGGTCAAAAAAGTCCCCGGCCAAGATTCTATTGCGGTTATCAATCGGGTGATTGTGGCAGTAGAAGAAGCTAAAGCGTCTAGCGAGTGGCCTTTCGGGCTCGACTATCGGGTGACAGCTGACGATTCTGACATCATTTGGGAGCAGCTTGGCAACTTGTTTGTGAATGCGCTGCAAGCGATGGCGGCGGTATTTGTGATTTTGTTTATTGCGCTTTCTTGGCGGGAAGCGCTGATTGCAGGGCTCTCGATTCCGCTGACTTTTTTGGGCACGCTGGCGATTTTGTGGCTTTTGGGGCAAACGCTAAACAATATGGTGCTCATCGGCATGGTGCTGGCACTAGGAATTTTGGTGGATGTGTTTATCCTGATGATGGAGGGCATGCATGAGGGCATTTTTGTCTCGCAGCTGAGCTTTAATCAGGCTGCGCTTAGAACGGTAAAGACCTACGCAGCACCTGCGTTTGCAGGGCAGCTGACAACGATTTTGGCGATGACGCCGCTGATGTCTATCGGGGGGACGTTGGGTAAGTTTATTCGGGTGCTGCCCATTACAGCGGTAATTTGTTTGAGTTTGAGTTTTGCGATCGCACTCCTCATCGATATTCCGCTCTCTCGATACCTACTTGCCAATGTCAATAAAAATAATAAAAAGTCTCGCATTGACCGGCTTAGTGAAACTGCCTCAGAGCGCTTCACCCGCTGGAGCCTAAGCAATACGGTTCGCAACAAAGCAACTGCTAGAGCCTGGTCACTAGGCGCCCTTACCCTATTTATCTGCGCGATATTTGCCTTCACTCAGGTGCCGGTCACCTTTTTCCCAGAGCAAGACAGCCGCAAGCTCAGCATCAACATTGAACTGCCGCCGACGACCACCCTCACAACCTCACAGCAGGTCGCAGACGACATCGGCAATCTGCTGAGAGAAAAAGAGTATTTTGAGAGTGTGATTAAATACGCCGGGCAGCGCAGCAATCTTGTAAGTTCGGGAGAGCTGCAGCCGACCGAAGGTAGCTATTTGGTAGGTTTTTCTGCTGTATTTACCCCCGAAGATGAGCGAGAAAACATTTCTTACGAATACCTAGATGGCCTAAGAGAAGACATTTCAACGGCTTTACAAACATACCCTGGTGCCTCGTTGGTTATCAATAGTCAGAGTGCAACAGGGGCAGGCGATCCTATTCAGGTAGAAATCACCGGGGATGATATTGCCCAGCTACGGCAAATCTCGGGAGAGATTCAGCAGGCACTGCGTCAGATTCCAGGCACTTCAGACGTACGAGATAATTTAGGGGATCTGCAGCCTGACTTACAATTAGTGCCTCGCCGCGAAGCGCTCGACTTTTATGGCCTTACCGCTGAAAATCTGACGGCGCAGGCCCGCTACTACACCACGGCTGTAGACGTCGGTGACTATGAAATTGGTGGCAATGAAGAAGACTTGGAGATTCGCCTAAGTACCGCTTGGGACTCTCGCAATGGCGCAGTCGGCGGTCCCACACAGCGCGATGAGCTAAACCTAGTCCGCTTGTTTGGCAACAACCCCGACCAGCCCGTTATTCCGGTGGGTTCGGTGATAGAACCTGTACAGAGCGAAACGCCGCTTTCGATTACTCGCAGAGGCGGAGAGCGCACCGCCACCGTTTTAGCCAAAAATACTGACCGCACTGTGGGAGAGATTCTTGCGGATCTAGAACCTATTCTAGAAGAGCAGCAGGCAAACTGGCCTTCAGGATATGGCTACAGCTTTGGCGGAGAAACCGAAGATCAGGCGGAGACCTTTGGATCTGCAGGGCAGGCGTTGGGCCTAGCTATTTTCTTAGTATTTGCGGTGCTGGTGCTTCAGCTAGGATCATTTCGGCAGCCGTTCATCATTTTGCTGACGATTCCGCTGGCGCTGATAGGCACTTTTAGCGGCTTTTTCCTCGCCTGGATTCCTTTTTCGTTCTCTGCCTTTATCGGTATCATTGCCTTGGTAGGCATTGTAGTAAATGATGCCATCGTCATGGTAGATACCATGAACGGCTATCAGCAGGAGGGATTAAGTGTCCGCCGCGCAGCTGCAAATGGCGTATCCGACAGACTCAGGCCCATTCTGACAACCAGCATAACGACCATTATTGGACTCACGCCCCTAGCCTTCAGTGACCCCACGTGGATGCCTCTGTGTAGTGCTATTATCTTTGGTCTGATAGCCGCTACGCTGATCGCGCTAATTGTTATTCCCTGTCTCTATCTTCAGTTCACACCTAAAACAGTGACGGAAAGCTAGAGCTAAGACGGACCCACCCCGTCGCTACGGCCATCCCTCTGGAGGCTCCCGTGTATACACATCTCTAAGCTAAAGGCTGGAAAGGCTTGCTATTCCTT
>JBCBIK010000109.1:0-17512 GCA_038524545.1 Cyanobacteria bacterium J06623_4 | reverse complement strand
ATCGGTCGGCACCAAAGCCATGGGAGAGCACCACCAGCGGCCCTCGGGTTTCACTGGTCCAATAGATTTCGACGGGAATAACCCGCTGCCGATCAATGTCTCGGAAGGTGAGCGATCGCTGATAAACCGCTTCCTCTCCCCGCACGGATGGTTCGATATCGCTCGGCAGCGGCGCAGGATTGTCGACCAGCAGTTCTTGCGCTAGCAGGCCGCTCAGCGACCGATTTTCTATAGTCGAAAAGTTGAACTGGGTCATCAGCGCAATGGCCGCGCTAATATCGACCTCCAAGGTCTCTTGGGGGACAGCCCGCAAAACGCTCAGCACGCTCAGGCCATCGGCTTGGCTGGCTGCTAAACGAATCGCGGCCTGCAGCTGAGGCATCGTCATATTGGGAGCAACTTGGGAGAGGGTGCTAAGCAACAGCTCTCCATTGGCAGATCGCAGCACGTCTTCAATGATGTGATCGCTCATGCGAGGGTCAAGGTCCAGCTGCTGCTGCAGCGTCTGCTGCAAAGAGGGCGATAAAAACCGCTGATAGAGCCGTAGCCCCTCCGGCACTTCACCGGTACGAGCAAAGGTTTCTAAATCGCTCAGCTCAATAGATTGGCTCAGCGGGCCTACTTTTACAACCACGCGTTCAGCAGCCAAACCAGGCGCTGCCGCTAATGCAACCAGTCCTACACCCAAAGACACCACACGGCGAGCAGCACGCAATGTTCCAAACGCTTGGCTTAAACTCATGGAAATAAAAAGTCAGCAGCAAACAAGCCTTGCCCGTGCCGAATACCCACCCTCAATGAATGCTGCTGTCGGCCTACAGACCAACAGCAGCGACGTTATAGGACGCACAAATAAGACTTGATATCAATATCTTACCCATTCGCTTCGTGCTTATCAGGCTACGGCTGTGAATTTTTCTGTTGTTGGGGAGAGGGTGCAATCTCATGCCATGTGCCACCCTGGTAATAGAGGAACGTATAAATAAAGATGAAGAGACTTGGGAAAAGCACAGGTTCACAGAAGCGTCCGACACAGAGGCATAAATTCGTGTAAACCGTTAGCATAAAGAACGTATGAATAGCGTTTACTTCAACGTTTTTTCCAGAAATACCCCAAAAATAGCCTTAAATCACCGCCAATTCCTTCCATCCTTCAAAATCTCTACGCAGTCTAATCCATTCAGCCGCCTAAATCATTCAATATCAGGAGTCACAGCAAGTGCCGAACAATCAAAACAATAGTCAATTGGATGGTTTTGCAATGCCTCGTGCGCCTTACCACGGAGACTTTACCCCCCAAAACTTGACCTTTAATGCCAACCTCCAGGAGTTTGCACAGCGCGTGTCTCTCATCTGTGGCCTAGAAACAGGTGGCAAAATTACCAATACAGAAGCCTACGAAAACATCAAAGAGCTTTGGAAAGATCTAAAAAAATCTAAGAAAAACTTGATCAGCGAAGAGGATGGATGAAGGCATTGTTTTCTAAGGGTCACCAACAAACGGCGCATCCACTCAAGACAACTCATCCTTTCGCCTGAAAATAGTCGGTGACGATTTTCGCGATTCGCTCTGAGGCATGACCATCGCCGAAGGGATTGACGGCTCTGGCCATTGCAGCATAGGCCTGCTCACTTTGTAGCAGGGTGGTGGCAGCGGCAACCACTTCCGATGGCTGAGTGCCCACGAGCTTGGCCGTGCCAGCAGCGATCGCTTCGGGTCGCTCCGTGGTCTCCCGCAGCACCAGCACAGGCTTACCCAGCCCAGGCGCCTCCTCCTGCAGCCCCCCGGAATCGGTCAGCAGTAGATAGGCCCGCTTCATAGCACCCACCAGCTGGGCGTAGTCCAACGGCTCGACCAAAAAGGCACGGGGATGGCTATCTAACGCCGCTTTCAAAGGGTCTCGGACGGTGGGGTTGCGGTGCAGCGGCAGGAGCAGCGCCGTATCTGGAAAGCGATCAAGTATTTGCAAGAAGCTATTGGCAATATCCGCGAGGGGCTCACCCCAATTTTCGCGGCGATGCACCGTCGAGAGAATCACCCGATGAGCCGACCAGTCGAGCCCAGGCACTTCGCAATCGGGCGATTTGTCCGCGACTCTGAGCAGCGCGTCGATAACGGTATTGCCCGTCTGATGAACGCCCTGTGAAATGCCTGAGGCTTTTAGGTTTTGCACGGATGTTTCTGTCGGCGCGAAGTGTAGCGTCGCAATCTGCGAGACCAGCCGCCGGTTCGCTTCCTCTGGGAATGGGTTCAAAATGTTATCGGTGCGCAGTCCTGCCTCGACATGGCCCACCGGAATTTTTTGATAAAAGGCAGCTAGGGCGGCGGTGAATGCGGTGGTCGTATCTCCCTGCGAAATCACCATGTCTGGCTTGAGCGCGACGAAGCGCTCTTCTAGGCCCTGTAAACTGCGACAGGTAATATCGCTCAGGGTTTGCTTGGGCTGCATGATGTCTAGGTTATCGTCTGCTGCTAGGTCAAACAGAGACATCACTTGGGCGACCATTTCTCGATGCTGGCCAGTGAGCACCACCTTCGTGTCAAACTGGGTCTGCTGACGAAAGGTCTGGATGACCGGGGCTAGCTTGATCGCCTCTGGACGGGTACCTAGGGTAATGCAAATGCGGATAGGGTCGCGTGTTGAACCGGCCATGACGATCGCTTCTATAGTTTATGCAGGGTTATTAAGCCATTACATTTAGCCATTTCTAGGCATTTCTCGCAATCCATGCCAGGCTTCGTGCAGCTCTTTTGACTCACCCTTTGACTTGACGCTTGACTCGCCACTTGACTCGCCTTTATGAAACACGCGATCGCACTCACTCCATCACACTTTCAAACGCTCAACCTCACCCCAGCCCAGACCGTCATCGACCCTATCTTAAGAGACTTCACCGCAGCTAGCACTGAAGATAAAGCAGTACCTATTGAAAGAGACCTACGCAATCCCCAGCTTATTTTCAGCTTTGATATCGACTTTCCCCGCGAGCCCAGCGATCCACGCGAACTGTCAGAAATTCCAGAAGTCAGGCTGTGGTTCATCCGGTTAGACACCCAATATCCATGGTTGCCCCTATATCTAGACTGGGAGTCGGGCGAACTCAGCCGCTACACCGCCATGCTGGTCCCCCATCAGTTCAGCCCAATTGACGGCATCCGCTACAATCCCGAAGCACTAGAGATTTTTGTGATGGGTAAGGTATTTGCGCTCGACCGATGGCTCAAGCAACAGAGCATTGACGGGCGATCGCGGCTAAAGTTTATGACCCAGATGCTGGGCTACGAGCTAGACGATGCGCTTTTCAACCTGCTGAATTAGCCAGCGCTCGCCTGATTGAAGTCTGGTTTGAGTGTTAGCTAGAATGCAGCTGAGTGAGCTAAATTTTCTCGGTCGTTTTTTTGCAATGTCCCCTTTACCCCCTACAATCTGTGGCGTAAAGGCTCGGGTTTGAGAAGAGAGACAGAAAAAAGATGGGGATTTTGGGTTCGTTGTTGGGTCTGCTGATAATCATTGGCATCGTTGGCTACTTGTTGATTGAGTGGCAGTATCGGCAGCGTCCTGGCAACCACCTAGAACTATCAGCCGATAGCTGGACATTCGATATTCAGCAGCGTGATCGCTACGCGCTGACCTTCAACACGGTCTTTACCAACCGGACCCGCACGCTAGAGATTTTCATCCCAGAAGTAGACGTCGACTACGAGCTGCTCTCAGGCGATCGCACAGATGACATCACCGTCAAAACCAGCATCATCCCACAGCACGAAGACTTTCCGGCCCGCCCAGACAACTACTGGTTTGCCTACATCATCAAAGTTGGCAAAGCTACCAGAGCCACTATTAAAGTAGATATTACCGGCCCAGACCTCAGCCGGCTCAAGTCTCTATGGCTGAAGGTGCACTACCTCACCTACGGACCAGAGGGCCGCATCCCTAAAACCGGTCACCTAATCGTACCGCTCAAATTTCCCAACCCCGAAAATGCCACCAACTGGCGAGAAAATAGCGTTGCTCATATCTTGCCAGTCCCCACCCACCTGCTCACCAACCTCGACAGCACCGTCGACATCGTCAAAAAATACGTGACGCCCTGCGCCCAGCCAGGCGACATCGTCACCATCGGCGAAACGCCCGTTGCGATTATGCAGGGCCGTCTGCGCCATCCCACGACCGTGCAGCCCGGCTGGCTAGCTAAGCGGCTGTGCTACTACTTCATGCCGACCTCTAGCCTGGCAACGGCCTGCGGCATGCAGACCCTAATTGATGTGTCGGGGCCTTGGCAGGTAGCAGGCGCCTTCGCGGTGGGTGCGATCGCCAAAGTCTTTGGCTCTCCTGGCATGTTCTATCGCCTAGCCGGAGAGCAAGCCCGCCTGATTGACGATGTCACCGGAACCTTACCGCCTTTTGACCAGTTCATCGTGCTAGGGCCTAGCCAATCTCAGCAGCTGGTCGACCAAATTTTTCAAGAAACCGGGCTGAAAGCCGCCATCGTCGATGTGAACGATTTAAAAGCGGTTAAAATACTAGCTAAGACCGCTAACACAGATGAGCAGCTACTCGTTCAAGCACTCATCGACAACCCAGCGGGCAATGCTGACGAGCAAACCCCCGTTGTGCTGATTCGTCCCAAGTCCTAGCCATCGATGTAGCTGACTCTAGAGATTTCCGTAAGGACTTATTTCACCAAGGCTTGATATAACGACTTGATATAACAAGGATCACCTCTGGTCCTTTAGCGGTCTTTTACCGCCAGGAGTACCCTATGCCTCGTCGCCATTCGGACAATGCGGAACTTTCTATCCGATCTATTCACCTGCGTGATTTAGACAGCTTCCGACTGGCTGACGCAACGGAAATTTTCTCCCACTCCACAGATACCCCCGACATTGAGGACTACGTCCAGCAGATGCGTCGCTGGTACGGTCCGATGAAGGCCCTCACGCTCTTCCCAAATCCGCTACAGCATATGTTTTCAGCCTTTGTGGCCGAAGGCAGCGGACGCACCCAGGGCATGATTCAGGTGTCACCCTTCAACCGCACGCTCAGCACCTGGAAAATCGACCGGGTGCTAGTCAACCTAGCTAAGCATCAGGCGAACGTAGAAAAAACTGACAATAGCACTGACAACAGTAAAGCGACTAAGGCTACGACCGAAAAAGCCAATACAAATCAAACCGAAAAAGGCACCGGTGGAAAGGTCAAAGGACAGCAAAGCAAGGGCGACGGCAAATTGTACCTAGCCATGGATGTCGGCTCCCAGCTCTTGCGCTACTGCTTCGAACACATTCGGGAAGCCCAATACTGGATTAGCGAGACCAACGTCAAAGACCAGTTTGGCCTCTCCCTCTACCGCCAAAATGGCTTTCAGCCTCTGGCCAAAGCTACGTACTGGTCTATTCAGCCCGAGCAGCTAGCCACCCTAGCCGCCCGCGATCCCGACCTGCCGAACCTCCTGCCGGTGAGCAACGCCGATGCCCAGCTCATCTATCAGCTAGAAACAGTGTCAGTGCCTCCCCTAGTGCGCCAGGTACTCGATTACCAAATCCAAGACTTCAGAACAACCCTCACCAGCCAGGTCAAAAGGCGCCTGAACCGTTGGGTGAACCGGAAAGAAACCCTATCTGCCTACGTCTTTGAACCCCAGCGAAAAACGGCCATCGGCTACTTTGAGCTAAAGCTGTGCCGGAGCGGCACTGAAGCCCACTCAGCCAAGCTCACAGTCCACCCTGCTTACACCTGGCTCTACCCAGAGCTCATGGCTCAAATGGCCGGTGTGGTGCAAAAGTTTCCTGGTCAGCCGCTGCAAATTATGTCTTTGGACTATCAGACGGAGCGAGAAGAGTACCTCCGTCGGATTGGCGCATTAGAAATTGAGCACACGTTGATGATGTCGCGCTCGGTATGGCACAAGGTACGAGAGTCTAAGGCGGGTGCCCTAGAAGGGCTGAAAATGCCCGATGTGCTACCTGGCCTACAGCCCACGACGCCTCCCTTGCCAGGGCGATTCTCTTGGCACGGACCCGCGCTCGACAGTCCTTCCTGCGATGGGTTTGCTTGGGACGGACTTGCTTGGGACCGGTTTTCACTGGAGAAAATGTCCCAGCTGTCTTTTGAAAAATCATCTGCGGAGCACCGCGACCCTCGCAACGAGAGCCGTAGCGAAAGCCGTGGCGACGCTCAAGCAGGCGACTTGCCAGAAGACGCGTAAACCTCGAACAAGATATGGTTTCTGCGCTGGGGTTAGACTTAGGGGCTAAGCGAATTGGGGTGGCTGGGTGCGATCGCACAGGACTCATTGCCACTGGGCTAACCACCCTACGCAAAACATCTTTTGAAAGCGTGGCTGAGCCGCTACGAGAACTGGTCCGGGAGCGAGAGGTCGACCTTTTGGTGGTCGGACTGCCGTACACTATGGACGGACAAATCGGGCATCAGGCCAAGCGAATTCAAAAATTTGCCCACCGCCTATCGAAAGCGTTAGGTCTTCCCGTAGAATTTGTCGATGAGCGGCTGACGTCCTTTCAGGCTGAGCAAATGCTACTGGCAGAGCGGCGATCGCTCTTGAAAAACAAAGAGCTAATCGACCGCAAGGCAGCCGCCATCATCCTGCAGCAGTGGTTAGACGCCCGACGCAAAAAGCTATCAACAACAGGAGATGCCCCCCGTGGAAATTGATCCCAGCATGCTAGATGAGCCCGCCGAATATCCTGTCGTCAAGTTGACCGATGAAGACGGTCGACAACTTGCCTGCTACGTCGAAAAGAGCATAGACCTCGAAGGCGAAGAGTTTTTACTGCTGCTACCCGTCAATTTGCCCATAGAAGTTTTTGTCTGGGAGCCCGATGAGGATGTAGACGACGAGGACGAAGAAGCCGCAGAAATCTTGGTCGACGTCGAAGAAGAAGACATCGACGCGCTCTTTCCCTCAGCGCGGGCCGTTTTGGCAGAGTTAGACCTGATTTTGGAGCGGTCTGCCCACACGCTCACTGCCGCAGGCGACCTACCCGAAGCCGATGAAGAAGATTGCTTTTCGCTCGATATCAGTAACGAGAGCGACGAGCATCCGGTCACAGAGGAGTTTCAGATGCTGGCGACGTTTTTCCACGAAGACAACCAGTACACGCTGTGCACCCCCCTCGACCCACTGCTGTTTTTCGCGACGCGGCAGGCCGATGGCTCTGTGGAGCTGGTAGACCCAGAAGACTTTCAGGAAATGCGATCGCAGCTCGAAGACAAACTTTTCGACGTTCTAGACTAAACTTTTCCTAGACTGTCGTTACTGAGGGTTGATCCGCCTTGCCCAGATTGCACCCACCCTTGCCGTCCTGCCCCTGCTGCCCCCTCCTTAGCTAACTCTCATTACCTATGCGTGGTTCAAAACGTCTTTTTCCGATTGTGTTGCTTGCCTTAGCCGCCCTGGTGGCCGGTCAAAGCTGGGCCTGGTGGAGCTGGGCAAAGTCGCCCGTGCTCGCCGCAGATGAAGCTGACGCAGAAGACAGCTTCATGCAGGTCCAGATTCCAGAAGGCACCGCCTCCAACCAAATTGGCCAAGACCTAGAAGCCAACGGGCTAATTCGCTCTACCACAGCTTGGAAACTGCTCAACCGCTGGAAGTCTTTTCGCGGTGAAACAGGCGGTGTCCAGGCGGGCAGCTATGTGATTTCGCCTACCCAGAGCCTTCAAGAAATCGCCGATGTTATTTGGTCGGGTGACGTTATTCAGCGCAGCTTTACCATTCCAGAGGGCTGGAAGCGTGAGCAAATGGCCGCCCGCTTCGAAGCAGAAGGCTTGACAACGGCAGATGAATTTCTCGCAGCGACAGAAAATATTCCCTACGACCGTTTCCCCTGGCTACCCGAAGGCATTCCGCACCTGGAAGGCTTTCTCTATCCCGACACCTACCAGATGGACAGCGATGGCATCACTGCCGAAGGTCTAGTCGACGTGATGCTGCGCCGGTTTGAAGAAGTCGCGCTCCCAGTTTACGAAAGTCGCCCAAGCCCCTACAGCCTGCTCGACTGGGTGACGCTCTCCAGCATCGTTGAAAAAGAAGCTGTAGTCCCTGAAGAGCGCGACCAAATTGCCAGTGTCTTTGCTCGCCGGCTAGAAGAAGGCATTACGCTCGGCTCAGACCCGACCGTAGAGTACGGGTTAGGCATCGAACAAACTAAAGAAACCCCACTGACCTTCGCCCAGGTAGAAACCCCACATCCCTACAACACGTACATGAACCCTGGGCTCACGCCAACGCCCATCGCAAGCCCAGGCGTTGCTAGCTTAGAGGCCTCAGTCGATCCTGGCCCCACTGAGTTTCTCTACTTCGTAGCCCGCTACGATGGTACCCACGTCTTCAGCCGTACCCTTGCTGACCACGAATCAGCTCAAGGACGCATTCGCGATCGCATCGACGCCGAAACCACCGAATAACGAATCAGACCTCACATAAATTCCGCTGATTTTCCTGACACACATCTCTTCTTGTAAGCCAACTCTTTTTCATCCCATCTTTTCACCATGCGCTGGGTTAATCTCTTACAGCCCGATCTTGTTTTGGGCAAATCCGTTCTGGGCATTACCCCCGACATGCTTCAAGAAAAAGGCTTGAAAGGCCTTATCCTCGACGTTGACGAAACGATTGTGCCGGTAGGTCAGCGGCAGCTCGACCCCGCCGTACAGCAGTGGGGGCAAGCGATTAAAACCCAGGTCCCGCTCTCGCTAGTGAGTAATAACGTGGGCTACGAGCGGATTCGCAGCATTGCAGAAGGCATGGATGTGCCCTTTGTCGCCAGTGCGGGCAAACCCTCTCGCCGCAAGCTTCGGATTGCCGCGCAGGAGATGGACCTCCCTTTTGAGCAGATTGCCATGGTAGGCGATCGCCTCTTTACCGATGTCTTAGCAGGCAACCGGCTTGGCCTATTCACGATTTTAGTTAGCCCCATGCTCATGCCAAATTCTAGAGATCCCAAAAATCTGCTCCGCAACGCTGAATTTTGGATCTCACAGCAGCTAGGTGTCACCCTCAGCTAACACCATAGTCTTCCAAGACACGCCCAGCGAATTTGCTGAAAGAGCGCAGCCATCAAAACACTCATCTGCATACATCACCAAAAGTATGCCAGGACGGATAGTGAAAACATCGATCCTAAAAAAACCATTAAACCCAAGGAGAAACACTAAGTTATTAGGCAATATATAAACAAGATCAAACTTAATTAAAGATCTTGCTTTAACATTTTTACATTTTAATAACTTTGTAACACCGAAGGGTTTAATACTCTGGGATAGGTTTCGGCCTATCCCACTTTTTATGTTTTTTTGTTTGCGTAGGTTGTGCACAAAGACTCAACGGTAGAAACAGGCGCCAGCCGCACAGAGCCGTACACCGTCGTCATCAAAATTGGCACGACGAGCCTGACCCGCCCTGAAACAGGCGATCTCGCATTAGGAACGCTCGGAAGGCTCGTCGAGACAATCTGCGCACTAAAGCGGTTGGGACACCAAGTCATCTTGGTATCTTCGGGAGCGGTGGGTGTGGGTTGCGCGCGGCTCTCCATAGCCCAGCGACCGAAGACGATGGCGCTCAAGCAGGCCGTCGCTGCCGTGGGCCAAGGCAGACTCATGCGCATGTACGACGATTTTTTTACGGCATTGGGCCAGCCGATTGCCCAGGTGCTATTGACCCGCAGCGATTTGGCACAGCGATTACGCTACGTAAATAGCTACCGCACCTTCCGTCAACTGCTACAGCTCGGCGTGCTTCCTATCGTCAATGAAAACGACACTGTTGCCATCGATGAGCTGAAGTTTGGCGATAACGATACGCTCTCAGCGCTGGTCGCCAGCCTAGTGGGCGCCGACTATCTGTTCTTGCTCACCGATGTCGACCAGCTCTACTCCGCAGATCCCCGGCAAGATCCGAGCGCGCAGCCCATTAACCGCGTACGCCACATCGACCAGCTAGAGGCCAATATCGGCGCATCGGGCTCCAGCTGGGGAACCGGCGGCATGTCTACCAAAATAGAAGCTGCCCGGATTGCCACTGCCGCAGGCGTACATACCGTGATCACTCAGGGGCAAATTCCCGAAAATGTCCTTAAAATTCTGCAGGGAGAGCCGCTGGGGACCCTGTTTGAGGCGCAGACCACCCGGTCTACGGCAAGGAAACGGTGGATTGCCGGCAGCCTGGTACCTACCGGACGGCTGTACTTGGATCAGGGTGCGATCGCGGCTATTCAACAGGCCGGAAAGTCCCTGCTCCCGGCAGGTATCACAGAAGTAGAAGGCGAATTTTTGCCCCAAGATGCGGTTTTAATTTGTGACGAAAAAGGTCAGGAAATTGCCAGAGGATTGGTGAACTATAGTGATGGCGATCTACGAAAAATCTGCGGCCATCGCTCCGCTGACATTGCCAACATCCTCGGCTACGACGGCGCAGAAACCGTTATTCACAGAGATAACCTCGTGCTGAGCTATCCCTAACCTGTTAAAGGCTATTTTTATGTCTATCACCGCTTCTTCCACCGGCCCAGAAGACACTAAATTCGCTAACTCCGAGCAAAAGCCAACCGTTTTAGTCACCGGCGGTGCTGGCTACATCGGCGCCCACGCAGTACTCGCCCTAGAAGCGGCAGGCTATCAGACCCTAATATTAGACAATTTGGAATATGGCCACAAAGCGCTAGTCGAGCGTCACCTCAAGGCCACTGTCATCGTTGGTGACACCACTGACCGCCACCTACTCGACAAAATTTTCAGCGACTACACTATTGCCGCTGTCATGCACTTTGCTGCCTACATCGCCGTCGGAGAATCGGTCAGCAAGCCAGCCAAATATTACCGAAACAACGTCTACGGCACGCTCAATTTGTTAGAAGCCATGGTGGCAGCGGGTGTGAGCCGTTTGGTCTTCTCCTCCACCTGTGCCATCTATGGCCCACCCAAAACGGTCCCCATCCCCGAAGATCATCCCCAAAACCCCATCAGCCCCTACGCCACCAGCAAGCTCATGGTGGAAAAAATGCTAATCGACTTCAAATCGGCATACGGGATGAATTCGGTATGCTTTCGCTATTTCAACGCGGCAGGGGCAGACCCGCAGGGGCGACTAGGTGAAGATCATAATCCCGAAACTCACCTTATTCCTCTGGTTTTGTTTACCGCCCTAGGCAAACGCAAAAATATTTCAATTTTTGGCAGCGACTACGACACCCGAGATGGCACCTGCATTCGCGATTACATCCACGTATCCGACCTAGCGGATGCTCACGTCAAAGGGTTGGAGTACTTACTGGCAGGGGGCGAAACCGCTTTCTTCAACTTGGGTAACGGCAGTGGCTACACCGTCAAAGAAGTGATTGAGACAGCCCGCAAAGTGACCGGGAAAGAGATTCTAGCCATTCCGTGCGATCGCCGCCCCGGAGACCCGCCAAGCCTCGTAGGCACCAGCGAGCGAGCCCAAGCAGTGCTCGGCTGGCAGCCCCAATACCCAGATATTGAGACGATCATCGCCCACGCCTGGCAGTGGCATCAAAAGCGCCACGGAGCGTAAGTAATTCCTTTAGATGACGAGTGCCCAAGCAGCCTAGGCTGCTTGGGCACTCGTCATTTAGGCAACCGTAGCCAAATCGTCTTAAGACGCAGCGGCTACGCCAATGGGACAAGACACATTCGTGCCCCCTAAACCGCAGTAGCCGCCTGGATTCTTCGCGAGATACTGCTGATGGTATTCTTCCGCATAGTAAAACTCAGGCGCCGGCAAAATCTCCGTCGTAATTTTGCCGTAGCCTGCTTCAGCAAGCTTCTGCTGGTACATGTCAAGGGAAGCTTTTGCAGCGTCCATTTGCGCGTCGAAGTAGGTGTAGATGCCAGAGCGATATTGAGTACCGGTGTCATTGCCCTGGCGCATGCCCTGGGTGGGGTTGTGGCTCTCCCAAAACACCTTGAGGAGACCTTCGTAGCTCACAACAGCCGGGTCAAACACCACCAGAACCACTTCGTTGTGGCCCGTCATGCCAGAGCACACTTCTCGGTAGGTGGGATTGGGCGTCATGCCAGCGGCGTAGCCCACTGCTGTACTGTACACGCCTTCTGCCTGCCAAAACTTGCGCTCAGCGCCCCAAAAGCAACCTAGCCCAAACATGGCTAATTCCATCCCTTCGGGAAAAGGTGGCTTCAGCGCATTGCCGTTGACATAGTGCTTATCTGGAACGCTCATCTGCGTCGACCGACCCGGCAGCGCATTCTCGGGGCTAGGGAGCGTGTCTTTTTTACCAATGCCAAGACCAAAAAATGCCATAAGTCGCGTCCTTAAATTCAACTTGAGTCCTTTTACGGATTTATCTCTATACATTTTAAAGGGGTGACTTACTTTGAGTTTGGTAAAAACCAGAAATACCTATTCGTAGCATCCGATAAAGTCTGCAATCTGCTGCCAATGAAATATTAAATCTACTGCGGAGACAGGCCTTCTAAGCAGTATGGTCGATAAGTATAGAGAAGACGCCCTTACTGTTTTTATTTTTCTATGGATCGCTTTAGAGTCGAGGTCATTTCGCAAACGCAAAACCCACAGCAAACCATCTACGGTGCTATGCACCAAGACTATGCTGAAGAATTTGTGTGGGATCAGCGGGCCGAGTGGCCATCCGAAGAAAAAGCTGGTGAACTCATCATTCGGAACTTGCTCAAGGGCGGTCGAGGTCACTATGGCCCGCTAGAGCACCCTCAGATTGTGCTCAACTGCGGATTTTTCCCACATTCAACTATGCAGCAAATCCGAACTCATCGCGTCGGATTGAGTTTTGATGTGCAGTCCTTTCGGTACACAGGCTCTAGAATTTTGGACGTAGCCGAAGGTAAGACGGATGTGGAGGAAGTGTTTTACCTGCGGCCAGTCGGTGCCTATAGCGATCGCCAAGGCAAAAAATACCAGTACACCGAAGAACTCCGCCAGCAGGACCTCGACTGGTGCAGACAGGGCTGCAAACACTACAAAACCCGCATTGACCAAGGCTTTTCAGAAGAACATGCTCGCGGGCTGATCCCCTTTGATGTGCGGCAGCATTGGGTCGTTTCGGCCAATGTGCGATCGCTGATGCACCTGCTCGACCTGCGGTGGAAAGCAGACGCCCAGCTAGAAGCGCAAAAGCTTTGTGAAGCGATCTGGCCGCACTTTCAGGCATGGGTTCCCGCGATCGCCCAATGGTACGAAGACAATCGCCTCAAAAAAGCCCGCCTGTCTCCCTAGAAAAACGCTGAGCCAGACAACCTTGGCCAGACAACCTTGACCAGACAACCTTAACCAGATGCAACGCAGGCAACAAAACATCCGGAAAGCGACTGGGGTAGCTCACATTGCGAAAAGTCTCTTTTCATAAATAGGAGAAGGGTAAACCACTTACTTTTGATAACAGTCAATAAGAAGGCTTTCTTGGGCAGTACCAACACTAAAACACCCGCCATATTAATAGAGGGGCCGTGACATCAGTTACTGTTCAACCTCCCGTTCAACAGCCATGGAAGACTCACCGAACAACTCAGTGACCTACTCACTGGAATACTCACAAGACTATATTCTCGTCATTGGGCAGTCATCTAGAGAGATGTTGTCGGCAGCGCCAGCTGTATCACGGGCCATTACCCAGGCCCTTAACTGTCCAGTGGTCACCACAACCTCTCCCAGCCAGGCAATCGAAACAGCGCAAACCAATCCGCCCTACCTCGTCATCCTTTCAGACGACGATGGGCAAACCTGGACACCGAACATCGCCCGTCAAATTCGGCAAAGCGTGGGCTCTCGTAGCGTCGTTATCGTAGCCTTGACTAGCTCTAGCGAGTGCAGCTGGCCGCTGAGCGACGACGGAGATACCCACGCGGGCATAGATGGTTTTTTTGTAGAGCCTATGAGCAGCGATATTTTGTATGCGCTACACGAATCTGCGATCGCAAAAAAGCAGTGCTCCCAACCCATTCCCTAGCTGCTCCCTTCGTAGCAGTCCTATCGAGCCCTGTCCATCAATACAGCTAAATACAATCAAGTAATAATATGCATCCTTTTTCTGAGTAATGAGAGAATAAAGGATGCATTACTTATTGATGAAATAAAAACGTCTCCAAGCGACCTCAAAAGACATTCTAAAAAGTTATCTAAAATCTATTTTTCATCAGTTTTGAAAATGTTTTGAATACGTAAAGCGATTCTATGCTCAGTAAAAATTCTCAATATCTTACTTTGGTTAGATGCGAGGAATACCGTGATATTACAGGGGCTCGCCGATTAGAAAGCGCGAGACAGCCCAGCGATCGCAAGTCATTCAGTATTTTTTCTGATGGGGAATCCACGCTTGCAAAATGATCTTCAACCTGGGGTCCTTACTTACCTGACTAGGCGATTCTTATCAGTCCGTGTTAACACTGTAAGAACGCAGAGCGCTTATTAAGCTTCTGCACAGCGCAACCTGCGGTGGTGAATTTTTGTCTGAAAAGCTACAATCAACTCGACTGTAGCGGGACAGTTAAAGTTTTCTTGATGAGTGGGTAGACTCTTCCAAGCGCGCCCATTCAGTCTGAGCCAGGCTAATTGCTACAGATAGCGAGCCTGTTCACCCCGCTAAAACCAGTACATTCCCTGAGGCATTTCTGACCACATTCTTATAAGAGGCTTGGCAACATGTTTTTTGCCGAGGTTCTTTCCCCCGCGACATCTGAACCGCATCCGCCATTTGGCCTACCTCGTCGAAAGTAAGTTATTGACGAAAAACCTGTGCGAAGAGCAGAGCGCAAGAGAAGTAAACCGTCAGTGGAATGCACCGAAAGAGTTGATGGGTAAGCGCGGAAATTAAAGGAAATTTAACAGCATTTTGTGCTGAACCCATTACCTTTAGTTACCGAACCTGATAATCACAGTACTCACTAATAAGGAGCAAGAGGAACGCGGCATGACCCAGGCTAAAGATACGCTTGAAACTTTAGAACCCAGTAGCGAGGGTAGTAAAGCTATCCGTCAAACAGCCACAGTAGAACTGACGGAAACAGGCGAAGCCACTGCTGAAACAGCGAAAAAAGGAGCCGCAAAGGGTGCGACTAAGGCCACTAAAGCAACCAAAGGCAAATCCCGGCGACGCACAGCCCAGACCAAAAAGAAGCACTACACCGAAGATTCGATTCGGCTGTACCTGCAGGAAATTGGTCGCATTCGCCTACTGCGAGCCGAAGAAGAAATTGAGCTGGCCCGTAAAATTGCAGACCTGCTTGAGCTTGAGCGCATCCGCGACGAGATTGACGACCAGCTAGACGATGAGCCCACCGATGCAGACTGGGCAAATGCGGTAGATATGCCACTGCCTGCTTTCCGCCGTCGTCTACACCTAGGTCGCCGCGCGAAAGACAAAATGGTCCAGTCCAATCTGCGTCTGGTAGTTTCCATTGCCAAGAAGTACATGAACCGGGGCTTGTCTTTCCAAGACCTAATTCAGGAAGGTAGCTTGGGCCTCATTCGCGCTGCCGAAAAGTTCGATCACGAGAAGGGCTACAAGTTCTCTACCTACGCTACTTGGTGGATTCGTCAGGCCATCACCCGTGCGATCGCCGACCAGTCTCGTACAATCCGCCTCCCGGTACACCTGTACGAAACCATCTCCCGCATCAAGAAAACCACAAAGCTACTCTCCCAAGAGCTTGGCCGTAAGCCAACAGAGGAAGAAATTGCCACCCGTATGGAGATGACCATCGAGAAGTTGCGCTTCATTGCCAAGTCTGCTCAGCTACCCATCTCTCTAGAAACTCCCATCGGCAAAGAAGAAGACTCTCGCCTAGGCGACTTCATCGAATCCGATGGCGAAACGCCTGAAGATGAGGTGTCAAAAAGCTTGCTACGTGAAGATCTAGAGAGCGTTTTGAGCACGCTGAGCCCACGTGAGCGTGACGTGTTGCGTCTGCGCTACGGCCTAGACGATGGCCGCATGAAAACGCTCGAAGAGATCGGACAAATCTTCAACGTGACCCGCGAGCGGATTCGCCAAATCGAAGCCAAGGCACTGCGTAAGCTACGCCACCCCAACCGGAACAGCGTTCTTAAAGAGTACATCCGGTAGTCTAGACAGCTCACCTAGCGTCTTTTCCAAAGGCGGTCAAAGTCAGAAATTCTGACCTTGGCCGCCTTTAGCTTTATCAGTCGCGAACAAGGAATGGGAACGCTGTCGTCAAAGCGATCTCTGCGGTTGAATCTCTCCGTTGGCGATATTATTGCAGTGCCCATGCTTTCTATTTCCTTGTCATCTGTCGGGGGCCTATGTCTCAATCGAAAAACGAAGTTCCTGCACTCATCGCGGCACTGGTCGTGACGGCTGCGATAGTTGGCGGCGCAGCTTGGTGGCTAAAAGATAGAGTCGGCTTTGGGCCCTCCGCCGGCTCAGACGTGCCTTCACAAACAGCCGCCGGTGGAACGGGGGCCAGTCGGCCAGCCTTTGCTGCCGTAGAAGATGTCCCCACCGGACAATTCTTCTACGGTGGCAGTACGACATGGGCACCCATCAGAGGCATCCTTGCGCCTCAAATTCAGCAGGCCTGGCCATCTTTTTCTCTGGAATATAAAGAAGACCCTGCCCAAGCAGCCGGTTCAACGGTGGGTATTCAAATGCTCATAGCGGGAGACTTAGACTTTGCGCAGTCATCGCGGCCTCTGAATGAAGCAGAAGAGCAGCAGGCCGCACAGCAGGGTATCGAGCTAGAAGCTTTGCCAGTTGCCCTAGAGGCAGTTGCGATCGCCACCCATCCCGATTTACCGATTCCGGGCTTGACCCTCGCCCAGCTCAAAGACATTTACCTCGGCACCCTCACCAACTGGCAACAGGTAGGCGGCCCTGACCTAGCCATCGTGCCCGTCTCACGGGGCACAGAAGGCGGCACGGTTCAGTTTTTTCAGGAGCGCGTTTTAGAAGGGCAAGCCCTTGCCCCATCGGTCCAAATCAGTAACACCACAACGGCTGCCCTACGCCTAGTCGGCGAAACAACCGGTGCAATCTACTTCGCCTCTGCCCCTGAAGTTGTCGGCCAGTGCACCATCGCACCCTTGCCAATCGGCGTTTCGCCCCGACAGCTAGTTGCACCCTACCAGACCCCCTACATTCCTCCTGAGGAGTGCCCAGCAAAGCGAAACCGAATCGATCTGGGCGTTTTTCAGCGGCAAGATTATCCGTTAACGCGTCCGCTCTACGTGGTGATTCGCAAAGACGGGCAGCGAGCCGAGCAGGCCGGACTGGCCTACGCTCAAATATTTAAAACAGAAGAAGGAAAACGAATTTTGAACCAAGCGGGGTTTGTAGCGCTGCCTTAGCACATCAAGACGCCTAGTGCTGCATCATCCAGCTCCGACAAGCCCCAGTTTCTAAGGGTGAAACTCGAAAGGTGAAAAGAAAAATTGAGTTAACGGGTTAGCGCTGGACAAAACGTGCCCAATGTTGGTACGCTTGTTCTGATTAGTGCTTAGCTGGTAGCCTAAAAATCGCAATGGA
>JBCBIK010000108.1:0-17812 GCA_038524545.1 Cyanobacteria bacterium J06623_4 | reverse complement strand
AAGCGTACTCATAACTCTAAAATTGAGATCCTTGTGGTCGTTGTGGCCTTTGTCTCAGGGCTGTGCTTTGTGGCTGTGTCTTGCGCTTATCGCGCTTGCGCATCTAGCTAAGGAGCCATAGCCTGGACAAAAGCAAGGGCTTACAATCATACCAACAACTGAGCCCCCACGGGCATATCGATAATTTGATCCATCGGAAAAGTGGAGTTTATGGCGCATCGCTACATTCGGGTTCAATCGTTGTCGGGACAGCTTCACTACGGTCTATTGCAGGCTGACCGCAGGGTGCAGATTTTGGATGCGCCACCTTGGCGCAATGGCCAACCGACCACGCTAGAGCTGCCTGCCGAAGACTACACGCTGCTGTCACCCTGTGCGCCTTCAAAGGTGATTGCGGTTGGACGCAACTATGCTAAGCATGCCGCTGAGCTAGGCAATGACTTACCCAAGTCGCCGCTCTTATTTATGAAGCCGCCCACCTCAGTGATAGCAGCCGATGCGCCTATTTTCTATCCGCCTCAGTCGGAACGGGTCGATTACGAAGGCGAGCTAGCCGTTGTGATTGGCGATCGCTGTAAAGACTGCGAGATAGAAGAAGCCCGGCATAAAATATGGGGCTACACCATCGCCAATGACGTTACGGCTCGCGATCTGCAGCGTCAAGACGGTCAGTGGACAAGGGCCAAAGGCTTTGATACGTTCTGCCCTTTAGGTCCGTGGATCGTTCGTGAGATTCCAACCTGCGCGGCGCTGCAGACCTTCATCAATAATGAAGAGACACCCCGTCAGTCCAGCTCAATTGCTGACATGATTTTTTCTCCCGAATACCTGGTTTCTTACATTAGTCATGCCATAACGCTGCTGCCTGGTGACGTGGTGCTTACTGGTACGCCCGAAGGGGTAGGGCCAGTGGAAATAGGCGATCGCATCCGTATAGAAATAGAAGGCATTGGTAGCCTAGAAAACCGGATCTACGCCAAAGAAAAAAGCGAAGCGCCAGTCTCAAGAGAGCTAGCGCTTCAGTAAGTTAGCAATGAGTCGAGCCAGTGATTTTGTCGGCTCGGTGACCGAGCGACTTCGCTATTAGCAGGGTTAGTAAGGCAGCTGCATATTAATCGCTTCAGAAATTGTAGGAATCTCAGCGTACTCACCCATGACTGAGCGGGCAACAGAATAAATCACAATTGCCATGCCACCCAAGAAGAGCACGTTCAGCAGCGTTTCGCCAATTAGCCCGCCGCTGAGGCCAAGCGTTCTGAGCACCAGCGCAGAGATAGAAATGACAAAACTCACCAAGATAGCCTGAAGCACGTTGTAGCGAATGAACCGGCTGATGTTGGTGTTGCGTACCACAAAGGCAAACAGCAAAATGAACACGCCAAGGCCCAAAATGCTATTTTCGATGGCAATCAGGGGGCTTAGCGGTAGCAGCAGCAGCTGAATAACCTGCAATACAGCCGGTGCCTGCTCTGCCAAAAACGAGAAGAAATAAAACCCCGCCTGGAGTGCAGACGCCAAAGGCATGACATAGGACAATGCTGCAAATGCTCTATCTAGTGGGGTTGCAGAACTGGTCATTAACAAACTCCTATCGTCAGGGACTCAATACTAAAGATGACCCATCAATAGCCACTGCCCTAACCCCAAAGGTAAGAAAAAAGCAAGCGACAAAGCGACGGTGTATTTCAAGCATAGCCTATTCACCTACTCAGACAGCTCCGCCACTCGGAAGCCCATGGTGCATTCGTATTGAGTGAGTCCTTTTGCCGATGGCTTTTCGAGGGGTCTGCCGCAGCGCAAGCGACCCGCTTGCCAGCGAGGCTGTCCGCTCTGGCTTGCCATCGGGCAGTTTTGGCAGATAGTGGCAGGGGTTAGAAGCTTATCCTCTATCAAGATCACTAGCATGAGATCACTGCTCCATCCAGGCTGAGAACACGTGAATTGTCTCTATAGTAAGCCACCTGATAGAGGAATCTGTATGGGTGATTACACACCTTCATCCGTTGCCTCGCGGCTAATTCACCAGTGACCCTTAGGATGTTTTTACCGAACTCTCCGCTGGCTCTGAACGTTTGCCATTGAGGTTTTGGCTTTTGGCGGTACTTTTGTTGAGCCCGTTGTCGTTCACTCCACTGCTGTAGACTTCACTGCTGCTGGCTCCGTTGCCATTAGCCCCGTTGCTGCTAGCTCCGTTGCCGTTAACCCCATTACTGTTGACTCCCTTTCCATTGAGCTGGCCATTGAGCGGTTCCCCATCGGTTTCTGCTTCTGCTTCTGCTGCCTTATCTGAAGGTACACGGGATGGCAGGAGCTTGGGTTTGGGGGTTGACTTTGCCTTGCCTCCGGCGTAGTCATCGCTTCTGAGGTGCGCTGGGCGAGCCTGGTCATAGGCCATTTGCAATGCAGCGGCGGCAATTGTGCGGATGTCGTATTCTTCTGCTAGCTGCGAGACAATCGGTAGAAAAGAAGCCACTCGCTCTCCGGTGATGGTGTCTCGAACGCGAGTCTGGAGTTTTTCCAGATGACGAGCGGCAATCTGTGCCTGAGTCGGTACCTTGCAATATTCCACCGGTTTGTTAAACCGCTTTTGAATTCGGGTGAGCTTGTATTTTTCTAGTGGCATCACAATCGAGACGGCACGACCCTCTTTGCCTGCGCGTCCTGTGCGGCCAATGCGATGGACGTAGCTGTCAAGGTTATCGGGTAGCTCGTAGTTGATGACATGGCTGAGGTCATCTACATGAATGCCACGGGCGGCTATGTCTGTTGCGACTACCCAGCGGACCTGTCGGCGGCGGAAGCGCTGCAGTAGCCGCTCTCTCTGAGACTGGGTTAGGTCGCCGTGATATTCATCTGCGCTGTGTCCGGCTGCCTGCAGTTGACGGGTGAGTTCGGCGGCGGTTCGGCGGGTCCGCACAAAAATAATCGCTGATTCTGGATCTTCTATTTCTAGGATGGGCATTAGCGCCCGCTGCTTACTCCAGCCCGGCGGTACTACGTAAGCAATTTGCTTGATTCGAGCAGTGGCTGTTTTCTGAGGTTCCACGCTGACCGTCACCGGAGATTTCAAAAAGCGAGTGGACAGCTTTTGGATAGCTGGCTCCATAGTGGCTGAGAAGAAAGCCGTTTGCCGCTCATCCGGCGTAAAGGAGAGAATTTTCTCCACGTCCTGAATAAAGCCCATATTGAGCATTTCATCGGCTTCATCCAGCACCATCATGCTGACCCTATCGAGGACCAGTCCCCCTCTGCCAATCAGGTCGATAATCCGGCCCGGCGTCCCCACGACGATCTGTGACCCTCGGCGTAGGCGCTGCAGCTGACGGTCGATAGACTGCCCGCCGTACACCGCTGTGATGTATAGCCTTCTATCTGTATTAAAGCCCTCCATTGCCTGTGACACCTGCATGGCTAGCTCACGGGTAGGCGTGAGAATCAGCGCCTGCACGTATCGGTTTGCCGCGTTCACCTGCTCTAATACTGGCAATGAAAAGGCCGCCGTTTTCCCCGTCCCTGTCTGGGCTAAGCCGACTACGTCGTGGCCAGAGAGCAGCTGGGGAATGGCTTGAGCCTGAATCGCTGTGGGCTCAGTAAATCCCATCTGACTCAAATGGTCAACGCAGCGGGCGGATAGTCCTAAGTCGGCAAATGAAGAGGTCATTTCGTTTGGTAGGGGGAGTAAAACGGGATGAGCAATCAGGGATGAAAAGTCAGAGAGAAGGTTCAGGTAGAAACGGCTGCTGGAATGGAGAGCTTGCCGAAGAGGTCGTAGGTATCGGCCGCTTGTATGTGAACAGGCACCAGCTGACCAAGACCGACGGTTGGGTCCGCTGCCGAGGTCTCGATGTATACGAGGCCGTCAACGTCTGGGGCAAATCGAGCGCTGCGACCGATGAGTTCGCCTGTCGAGGGGTTTTCCTGCTCAATGAGCACATCGACGGTACGACCCACTTGGGATTGATTTCGTCGGAAGGAAATTTCTTGCTGGGCGAGCATTAGCGCTTCCCTGCGGGCCAGCTTGACGGTAGGCTCGATCTGATTTGGGAGGGCGTAGGCGGCTGTGCCTTCTTCGGGTGAAAAGGTAAATACGCCAACATGGTCGAAGCAGTGCCGCTGCACGAAGGCCTTAAGGTGCTGGAAGTGCTCTTCTTGCTCGCCTGGAAAGCCAACAATAAAGGTGGTTCTCAGTACGGCATCTGGCAATGCGGCCTTTAGGTTTTGGATGATGGTGTCGTTGACTTGACCTTGCCAGGGGCGGTTCATGGCTCTCAGCATTTCGGGGTGAGAATGCTGTAGCGGCAGATCTAGGTAAGGTAAGAAATTGGCCGTCTCCTGAATCGCTTGGATGACTTCTGGGGTCAGGCCAGTGGGGTAGGCGTAGTGCATGCGAACCCAAGGCACGTCTACTTCGCCAAGGGCACGGATGAGCTGTGCCAGCTGGGGCTTGCCGTAGATGTCGACGCCGTAGTTGGTGGTGATTTGGGAGATGAGTATGAGTTCTTTTACGCCTTGGGCTGCGAGCTGCTGCGCTTCTGCCACGATGGATTCTATGGGGCGCGATCGCTGCTTGCCCCTCAGATGTGGAATGATGCAGAAAGCGCACTTATAGTCGCATCCTTCTGCAATTCGTAAGTAGGCAACGCCTTCTGAAGTAGTCCGGTAGCGAGGGACGGTTTCATCGGCGATGTAGGTCGGCTCAGCCGATACGGCCTTGACCCGTTCTCCTGCTTCAGCCCGCTCTATCACCTCTACAATTTTGCCGTAGTCTCCAGTGCCGACCAAGGCAACAGCCTCTGGTATTTCCTCTAGTAGCTCGTCCTGAAAGTGCTGGGCTAGGCAGCCTGTAATAACAATTTTTTTATCTGCCTCGGCTAGCTCAACGAGGGTACGTACCGACTCCTCGCGGGCCTCCTGGATAAAGCTACAGGTATTGACAATGACATAGTCGGCCAGCTCTTCATTAGCGCCCACCGCATAACCTGCCTTGGCTAGCAGACCAAGCATGTGCTCACTGTCAACTCGGTTTTTTTCACAGCCTAGGTGGGAAAGCGCGACCGTAGGTTTGTGTCCCATAAAATACTCTCTTCGTGAAATTTAGTGCCTCCTTGGCAATGTCAACTTCCAAGGTCTTCAGTTTGCAGGCATCTGAATCAGGTAACTGATCTTAGAGGATGCGCTGCCGATATCTGCAGATGCTGGCCATACCGTCGATACCTGAAGCTACGAGACGACCAAATTTCGCGAAACGAAGCAAAAGTTGAGCCTCTTACTTAATGAATCATAACATAACTACACAATTGACGAGGGAAAATGATCGGCGGGGTACTTGCGTGCCGGGCAGACTGTGGGCTAGTTGTCTGTGTTGTAGGGGGCGCTGGGCATGGGCACAACTGGCTAATTTGGTAGCGCTTCGCTGTCAGTATTTTGGCCCCAAAGTCTTAGCGTTGGCTGTTAATGTAGATTGTGTTCAGAGGAGAGATGGTTTTCTTGTGAACCGAAAGAGTCATGATCGGATGATGTGACACGTCCGAGATATTAACCCCGTGGACCTAACCCAGATTTTCAATACGGCAACGCCTGCGATTGGCGTCGTTCATCTGTCGCCCTTGCCGACTTCTCCTCGCTGGCAGGGCGACCTGCAAGCTGTCATTGCCCGCGCCGAACAAGAGGCGACAGCGCTGGCAGCTGGGGGGATTCATGGCCTGATTGTCGAAAATTTTTTTGATGCACCTTTCCCGAAGTCCGAGGTCGATCCTGCGGTGGTGAGTGCCATGACACTGATTGTGCAGCGACTGGCTCAGCTAGTGCCGTTGCCGATTGGTATCAATGTATTGCGCAATGATGCTCGGAGCGCGATCGCGATCGCTGCCTGTACTTCGGCGAGCTTTGTGCGGGTGAATGTACTCTCTGGTGTAATGGCTACCGATCAGGGGCTGATTGAAGGCGATGCTCACAGGTTGCTGCGATATCGCCGCGAGCTGGGCGCAGATGTCAAAATTTTGGCGGACGTGCTAGTGAAGCATGCTCAGCCGCTGGGCGTACAGAGCATGACGACGGCAGTGGAGGAGACAATTCATCGCGGTTTGGCCGATGGCATCATCGTCTCTGGCGAGGCTACGGGTAGTCCCCCAACGGTAGAAAACTTGCAGCGGGCTAAGGCTGCTGCCGGCAAAACGCCTCTATTTATAGGTAGCGGTGCAGACTGGGACAATATCCCGCATCTCATACAGTCGGCTGATGGTGTGATTGTGTCGAGCGCGCTCAAGCGTAAGGGGCAAATTGAGCTGCCTATCGATCCGATTCGGGCGCGGCAGTTTGTCACGGCGTTGACTCAGGGGGTAGCGGCTCGCCCCGACGCAACGAAGCCGGAGAGCCATTCGGTGCCGCTAACTAGCCGTTAGCTGGTCGCTAACCTGCCGCTAACCTGCCGTTAATATGCTGACCATTGGTTAGAATGTGCGGAGCTACCCTGCGGTGGCCCAAGAATGCTGATGGCTCCGCGATGATTTGGGGGCACAGTTGATGTAGCCATGTGAGCTGGCCACTAGCGCTGGTCGCATGCGTTAGCTTCAAAAAATTCAAGTATCATTGATATCCGGAATCTCCTTTATTTGCTAGGCACCTTAATATGAGACGTCGTCGCCAAGAAACGCTTTGGATTCACAAGTGGTCTCGCCCGATGATTGGTGCGATCGCTTCCGTAGGCGCTTTGGGTACAGGCTACCTAACCGCTATCAGATTTATGAATAGTTCTGCTGCCTGTGGCAGTGGATGTGGCAAGGTGCTCTCCAGCTCGTGGGCGACTGTATTTGGCTTGCCATTGACCCTATTTGGCTGTCTGGCCTATCTCTCTATGCTGGCGTTAGCCGTGGCGCCACTGGTGATCAACCCAGAAGACAATAAGGACTTGCGAACCAAGCTAGAAGGCTGGACTTGGCCGCTACTGTTCATCGGTTCGACGAGCATGATGGTCTTTAGCGGTTTTTTGATGTACGTGCTGGCCAACGACATTAAGGCGGTGTGTCCTTACTGCATTGCCTCAGCAGTGATGACAGTCGGGATGTTTTTGCTGACCTTGTTTGGCCGCCGCTGGGATGATCGCGGTCAGCTGCTCTTTACCGGTGCGATTGTGGCCATGGTCGCCTTGGTCGGCACGCTGGGAATCTACGCAGTGCCCGGTGCGCCGCTGAGTTCAGGAACGCAAGCCGCAGTGACTTCTGAGCCTGGCGTCGGACCACCGATTACCAATCCTTCGGGCGAAGCTGAGGCGCAGCTAGCGCAGCACCTGACCGATATCGATGCGAAGATGTATGGCGCCTACTGGTGTCCTCACTGCTTCGATCAAAAGCAGCTATTTGGCAAAGAGGCCTATAAAGATATTCCTTACATTGAGTGTGCTCCTGACGGGAAGAAATCACAGACCGCGCTATGCCAGAGCGTCCCGGAGATTACTGGTTTCCCAACTTGGGAGGTAAATGGTCAGTTTCTCTCAGGTTCTCAGAGCCTGGAAAGCTTAGCAGCCGCTTCTGGCTACGAAGGTCCAACAAACTTTGTAAATTCTGACAGTGGTTTGGGCGGTACTTCTGAAGGCAGCTAGGTCAGGTAGCCGTTCAGAAAGTTTTTTGAGAAGTTTAGAGATTTCTGCCTTCACGACTGGCTCCAGTGCGTTTCTAGGTCGAGCTTTGACGATAGCTCGCTGCGAATCTGGCGCATGATAGAGTCTTCATCGAGATTGCTTAGGATGTCGCTGACGACGGCTTTGGGGCCGCCTTTGCCCCAAGTTGCGCCGTTGGCTAGGTAGGTTTTGGTAACCTGCCCGATTGCGTAAGTCGATACGCCGGAGACGGCTGCCTGTGCCAAGGCAACGGAGACATAAGGGCTAGCTGTCAGGCCACCGGTCGGAATGGCAGCGGCGGCCAAGACGCTCTTGAGCCCGCTGAGTCCGAAGGTGATGGCGAGTTCGCTCACGGTGAGTCCGCCGAGCGATAGGGCAATTTTTTGCAGGAGCTGCATCGCGCCGCGCTGGGTCATGGGGATGCCGTAGAGCCTGGCTAGCGCAATAATTAAGGCGATATCGACGGCTGCGCCGCTGAGTAAATCGACGACGGTTAGCGGGTTTAGCGCGACCGCAACGGATTTGGTGAGGGTGGTTTTCCAAATGGTGTCGTCGGCTGCGCGATCGCGTAGCGCAATCTTTTGCTGCACCACTTGCTCATTAATCTCGTCGGCATATAGCAACGTATTGAGCGCGACGAGGGCTTTTCCCTCCCGCTGCAAAATGTCTAAAATTTTGAGCTTGAGCTGGCCTACATCTGCAGCGCCCCGTTCTAGATGCGTCTTGAGCTGACCGTCGGCCTGACGAACGGCCCTGTTGACTAGAGGCGCAGCGGCAGCGATAAGAATATTCTCGGCGGGCAGCAGGTCGGCAAGATGTGCTTGCTGTAGCTTGGTCAAAATTTGTGCTCGGTCTGCTGGCGGATACTGATCGACTTTATTAAAAACTAAGAGGACGGGTTTGCCTGCGTGGCACAGCTCGCTCAGCGCGTCGTGCTCTAGCTGGGTCATGTCACCGGCAATGACGAATAGAATCAAGTCGGCCTGGCGAGCAATTTGGCGGGCGATCGCCTGTCGCTTTTCACCCCCCACTTCATCAATGCCGGGGGTATCTATCAGCTCCACCCGTGAGGTAGAGGGCCCAGCTAGCGTCGCCCTGTACACATGTTGCTTTTCTGAGCCGCCTTCAGCGCCAGTCGCCGCGTCAATATCAGCGTCGATTTCCCAGCTGATGCCTTCTGCTGACTGGGTGACACCGTGCAAAGGCCCGGTTGCAAAGACAGACTGCCCGACTAGGGCATTGAGCAGTGACGACTTGCCCCTGCCCACCATGCCAAACGCTGCGACATGAATGACCTGATTTTTGAGCTTGTCCAGTACGCTGTGCAGATGGGTAATCTCAGTTTCTAGACCGGCTTTTTCTCGGGGTGAGAGATCTAGCTTGGCGATTAGCTGGCTGACTGCTGCGATCGCGCGTTGGTATTGCTCATCACCGGCCTCTTCAGGCGCAGCCGGTGCCGTGCTCGACCTAAATTGTGAATTGAATTCGGATAAATCGCTCATGTTGGCGTGTCGTCAAGTGCGGAAATCACATGTTTGTAAATGATGAAGACGATACCAGTGATATCAATAAATAGTGAGAGAATAAAAGTAGAAATACTTTATATTTTAGAGTGCCTATGGAGTTTGAGAGTACCGCTCAAAAGGCCTGTTATCAAAGAATTGTCCCCTGGATGCAAGACCTCTTCGGTGATGCTGCGGTGGTATTCGAAGATGAGCCTTTATTCATTATTACAATCGGGTCTGCGGTTGCGTCTACGCGAGTGGTTCCCTGGGGTGACAACGACGCGCTAATTACCACGCGCTCTTTTGTCGTGACCGATGTGACGGTGACGCCAGAGCTGAGCTACTACCTGCTGCGAGCCAACAATGGCATTCACTTCGGGCGGTTTGCCCTCGATGGTGAAAACGACATTGTTTTTGAGCACAGCTTAGTGGGGTCTACCTGCGACCAGATTGAGCTGAAGCATTCGGTAACGACGGTGATTCGGTTGGCGGATGACTACGACGATGAGATTGTGACTCGCTGGGGTGGTCAGCGCGCGCTGGAGCGGTGGTCATCTTCGTAGGCGAGGGCCGTCTGTAGGCATGCAGCTTGGGCCATGCCACCTGCAGGACTGTGATTTGGGCATGTGCTTGGGCATGTAGGCGGAGCGATGGCGGCGGACTTTTCTGGTGAGACACTTCGAGGCCGCTCGTATCGGGGGCAGGACCTCTCTGGTGCCGACTTTTCGGGTGCTTGGATTCAGAGTACAGACTTTTCTCAGGCTGACTTAACGGGGGCTGATTTTACGGGGGCGATCGCAGGTGTCAGGCGGCGCTCCATGGTTTTGGTCTGCCTGCTATTGCTGATCAGTGGTTGCACCCTAGGCCTGTTGGGAAGTGTCTTTGCAGATACGCTAAATACCAGCTATCTATTCTATTTTGGCCCTCGCGACGCGATCTCAGCATTCTCGACGCTGCTGCTATTTAGTCTGCTACTGGTCACCCGAGGTCTCATTGCTGCTGTGATCACAACGGTGACAGCGTCTTTGGTTGTTTGGGTTGCGCTCTTTTTGGTGGCGTATGCGCGCACGCGAGACTTTTTAGATTCGCTGCTGGGCGGGGACGCCGACACTACGCAGGTGATCACCATCATGATCATTGTATGGGCGGGGCTGAGTCTGATTCCGAGCTTGTGCGGCATGCTGATGGCCACCGCCCACTTTCAGACCAACTGCCGCCGTTCGTTTGGTCGCTTTGAGATGTTGACGCTAGCCTGCTCGCTGGCTGTCTCTGTGCCGGGTGCGATGAGCTTTTTTGGTACCTTGGCAAAGGTCAATGCGCCCATTGATGCAGTAGTTGTTTGGCTGCTGAGCCTGCATACTCAGCGGCAGATTATGGCGGGCCATGCTGGCTATGTCTGGCTGCGCTCTGGGGCTTTAGCGCTGGCCGCTTGGGGAGGCACTTCGTTTCGGGGCGCGCAGCTCTCGGGTGCCAATTTTGCGGGTGCCAGATTGAATGCGGCTGACCTGACCGGGGCGATGCTGGTAAGGACATGCTTTCAGCAGGCCCGCTCCGTAGACTATGCGCGGGTTGGACGCACCCTGCTGCGGCAACCCAAGGTAAGGCAACTGTTGGTCACAGGCTATGGCGCTCAGCAAAACTATGCCGAGTGCGATTTGCGCGGTGCGTATTTGGTGGAGTCGGTGCTGACAGGGGCGAACTTTACCCAGGCTGATCTCTCTCAGGCTGACCTGACGGGGGCTCAGCTGCGGGGGGCCATGCTCAGGCAGGTGCAGGCTGTTGGGACCTGTCTGCGGGGCGCTACGCTGACCGGTTCTTGCCTGGAGTCTTGGAATATCGATACCACTACCCAGCTCGACATTATTGCCTGCGACTACATTTATCTGCTGCGCGGTGAGCGGGAGCGGCGCCCGAGCAACGGGGTGTTTCAGCCGGGCGACTTTACCAAGCTCTTTCAAGATGTGCTGCACACGGTCGATCTTATTTTTCGTGAAGGACTAGATATGTCTGCCTTTATGGCGGCGTTTCAGCAGGTGCAGGCCGGGGGAGAGTCGGTCTCTGTGCGCAGCATTGAAAATAAGGGCGACGGTGTGGTCGTAGTAAAGGTGGAAGTGCCAGAATCTGCCGATAAGCCCAAGATTCAATCTTTGCTAACCCAAGAATATGAGCAGGCCCTACAGCGGCTAGAGGCTCGCTACCAGGCGGAGCTATCCGCCAAAGATGCGCAGATTGAACTCTATCGTCAGCACCGCAGTGAGCTTTCTCAGCTGACGGATTTGCTCAGTCAGCAGCTGGGTTCACAGGCTGTCTCGCCTGCTGTGGCTGGTAAGCGGGTGGTGCTGAAAGTGGGCGCGGCAGAAAATGGTGACCGATTGGTGACTTTGCAGATTGGTGAAGAAGGGGCGGGTTCCTATTTAGAGACATCGGGGCGATTGTTGTCTCCGCTACCCTTGATAGGCTTACAGCAGCGATGGCAGCAGGCCTACCGTCAGGCGGCTGATCGCATGGCTCAAAATACGCGTATCAGTGCGCCGCTGGTGCAAGTGACGAATGTCAGTTATCGAGAGATGTTTCATGCCTGTCAAGCACTCGAAACTGAGCTGACGCAACAGATGAACAGCTGGCTAAATTCAGCGCAATTTCGCCCGGTGCGAGAGGCATTGATGTCGTCGCTGACGCCTGAGGATTCGATTCGCTTAGTGCTGCAGACGGCAGATCAGCAGATCCGCAGGCTCCCTTTTCATTTGTGGAGCTGGTTTGATTGCTACAGTCGAGCTGAGCTAGTGCTAAGCGAGGACAGCTATCGTCAGCTGCCAATAACTAAGGACGATAAAACCCGTGAGGTTCTTCATGGGGTGAGGGTGCTGGCGATTTTAGGCGATGGGGAGGGGTTGGATATTGAGCGCGATCGCACCTTACTATCACAGCTCCCTGATGTAGCACTAACTTGCTTGGTGGAACCAAGGCGATCGCAGTTCAACGACAGCCTGTGGTCTCAGCCGTGGGACATCCTATTTTTTGCCGGGCATACCACCTGCCAGGATACGAAACAGCAGCTCCGTATCAATCCCGACGAAAATCTGACCTTGAGCGAATTGAAATATGCGCTGAGGAAAGCCACCGAGCGCGGTCTAAAGCTCGCAATTTTTAATGCCTGCGATGGCCTTCAGCTCATGCAAGACCTGCAGGATATCTCTCTCCCGCCAACGATTGTCATGCGCTATCCCGTCCCTGACAAGGTTGCGCAGGCGTTTTTGAAGTACTTCCTGACCGCGTTTTCTCAAGGGATGCCGCTGCATCAGGCCGTTCGTGAAGCAAGAGAACAGCTGCAGGGCTTAGAGTCTCAGTTTCCCTTTGCAACCTGGCTGCCGGTGCTCTGCCAGAACCCCGCCTCTTTGCCGCTGAGATGGCAGGATTTGCGATCACAGTAGCCGATCCATTCGATTCAGCTACAGTGCCCATCTACCGTGAACTTTCCACCGATTGCTCTCTGCCCGCTGGTAAAATCGCAGCTCCCACTGCACTGCTGCTGCGAGATCGATCAGCGCCTTCGCAATCTCCTCCAGCTCCGTTGCGTGCTGAGGTGAGAAGTCGTAGGCAAGGCTGAGGTGTAGCCAGTCTTTGAGCCGTAGGGGGGTAGCGCGGGTGGGGGAGTGTGCGATCGCGGCAAACTGCTCAACCCATGCCTTCAGCGTCTCGGCCTTCAACACCAGTCCATGCCAGTTTTCCTGAAAGCTCAGCTGCTGAATTTTGATTGGCAGCTGAGGAGTGTGCGTTCGAAAGTCAGCCAGGCTTTTTGTGATGCTCTCAACGTACTTTTGTGCCGCGCCGGTCTCATCTTCAAAAAATCCTGTAAGCGTGCAGTGGGGCATGTATGCGTGGGCTGCGTTAGGTCCACACCGTTGCTGGCTGCGCTCAAAGTAGGCGTCTATCTGGTTTGCTAGCGGCCCTACTGGGCATGCGTAAAGGATAAATTTAGCCATAAGGGTGTGATTTACCGTGTTTCAAGATGCTTTTAGCCTAGTTCATATAAAAAGCCTCTAGAACTCTATAAATCAAGAGGTCTAGAGGCTTTAGTTGATTATTTCAGTTGAATCCGCACTGAATCTATTTAGCAGCGGACCTATCGGCCAACGCCAATGTATTGGAAGCCCGCTTCTTCCATGTTCTTTTGGTCGAGGAAGTTGCGGCCGTCGATCATCACTGGTGCATTCATTAGGCTGCCCATCTTCTTGTAGTCCAAGTTCTTGAACTTAGCCCAGTCGGTGACCAGCACCAGTGCGTCACAACCATCGGCCAATCGCTCAGGATCGGTTTCTACAATCACGCCTGAAAGGCCCTGACTAACGCCGCTCTGAGAAACAATCGGGTCATAGGCCTTAACTTTTGCGCCCAATCGGTTCAGGTTTTCGATCATGATCAGCGAAGGTGCATCGCGCATGTCGTCAGTGTCGGGTTTGAAAGTGAGACCCAGTAGGCCCACGGTCTTTCCCTTCAAGATTTTCAGTACCTGCTGCAGTTTCTCAACGGTGAGCAGACGCTGACGGGTATTGACGTTGATGGTTGCCTTGAGCAATTCAGCTTCGTAGCCGTAGTCGTCAGCCGTGTGCACCAGCGCCGAGACGTCTTTCGGGAAGCAGGAGCCACCCCAGCCGATGCCAGCCTGCAAAAATTTGCTGCCAATGCGTGAATCTAGACCGATGCCTTGGGCCACTTGGGTTACATCTGCACCGACGCGATCGCAGATATTCGCCACTTCATTAATAAAGCTAATCTTTGTCGCTAGGAATGCATTGGAAGCGTACTTCACCATCTCAGCCGAGTTCAGGTCAGTGACCACCACAGGCACGGGGGCTGCCGCCTTATCTTCAGAGAAGCTACGGCTCACCAGGGGCTGATATAGCTCCTTCATCATGCCTAGTGCCTTCTCGCTGTTGCTACCCAGCACGATGCGGTCAGGGTTAAACGTATCAAATACCGCAGATCCCTCTCTCAAAAACTCAGGATTGCTAACGACATCAAACGAAGCTTCGCCGTTGCTCTGGCGCTCAGCAAGCCCATCCATCACAATCATTCGAACCCAGTCACCCGAGCCGATGGGCACCGTAGACTTATTGACGATGACTTTGTAGCCACCATTGAGATTTTCACCAATGCTGCGAGCAACCGCTTCTACGTAGCGAGTGTCACTTTCACCCGTAGGCAGGGCAGGCGTACCCACCGCAATGAACAAAATCTCACCATGGGCAACGCCCGCCCCAATATCAGAGGTGAACTCCAAATTGCCCGATTCCATAGATGACTTCATCAAGTCAGAAAGGCCAGGCTCATAAATCGGCGATTGCCCCGACTTCATCAGCTGAACTTTCTCTTCATTGTTATCAACACAGATCACATGGTGACCAATGTGGGATAGACAAACACCTGTCACTAGGCCTACATAGCCCGTTCCAATGACACATACACGCATGATGGTATTACTCTCTAAAAATGAACGACTGACTTCGAGAAATAACTTTCGAGAAATAGCTTCCGAGACATAACTCCCGAAAAATAACTAGCTAGCTGGCGTCGTAACCGCTGTGCCGGTCAAGTCCTTGCTCAGTGTTCCAGCTTCAGCCATCCGCGCTCGGAAATCTGCAATGGTTTTTTCCAAACCTTCTTGCAAAGGCACGGTCGGCTCCCAGTCCAAGAGCTGTCTAGCCTTGGTAATGTCAGGCTGTCTGCGCTTGGGATCGTCCTGAGGGAGGGGCTTGTACTGCACCTCAACGTTGGGGTTCACCATTTTTTGGATGGTTTCAGCCAGCTGTAGTATGGTGTACTCGCCCGGATTGCCGATGTTGATAGGGCCAGTTTGGTCGCTGTTCATCAGGCGAATAAAGCCTTCAACGAGGTCAGAAACGTAGCAGAAGCTGCGCGTTTGCGAGCCGTCGCCGTACACCGTGAGCGGCTGACCGCTGAGTGCCTGAACGATAAAGTTGCTGACCACGCGGCCATCATTTTCCAACATCCGAGGGCCGTAAGTGTTGAAAATACGCACCACCCGAATATCCACATCATTTTGACGGTGGTAGTCAAATGACAGGGTTTCTGCCATGCGCTTGCCTTCGTCGTAGCAGCTGCGAATCCCAATCGGGTTGACGCTGCCGCGATACTCTTCTGGTTGAGGATGAACCTCAGGATCGCCATAAACTTCAGACGTTGAAGCTAGAAAAAATCGGGCCTTGACACGCTTAGCTAAGCCCAACATATTAAGTGTGCCCAATACGTTCGTTTTAACCGTTTTCACTGGGTTGTATTGGTAGTGAACCGGAGAAGCGGGGCAGGCCAGGTGATAAATCTGGTCGACTTCTAGTCGAATGGGTTCGGTAATGTCGTGGCGGATCAGCTCAAAGTAAGGATTATCTATCCAACGCAAAACGTTGCGCTTGTGCCCCGTATAAAAATTGTCTAGGCAGACAACCTCATGGTTCGCTTTCATCAGCCGGTCGATTAGGTGGGAGCCGATGAAGCCAGCACCCCCGGTAACTAAAATTCTCATAGATTTAATGTCTAGACGCCTAGCGGTAAACTTGGAACTTTTTGAAGGGCGCTTCTAATGGGAGCCATAGGTAAGCCTTGGTCCAAGTTGTCTAAAAATGTAACAAAATCTGATTGATGTACTTAATAAAAACTTTAGGATTTATGAAAACTTCAATCGCCTTTATTAGTACCCAGATTGCTCCCAAAACCTAATCACTGCCTCATGAGACGTTGATAATCAGTTTGCGTGTTCCCACTTAGCAGCGCTAGGCATCTCTACCGAGAGGTGGATGACTAATCAGGGAAACTCTAGGAAAAACCGCCACCGTTAGCAGCCCGCTTAGGTAAATTCATGGTGAATAAATTCCTAGCGGATGATTTGCTAGGTGGGCTTCCTAGGTGAGCTTCAAAACAGCCATGAAGGCCTCTTGAGGCACATCTACAGTCCCAATGGATTTTAGTCGCTTTTTCCCTTTTGCCTGCTTTTTCAGTAGCTTCTTTTTCCGGGAGATATCACCGCCGTAGCACTTGGCTAAGACGTCTTTTCTCAGGGCTGGAATGCTTTCACTAGCAATCACCCGGCTGCCGATAGAGGCCTGCACAGGAATCTTGAACTGATGGCGGGGGATTAGCTCTTTGAGTTTTTCGGTCAACGCTCTCCCGACGTAGTAGGCCTTATCCCGGTGGACGATGGCTGCTAGCGGATCGACCGTGTCGCCGTTGATCTTGACATCAAGCTTGACGAGCTGATTGGTGCGGTAGCCAATCAGCTGATACTCCATGCTGGCGTATCCCCTAGAGCGGGATTTCATCTGGTCAAAAAAGTCGGTGACTACTTCGGCCAGCGGTAGCTCATAAATTAGTGTCGTTCTTCCCGGCGTGAGGTATTTCATGTCTTGAAAGTCGCCTCGGCGGGTCTGGCACAGTTCCATCAGCGTGCCGACAAATTCTTCTGGTGTGATGATGTCGACGCGGACGTAGGGCTCTTCGATTTTTTCGCGGTATTGGGGATCGGGGAGGAGGCTCGGATTGTCGATTTCGATGACTTCTCCCTGGAGGGTGTGAACTTTGTAAATAACGGAGGGTGCAGTTGTAATCAGGTCTAGGTTGTATTCTCGCTCTAGTCGCTCTTGGACAATTTCCATGTGGAGCAGTCCGAGGAATCCGCAACGAAAGCCAAAGCCCATGGCGCTAGAGGTCTCGGGTTCGTATTGAAGGGCCGCGTCGTTGAGTCTAAGCTTGTCGAGGGCTTCGCGCAGGTCTTCGTACTGGTCAGAATCGGTGGGAAAGAGGCCGCAAAATACCATGGGCTTAGCTTCTACGTAGCCTTCTAGCGGAGCGGCGGCAGGCGACTTTACTAAGGTGATGGTGTCGCCGACGCGGGCATCTTCGACCGACTTGATAGAGGCGGCGATGTAGCCTACTTCGCCTGCGTGCAGTTCGTCGACGGGCACTTGGTTCGGAGAGAGCACGCCCAGCTCGTCTATTTCATATTCTTTGCCGGAGGCCATCAGGCGAATGCGATCGCGCTTCCTTACCACCCCATCCATCACCCGAAAGTACACAATCACACCCCGATAGCTGTCGTAGTAGCTATCGAAAATGAGTGCTCGTAGCGGCGCTTCTGTGTGGTCTTCTGGCGGTGGCACCAAGTAGGTTATAGATTCTAAAATTTCACTGATGCCGATGCCTTCTTTCGCTGAAGCTAAGACGGCATTGCTGCAATCCAACCCGACGATATCTTCAATTTCTTGCTTGACTCGCTCCGGGTCTGCGCCGGGCAAGTCCACCTTATTGAGAACGGGGATGACCTCTAGGTCGTTTTCAATTGCTAAGTACACGTTTGCCAGGGTTTGTGCTTCTACTCCTTGGGAGGCATCGACAACCAAGAGCGCCCCTTCACAGGCCGCTAGAGATCGCGAAACTTCGTAGGTGAAGTCTACGTGGCCGGGAGTATCGATGAGGTTTAGCACGTAGGTCTCGCCGTCGTTGGCGGTGTAGTTCATCCGCGCTGCCTGAAGCTTGATGGTGATTCCACGCTCGCGCTCAATATCCATCGAATCGAGGAATTGAGCTTTCATGTCGCGATCGCTCACCGTACCGGTCTTTTGCAAGAGCCGATCAGCCAGCGTAGACTTGCCATGATCGATATGGGCAATGATAGAAAAAT
>JBCBIK010000107.1:0-17945 GCA_038524545.1 Cyanobacteria bacterium J06623_4 | reverse complement strand
CTGGCGATCGCCCCCGAAAATCTCGCCGAGCTACAGTCACACCACGCTCACCACCACACTCCATAGCGGCGTTTCTCTTCATACTTACTAGCCATACTTTCCACACCTCCTTCTTTCCCCGTACGACGTAACGATTCAAGGCGTTTATGACAACTACTTCAGAACCGACCAAAGCGCCCGCCCCTGAGACCCCGATGCTTTTGGGAAATGAGCGCAAATGGACTGATTACTTCACCTTTAATACCGACCACAAGGTTATTGGCATTCAATACCTCGTCACGGCGTTTATCTTTTACCTAGTTGGCGGCGCATTGGCGACGGTGATGCGCACAGAGTTGGCAACGCCCGCGCCGGATGTCGTCACGCCAGATGTGTACAACGGTTTGCTGACACTCCATGGCACCGTCATGCTGTTTTTGTGGATTGTGCCAGCAGGTGCAGGCCTAGCAAACTATTTGATCCCGCTGATGATTGGCGCGCGGGACATGGCCTTTCCGAGGCTGAATGCGATCGCCTTCTGGATGATTCCGCCTTCTGGTCTGTTGCTCATTAGCAGTTTCTTCTTTGAGCCACCGGCTGCAGGCTGGACGTCTTATCCGCCACTGAGCCTGACTACCGGCGCGGTGGGTGAGGGCATCTGGATTATGAGCATTTTGGTCGGTGGAACGGCCTCTATTTTGGGCGGGCTAAACTTCTTGGTCACTATCTTGAAGATGCGAGTGCCCAGCATGCCGCTGACCAAAATGCCCTTGTTCTGCTGGGCAATGATTGCCACCTCGCTGTTGATTTTAATCAGTACGCCCGTGTTGGCAGGTGCCTTGATTTTGCTGGCCTTCGACCTGCTCGCAGGCACGGCGTTCTTCAATCCTACCGGCGGCGGCAATCCGGTGGTTTACCAGCATATGTTTTGGTTTTACTCTCACCCGGCGGTGTATATTTTCGTGCTGCCCCTGTTTGGTGCCATTAGTGAAGTGGTGTCTGTGCATGCCCGTAAGCCGATTTTTGGCTATCGTGCGATCGCCTACTCCTCTATTGTCATCAGTTTTCTGGGGCTGATTGTGTGGGCACACCACATGTTCACCAGCGGCACGCCTCCCTGGCTGCGTATGTTCTTCATGATTACCACCATGGTGATTGCCGTTCCCACCGGGATTAAGGTATTTGGCTGGGTGGCCACCCTCTGGCGCGGCAAGATTGCTTTCACCAGCGCCATGCTGTTCGCCATGGGATTTATTTCACTCTTTCTCATCGGTGGCATCAGCGGCGTCATGCTGGCAGCCGTCCCCTTCGATATTCACGTTCACGACACCTACTTCGTCGTTGCGCACTTCCACTACGTCCTCTTCGGCGCGTCTGTGTTTGGCGTATTCATGTCGGTCTATCACTGGTTCCCCAAAATGACTGGCCGCATGATGAACGAATTTTGGGGCAAGGTGCACTTTGCCCTCACCTTTATTGGTATGAACCTCACCTTCATGCCCATGCATGAGCTAGGCCTAATGGGTATGAACCGACGAATCGCCCTCTACGATCCCCAGTTCACAGACCTAAACGTGGTGGCTACCATCGGCTCATACATCATGGCGGTTTCTACCATTCCTTTCTTGATCAACGCGGTGTGGTGCTGGCGCTACGGTGAAAAGGCCCCCGCCAACCCCTGGAGGGCCCTCACCCTAGAGTGGCAAACGCTCTCTCCGCCCGCCATTGAGAACTTCGAAGAGCTACCCGAACTCAAAACAGGTCCTTACGACTACGGGCTCGGCTACATTGCCGAAAAAGACCCCGAAGAACTCTACGCCCACGCGGTTCCAGCACCAGCGTCTTAGCCCGCCAAAGCCGCTAATTTACCCAACAAGCTAGAACATTCCAAGCTAACCTCGACCTGTCCACCTCCCCACTTACGCTATGCAAAGTTCTATCAATACAACTGAGGGCACCATCAACATCGCCCAGCAGAATGGCGCAGCCGATCACCACCACGAAGACCATCCCGACCATCGGCTATTTGGCGTGTTGGTGTTTCTCTGCGCGGAGAGCATGCTGTTTTTGGGGCTGTTTATCGCCTACATCACCTTTCGCCTTGTAGCCAGTGAATGGCCACCTGCTGGCACCCCAGAATTAGAGGTTTTGCTACCAGGCATCAACTCTTTAATTCTTATTTCGAGTAGCTTTGTCATCCACAAAGCTGACACCGCAGTCAAAAAGAACGACACCAAGGGCGTCACGACCTGGTTTGCCGTTACCGTAGCGATGGGTGCGATTTTCTTGCTGGGTCAGGGCTATGAGTACGCGAACCTGGAGTTTGGCCTCAGAGAGAATATCTTTGCCAGTACGTTTTACGTGCTCACTGGCTTCCACGGCCTGCACGTATTTGTAGGTCTGCTGCTGATGGTGGCCGTCCTCTGGCGCAACCGCGACCCTCTGCACTACTCCAGCGAAAATCACTTCGGCATCGAAGCCGTAGAGCTATACTGGCACTTCGTCGATGTGATTTGGATTATTCTCTTTATTCTTCTGTATCTCTGGTAATAAGTCTCCAGAAAAGTAACTACTCAAAAAATTACGACCGGAAAAGTTACAAAGAGAGTAAGTAACTACAGACTAAACAAAAATCAAAACAGAAGGGGGAAGGCCGATTATGGGCTTACCCCTTTTTTGTTACCTAAGCAGTTTTGTTACCTAAGCACTGGTAACGCTGTCTATCCAATCTAAGTATTGAGAAACGCGGGTGTAGTATTCTGTGACACCGTAATAGCCTTCACCCAGTCCGTGGTCTTCCTGACCGGAGCTGATGCCTGCGATCGCCCATCTACCCTCAGAATGCAACAGTGCTGGCCCGCCGCTATCGCCAGGACCAGAAATGCCCTCCAGGTCTGTGCAATCTGGCGGCGCATCAAATTTGAAAACTAGCCACTGCTCATCGACCCGTTCAATCCTATTTGTCGCCATACGCAGCGCACCATCGACTCTATCTGGCCCGGTGAGCCCGTTGCCATAGTCACCTCTGCCGACAAACGTCACAATTTTCTCTAGCTCATCTGTTTGGCTATATAGAGGTAGCGGTGCAACGCCCTCCACCGGCTGCTTTAGCTGAATCAACGCAATATCGTGGACAGCGAAAGCATCATTGGGGCCAAAGTCTTGAAAGCCTGGATGCAGGACAACGTTCTCTAGGGCATAAGAGATCTCTAAGAACTCAATTGTCTTATCCAGGGAAAGCGCTGTCGCGACGTGGGCTGCGGTTAAAATCCAGCTGGGCTGAATCAGCATGCCCATGCCATCGAAGCGGGTGTAAAATTCTGGCGCTGGCCGCGCCTGCGGAATCAGGCTGGGTTTCAAAAGTTCGTCAATTTTGTCGTAGGCGACCATCACTTCTTCTTGAAAGCTATCTACGGCCACAACTGCTGGGAACTGCTCCTGTTCTACGAGATAGCGGTCTGGCTGAATGTCATGGCGAATAATCATAGACGTATCAAAAGCAACATAGCAAAGACGATAGCAGAACACTGAAATAAAAATGTTCTAAATCGTCGCCAAGACTTATGTGTCTTCACAGAGCAAATTTCTTCTCTTTTTCTGTAAGATGCCACTGCAACTGAGATGTAGGCAAAGTTACTGATTCTTGAGTGACTTACCGCTCAGCGAGATCTATCATCGCCGGGGAGATCTACCACCTCAATACTGACTTTCAATAGATTCACTCGTAGATGCACTGGCGAGATAACAATTAAATGTCAACCTTCTCTTAACCTCATCTTAAAGCAAAATCCACAGAAGTCTATGCTTCTCTTCCAAAAAGTCTTCAGAAGTTAGGGAACTGCCCAATTGTAAAGTGCCTGCATTGCCCTCATCATCTAAATCCTGCTCCCGTAGAGCTTTGCTCTTCTCATGGAGCGGGCGACAGCAATGCTGAGAGCGGGGACATTATTAATTTGCGCTTCCCTTAGCTTGCATCTATAAATTTTTCGTAGCTCGGCAGCCTCTGCAAGAACCGACATTGTTCATGATTGTTCATGTCAACAAGCGGTTTTCAGAGGTTGCGTAGCGCAGTAGCATTTTGTTCCAACACAGACACCAACCCTCAACCAACTATCTTCCCAACCCTCCAAAATTCCATGAATCCTCGTTTTTCAAAAATCGGTAGCTTTACAAGCAGCACGGGCTCTGAAATTGTCACCTTTGATGACGCCAGAAACGTCCTGTACATCGTCTCGGGTGGAACAGTTATTGAAGCTGTTAGCATTAGCGACCCAACCAATCCAACACTAGTCGGATCTATTGATATCACCAGCAACGGCCTATCCAACGAGGAATTTGCCAGCGGTGCAAACAGCATTGCTTACAACAATGGATTGATTGCCGTTGCGGTCGAAAATACGACCCAAACAAACAACGGCGCTGTTGTCATTATTGATATTGCGGACTTTTCACAAAATAACAACACCGCTAGCAGCTCAAACGTCAAGGTTCTAGAGGTGGGCTCCCTGCCGGATATGGTGACATTCACGCCCGATGGCACCAAAGTGTTGGTCGCTAACGAAGGTGAGCCAGATGAGGGGATTGACCCTGAGGGTTCTATCAGCATTGTGGATCTCTCTGCCGGACTGGCAAATGTCACCCAAGCAGATGTTGCAACGGCGACTTTCACGAGCTTCAATGGAACGGAAGCAGCACTAAGGGCCGACGGCGTGAGATTGTTCCCCGACGTCGCAGGCTCAATTACGGTAGCTCAGGATTTGGAACCTGAGTACATCGCGGTCTCGCCGGATGGCAGCAAGGCCTTTGTGACCTTGCAGGAAAACAATGCGATCGCAATTGTAGATATCGCCACTGCCACCGTAGAAAGCATCAAAGGCCTCGGTCTCAAAGACTACAGCCAGCCGGACAGCGGGCTTGACGCAAGCGACAGAGACGACGCGATTAACATTCAGCCCCAACCCATCTCTGGGCTCTACATGCCAGACTCCATCGCATCCTTTGAAGCGGATGGTGACACCTACTATGTGATTGCTAACGAAGGCGACGACCGGGGCGATGCTGACGAAGATACCCGAGGCGATGCGATCCGGCTAAAAGACTTGGCAGAGGTGACATCTTTTGGTCGCACCGGGATAACGCTAGATGCCGCCCTCCAAACCAAGCTCGAAGCAGAGGTAGGGGATGACTTTCTTGCCGATGAAAAGCTAGGCCGATTGACCATCTCTTCTATTGACGGCGATACCGATGGGGATGGGGATATCGATGAGCTAGTCGCTTACGGCGGTCGCTCCTTCTCCGTGCTCGACGATAGCGGCAATATCATTTTCGACAGCGGTAACCAGATTGCTTTGGCAACGGCTGAATCGACCCCGAATTTATTCAATGCCAACGATGGCGATGTCGGAGAATTTGACAATCGATCTGACAACAAGGGCGCTGAGCCTGAAGCAATCACAACCGGCGTCATCGATGGTAAGCCTTACGCTTTTGTAGGCTTGGAACGCGCGGGCGGTGGCGTACTGGCATACGATCTTTCTAACCCTTCAGAACCCAAGTTTACACAGTACTTCCGCAGCGATGACGACATCGCGCCCGAAGGATTTAGCTTTATCGAAGCGGGTGACAGCCCCACCGGTAACCCTCTGCTTGCAGTCGCGAATGAAGAATCGAATACGGTTGCCATCTACGAAGCTAGCCTTACCGACCCTGTGCCACCAACCACCGATCCCTTCACGCTACAGCTGCTGCATCTGACAGACCAGGAAGCAGGCATCCCCGCATTAGACGATGCGCCTCGGGCCTCAGCAGTGCTCAACGCGCTCAAAGACGATTTTGACAATACGCTGATTGTCTCTGCTGGCGATGCGATTATTCCTGGGCTATTTGCCTCTGCTAGTGAAGCAGTCTTTGGGGGCGAGGCCCGTGCCGATATCTTGATTCAAAACGAATTGGGCGTGCAGGCGATCGCTTTCGGCAACCACGAATTCGACAAGGGCACTGGCCTACTCGCAGACCTCATCGGCGGGGAAGGAGACTTCCCAGGTGCCCAGTTCCCCTACCTCAGCAGCAACCTCATTCTTAGCACTGACAGCAATTTGGCCGAATTTGTCGTCGAAGACGATCAAGCTCCGCTGCCAAACAGCATTGCGGCAACGACAGTCATTGACATCAACGGTCAACAGGTAGGCATCGTCGGCGCGACGACCCCAACGCTACCTTCTATTTCTAGCCCTGGCGATGTCACCGTAGAACCTGGCGACTTTGACGGCACGCCAACCGAAGCACAGCTGGATGCTTTGGCCTTCGAGATTCAAACCGATGTGGACGAACTGCTGGAGGCCAATCCCGACCTCAACAAAGTGGTTCTGCTGGCCCACATGCAGCAAATCAGCATTGAGCAAGCGCTGGCAACTCGTCTGAAGAATGTCGACATCATCGTGGCAGGCGGTTCCAATACTCGCCTATTCGATGAGAATGATCGTCCCCGCGATGGCGATTCTGACCAGGGTCCCTATCCCATCTTTTCTACGGACGCAGCGGGTAACCCTATCGCTATCGTCAACACCGATGGCAACTACAAATACATCGGCCAGCTGGTTATCGACTTTGACGAAAACGGCATTATTCAGCCAGAGAGCTACGATGCGAACGTCAGCGGCGCCTACGCAACCGATGCCCAAGGCGTTGCTGATCTCAATGCAGAAAGCCTGGTCGATCCTGACATTCAGTCCATCGTCGACGATCTTCGAGCAGAGATCCTCAGCTCAGAAGGCAATGTCTTCGGGGTGAGCGATGTGTTTCTCAACGGCACACGCGGCAGCGTTCGCACCCAGGAGACAAATCTGGGAAATTTGACTGCCGATGCTAACTTGGCGATCGCGAAAGAAACCGACCCGACCGTTGTCCTCTCCATCAAAAATGGCGGCGGCATTCGCGATGACATTGGCCGGGTGGTGGTGCCAACAGGGGGGACCGGCGGCACACAACAGCTACCGACCGAAGCCGTGACCGATGGCGATGGCAATATCGTTAAGCCAGCAGGTGGTATCTCCGAAACTGATATTGCCAACACGCTCCGGTTTAACAATGGCCTCACGCTGCTCACCATCACAGCCCAAGAGCTGGTAGAAGTCATGGAGCACAGTGTAGCGGCAAGTTCGCCGGATGATTCAAACACCCAGGGCCGGTTCCCGCAGATTGCAGGCATGCAGTTCAGCTTTGACCTGACAAAAGCAGCAGGCGATCGCGTTCAGTCTTTAGTCGTCTTGGATGAGAACGGCGACGATGCGGATATTGTCGTGAGAAATAGCCAGCTGGTGGGCGATCCAGACCGCGAGTTTCGGATGGTGACCCTCGGGTTCCTAGCGGGCGGTGGTGATGGCTATCCCTTCCCCGACCGCAACGTTGTCAGTCTGGAAAAAGAAGATGGCGACGATAGAACAGGGGCTGCCACCTTTGCCGTTGATGGCTCTGAGCAAGATGCACTAGCAGAATACCTAGCCGACAATTTTGCCACACCGGAAACAGCCTTTAGCGAAGATGATACTGGTCGTGTACTCGACACGCGAATCCAAAACCTCGCCTTTACTCAAGATACGGTTATCGATGCGGATACGGGGTCAAGCTCCGACTTCACCCCAAGCGAAGATGGCAGTACGCTCAACATTACAAACTTGAAAGGTGCTGATGGCGTTGAGCTTTCACTTGAGTCTGTCGATGTTAGCAACGCTAGCGATATCACAATCTTCAAGGTGAATGAAGATGAGAGCCTCACTGAGATTGGCAGATTCTCGATTCTAGAATCGGGTGAACTACCTGAGGAGTTTAACCCTACCTTCACCGTAGAGAATCTGAATGAAGGGGATAATCTAAAGTTTGAGATTACTGAAGATGGAAACACGCGGAGTGCGATCGCCGCTGTCGATGAAAACGGTGAGGTAACCCTAGACTTTGGTAGCGGTACGGTACTGTCTCTCACAGCTGACCGAGAAGGTAGCGGTCCCAACGTAGTGGAGTCTAATGGTGGCGATGACGCGGCCTTCCTCAACTTCAGCACCCTGTCAGGAGAAAGCTCCAGCGTTCAGTTCACTGTCTACCGCGAGGCCAAATTTGAAAGTATCGTTGGTCTCTTCGCCATCGAAGAGATTGACGAAGTCACCGGCGAAGTCACCATCGGCGGGCAGACCTTTACCCCCGGAGACGAAGGCTTTGCCGATGCAGCGCTTCAGGCAGCTATTGATGTTCAGCTCTCGACGCGAGACGGCGGTGCCAGCATCTTTACAGCCACCCTCGAGAATCAGCTGTATGGCACCTACATCAGCGTAGACAATACAGGAGAGACCTACTTCTCCTTCCCCGGCGCCAACGGCGGCAACGACCACATAAAGCTACTTGGCAACAACGCCATTGGATTTGAAGACTTGCCAGGTTTGGGCGACGCCGATTATGACGATACTGTTGTCGTTTTTGATGTGCTGTAGTCATTAGTCAAATTGAGTGAAGTAGGTAAAGCGCCCTGCACAATATCCTGTGCAGGGCGCTTTACCTAGAAAGCAAGCCTAATTATTAGCTCCCCATTTCTTGGTATACGCTGACTATTTCAATAAAATCTGTTGTATCTCCGCGATTTAAAAATGCAACAGATCTCCTATCAATATAGGTTTGAACAAGGTTCCCACGTATGAGAATGAAGCATCAAAACCTCATTGAAGCGTATTTGTCCTTAATAAGTTTCTAATTCCTCCGATAAAACCAACAAAAAATATTTGTGGGCTTGCTGCTAATTCCGAATTTCGTCTCAGGAAAATCACATAGATTTGAAGTCTATCTAAAGTCCATGAGCGACTGCCCGCTCGCGGTAACAAAAGCAAATATTCTCATTAAAACAACAGAACAGGGTTATCTATAGAAACTCAACAATGTTCTTTCATCAATGAGAAGTATTTCACAATGATCAACAAAATAATGAAGCTCTCTATAGCAACGATTGGCGCTACGCTGGTTGCGCTGACTGTAGGAAGTAGCGTACAAGCAGCGACTTTCCAATCTGCATCGTGGACTGACAACATCAGTGACATCAACAAGAAGTTGAAAAAGGGCCAATCACACAGCTACAGTCACGATATTACAGATGACGGCTTTGATGGCCTTCCCCATGAGATTGTTTTTGGCTATAAGCTGGGAATTGAGCTAGCAGACGATTTTGACCCTTTCAGACGCGAAGTCGCACTTATCGATTTGCCCGGTTTTGCCGGGGATAGAGTCTATGAAGTAGATGCAGGTACCTACTTCGGCGGCACTTCCTTAGCAGCTCTCTTTCAGATCAATACTGCAGGCGTACTCGATGTCACGGTTAAAAGCAAAAAAGGTGACTTCAAGCTGCTGAGCTCTTATCTGACAGCTTATGGAAAGGAAAAAGTTAAGGCGGTACCTGAACCCGCTACCGTGTTAGGTTTCGTGATGTTCGGTTTGATAGGTGCTAGTGGCGCTGTCAAACGTCAGAAGTCTGGACAAGCATAGACTTTCAACGAGACATTTAGCCCAGCCTCCGGCACCGCTGGAAGCTGGGCTATTCCTTATTAGATTGGACGAGTGAGTCAAATTTTCTCGCTGATAGAGAAATAGTGAGAGGCCAACCGACGGAAAATGTTCTAATGGTATACAGAATCAAGCGATTGCTAGACACACCTAAGCGCATAAGCTTCGCACGGGCCGTCAAATCAGAAAAATGACCGCAGAGAGCAGCGCGTCGCTAGAGACGAGTAGAGTAAAGATATACAGCAACCCAAATACACCTCCCCCATAGATTAGGCTTGCTGAGAGCAGTGAGTGAAACGTGTATTTCGGATGGTATCTGAGCCTGTAATGTAAGGCTGCATGAATAGCTAGAAAGAGCGCGATCGCACTCTTAGTCCTCTGAACAACATTTGTTGAATCATGACCCACAGCCCAGAGTAATAAACCAAAGAGTGGAACATGCAAGAGCAAAAAGCATGTTTTCGCCAGTGGTTCAGGTAACTTTCTGAGTACAAATAACAATCGCCATTCCTGATGCGTCATAGCATCTAGCTCATGGGTAAGCAACATTGCCAACCCGACATAGAAGATAATATCTGCCATTTCGCAGCAACCCTTCTCAATAGGTATGAATAAAAATGCTATCGGTGCTGCCATAAAGACAGATAGCCGACAGCAGAAAGAGAGTAACCCTAAATTCTTGTTAGAAAAGGCGTAAGTTACCGACGAGAAAGCCAGTCTTCTCTTTGGTAAAGAAATAGCGACAGGCCAAAGCAAACGCCAACAGAAAAGGTTGCGATCGCATAAATCACCATCCGACTAGACGGCATACCCAAGCGCTTAAGCTCCACGCGAGCCCAAATCAGAAAAATGACCGCAGAGAGCAGCACATCGCTAGAGACAAGTGTCGCCACAGGTGTCGCAAACGCTTCGGCAAAGAACCCATCTACAGAAGCCGTACCAGAAAAAAGAAACTGCGCGAAGATGCTCCAGGAAATAACCAAACTTACAACGCTACAGATGAAGTAGATAGCGTTGTAATTAGCCGAACGGTTCGCTGCAGTAGGCAAAGAAATTTGAGTCGTTTTAGCAGAATCCATGGCAAGAAAACTCTGAAAAGAGATAGAGAATTGTTTCGATGCCCCAATTGTGCTCGCTAAAAATAATCATTTCAATTACCTCTCAGGTAATAATGAAGCTAAAGACACTTATGGAATATGGGACCGTCGGCAATGTCTGCTCCAACCCGTTCGGCAGCGACACAATCAGATAGTGGCTTTGGCCAGCTACTCAAGCGGTGGCGATCGCAGCGCAACTTTAGCCAGCTAGACCTCTCCCTTGCCAGCGACGTCTCCCAACGGCATATTAGCTTTATGGAATCCGGGCGATCGCACCCGAGCCGCGACATGGTTCTCAAGCTCGCCGCCGTGCTAGATATTCCGCTGCGCCAGCAAAACAAAATGCTCACTACCGCTGGCTACGCACCCATCTACTCAGAATTTGACCTATCTGCCCCAGAAGTGGCCCCTATCCGCAGAGCATTAGATTTCACCCTGCGGCAGCAGGCTCCCTACCCAGCGCTGGTGATGGACCGCTACTGGAACCAAATCACCGCAAACGAGGGAGCAGCCAAGCTCATTGGCTGGTTGCTAGCTGGCTGCGCGGTGCCCGAATCGGTCAGTGCCAATCTGATGAAGCTGGTGCTACATCCTGACGGCATCAGAGCCTACGTAGAAAATTGGGATGCGATCGCACCCTATCTCATTCACCGCGTCTATCGAGAAAGCCGCTCACAGGCACACAGCCCATCTTCCCAAACACTCCTCAATGAGCTGCTAACTTACCCAGACCTCAAAACCAAACAAAAGCTCCCACCCCAAGAACACTGGGATCTGCCGCTGCTCACCATCAGTTTCGTTAAAGCAGAAACGCGCCTGAGCTTTTTTACCACCATCACCACCTTCGGCACTCCCCACGACATCACCCTTCAAGAAATTCGCCTGGAAAGTATGTTTCCTGCAGATGAAGCAACAGAACGCTGGTTTAATTAGGCATATCACACGGGTAGCTTCTACAGAAGAAAACGAAAAAGACGCTGATACAACCCATCTATCAACAATCAGGTAAGGAATGAATCGTTTATATGAATTTTGCCTAGCAGCATGGGTACCCCTACTGTCTCTCTGGGGCTGCACGCCCCCTAGAGAAAACGTCCGTGATTCGCAGACTGCGACTAAGCAAGATTTAGGAGATCTCATTTTGTACTACGAATCTTCTGAAGATCAAGATTTCAGTAAAATTAAGAGCATCCTACAAGAGACCGCATTTTTCGACGACCTCATTGCAGACTTAAACAACACGTACATCTTTCCGCAGGATATTGATATTGTCTTCGCAGAATGCGGAGAAGAAAACGCTTTTTACGACCCTGCAATCGTAGAAGTGCGCATGTGCTACGACCTGATTCAAAAATACGCAGATATTTTTGTAGAAGCCTATCAGGGAGAATATAGCGATGAAGTCATCCTGGCAGGACATTTCACCTTTTTGCATGAATTGGGCCATGCTTTAGTCGATCAGTATCAGCTACCCATTATTGTTCGAGAAGAAGATGTCGTCGACTCTTTTGCCACGATTCTACTGCTGCAAACAGGAGAAGAAGACGCTCTCATTGCAGGCATAGAACAGTTTGACATAGACGCCGAAGAAGATGAAGCCTTTGGTGAACTGCTGTTTTGGGGAGAGCACAGCCTCAGCATTCAGCGGGTATATAGCATTACTTGCCTTGTGTATGGCAGTGACCCCCATGGCTATGCAGACCTAGTTAAAGATGATTTCTTGCCAGCAGAGCGGGCAGAAGGATGCACAGAAGAATACGAACAGGCTAGGGAAGGTTGGCAAACCTTGTTAGCAGACTTTACAAAGTAGCAGCAGCTCCAATGCTTGTTGCATACTGGTTGCAGCAGGGCAGCGTCATCACATCGGCAACAGCTTTGTAGCTACTAGTCACTTCATAGGTTTTACGCTGACGCTCAGCGCCATTCCCATGGGTCAAAATATCACTCACTTGCTGCCTCACAAAAGACCAGTCGCCATAGTGCTCTAAAGCAGGCTGTACATAGTCCAAGAGCGCTGTTACTAGGGTTCTAGCAGGCAGAGACTTCATCGTCACAAAATTGGTCAAGTTGCCATGTAGCCCATAGCGGGCAGCCTGCCACATTGCGGCCCGTAGCATTTCGCCGCGGACCCTCGGAAAGGGCTGCTTGTGTAAAGCATCTTGATAGCAGGTGTGTGCTAGCGCCCGCAGCAGTCCCGCTAGCATCACAGCTTCGTCGATGTGAGTACACACATCCGACACTCGAAATTCAACTGTGGGAAAGCGTTCGGAGAGGCGAATATCCCAGTAGACTTTGGTCGGGTCGTCTGTGATGCCCGTATCGATGAGCTGTGTGATGAGGTTTTGATAGTCAGCGTAGTCTTGAAACAGTGGCGGCGGGCCAGCCGTTGGCAGCTGAGACCACAGCGTCATGCGGTAGCTATCGTAGCCGGTATCTTTACCTTCTAAAAAAGGAGAGTTTGCCGTGAGCGCTAGTAGCGTAGGCAGCCAAATGCGGGCACGATTCACCACTTGCACCGCCATCTCCCTATCTTCTATGCCCACATGGACATGACAGCCCAAAATAATCAGCTGACTCACCACCTGCCCCAAATCGTCTCTTAGGGAGCGATAGCGTTCTTTTGAGGTGATTTTTTGGTCTTTCCAGGGTGAAAAGGGATGGGTTCCGGCAGCAGCGATCGCAACCCCATTTTTCTTCGCCGCCGTGGTCACCGCCTGCCTAGCCTGTACCAGCGCCTGGCACACTTCCTCCAGCGTGTGGCATACGTCTGTTGCAATTTCTACCTCACAGCTAAACAGCTCATGAACAATTGCCTGAGATGTCTCTGAAGTTTCATTCGTTTCTATCAAAGCGTTTGAGAGTCCGACCAGCGATCGCGTCTGCGGATCGATAATTTGATATTCTTCCTCAACCCCAATCGTAAATGCTGGCAACATAAGCAATAGCTAACCACGAGCGAAAGAAAAACTTTTCATATCCTACAGCCTACATTTAGTACGGTTCATCCCCCTGAGGCGGAGAGAACACTAGGTCGCATTTTCATCTTGCCTACCCGATTTACCTCTTTCTATAGAGAGACACAGCCGCTGCAGAGATACTGCGCACACACTGCACGAACACCCACTTCACAACCTCAGAGGAAACAGTATTCATCGATACCGCTCTCTCTTCACACTCACATCAGCAATACACTACTTTTAGCGAGCCCTACTCCACGTTCGGCTGTTGCAACGGTTCAGAATTGATAGGAGAGAGAATGCGATTCATGCTCTGTAGCTGCTCAGCAGTGCCCAAGCAAATCAGAAAATCTTCTGACTGCAGCTGCACATCCGCCGTAGGCCCAATGATCAGCTCGCCCTGATTGCGCTGTATCGCCACGATCAAAACGCCCGTTCGGGCCCTGAGCTGAGATTCTCGCAATGTTTTGCCAATTTGCATGCAAACGGTTGGATCTAGCAAGAATTCTTCCATGTAGTAGGTGCGATCGCCCCCCGAAAAAATTCCATCCATAAAGTCCATCACCTGAGGACGCAAGGCCGCCGCCGCCATCCGTTTCCCTCCGGTAATGTAAGGAGAAATCACCGCATCAGCCCCCACCCGCTGTAGCTTTTGAATGGCTTCTTCACTACTGGCACGCGCGACAATGCGGACCTTCGCATTCAGCGTTCTGGCCGAGAGCACAGTGTATAGATTCTCCGCATCCGAGGTCAGCGCAGAGACCAAACAAATCGCCGACTCCAGCCGAACCAAATTTAGCGTATCGTCTAGGGTGGCATCGCCTTGAACTGCCATAAACCCTAGCTGCTGCGCCTCCTGCACGGCATCTTCACTGGCATCTACCACCACAAACGGAATCTTTTGCAGCGAAAACTCTTCGGCAATTTGGCGACCTGTGCGGCCAAACCCGCACACAATGTAGTGTCTAGACAGTCCTTGCATGAGTCTCCGGCGTTGCTTCAAGCGCGCTCCGTCTTGAAAGTAGCCTCTCACGATCGCTTCTGTAAATCGATTGGCAATGTAGCCAACTGTAAAAACTCCCATAAATATCAGAACAACGGTGAAAACTCTGCCGCGATCGCCCAGTGCCTGCACCTCTGCAAACCCAACCGTCGCCAGCGTAATCACCGTCATGTACAGAGATTCGACAAAACGCCATCCCTCCACTATCCAATACCAAAACGTTCCAACGGCAATCAAACCCAACAGCGCAAACAACCCTAGCAAAAGCTCGCGCTGTGTTTTTCGATGTCGCTGCTTGAGCGCAGCATAGTAACGATCGGTTTCCCCAAGTCTATCTGCAGGTTTCAATTTTGGGCGGTAGGCCTTCCCTGTATTAGTGTGCGTGCCCCTAGGGCCGCTGTAGACATGTTTACAGGCCAGACATGCCAAGAGCGAAAGAGCGAGTGAACATTCTTGGCATAGAGAGTATTGTAGCGACCAGAGATAGCGACATTCTAGCGCTCTAGCGCTTGTCTACAATCTAGAGGGTACTTGAAAATCTACGGGAGAGGTCGTACGGCTTTCGTCAGGGGAGATTTAACTCTGGTTGTATGCTTCGTTTGGTAACTGCGGGCAGTTTCCACCAGGGAATAGACGGGTTATCGTGGTGCTCTCGGTGGTAGCCAAAGTGATAACAAGTCAGCAGCGACCAGAAAAACGGCCGGTAAATACTGTTGATATTACTGGTGGTTTTCTCAGCATCGTTAACTTCTCTGTGAGCCAAATAAGTCCCAAAATAAAACAGCTGAACAGAACTCAACAGAGAAGGAATCACCCAACTCAACATCAAATTTAGCTCAGGAATGTGGCCAAAATAATGTAAACCACGGTAAACGGCTGCAATACCCAGCCACTGCCACAAGTTCCAATACTGACTCATAAACCGAACATACCAACAGACAAAATGCTTATGCTCCCCGTCGTGAAAGTCTGGATCGAAGCTGCTGGCAGGATGCAGATGGTGCTGCTTGTGCGCTTCGTTCAAAACGGTGTAAGACATGAGGCCATAGGCGACCAAAGCAATAGTACCAACCCAAAGATTTAATCGCTGATGGTGCGGGGCAACGGTACCGTGCATGGCATCGTGAGCCGTCACAAACAGTCCTGTGTAGAGAAAAGTTTGAAAAAGCGTCAGTATCGTTAATAGAACAGGATGAATAGACGCTATAGGCAACCTCAACAAGCAACTTAGTAAAGTTGCCCATGCGCTAAAAATGAGCAGAGCGATCGCAACACCTGTATAGTCCGCTCTCTCACTCATCAACGTCACTGCGCTCAACAATTTATCAGACTCTTCGCCCACAGATTCACCCACGCAGTTTTAACCATGGCCGATCGCTAGAACAGCTCTAACCGGTGTGTATTGTAGGATTAAATAGGCACATGGTTGTCGTAACATTACCGATACATCTGGAAAGTGACCGCTCTCACTAGCACCCTGAGCGATCAGAGCATCATGAACACCTCAGACTGTCAGTGCGAAGGCATCCTGACCCATTCCATTTAGCATCTTGATAGTGTCTGCCAAATTGCGACCAAAGAATATGACAGCGCAGTAAGTAGCACTAGCGGCTGTCTCCGCACTCAGCATACGAAACCTCAACGCACAGAAAAACCACCCAAACGCATCCAGAAACATGACAATAGTCATGTTCTAAACGAAGACGATTACTACGGCTAGTCGGGCAATGCGTAGGCAGGCACTTCTGCCAGGGTCACTTCGTTTAGCTGCCGCACTTTCAAGTCCTGATAAAAATTCTCTTGCAGCAGCTCCACCTTCGACTGAGAGGTCAAAAACAACAGTCCCCAAAAGACACCGACCTTTTCATGTTTGTAGTCTGCTTCAGTCAGCTCACCTTCAATCGGACCACCCAACACCTCCGGGCGAAAGTTAGCCCAATGCTTCAGCAACAGCTCAAAATCCATCCAGTTGACCGTATCTTCGAAAACATCGTCCCAATGGGCTTCAAGGAAGGCGTTGAGGGCATCGGCAATTTCATTGAGGTTTTCTTGGTGTGCCAGCTGTGAAATAGCCTTGACAGCGTCGCGCTTAGAGTGGGGCTTGGGCCGACGCGATCGCACCCGGGCAGGCTCACTCATCGCAGCAGCGATCGCTTCTAGCTGCTCAATCAGTTCTGTCAGGGTGACTTGGCGCTTGGCAGGCGGCGGAGCGACGGCGCGTCTGTGAATGTGCTGCTCCAGGTTTCGTGGCAGCTCTGCCGTACTGTAGTCAAGATCTTCATCAAAAAAGTCATCGGGCTCAAGGGGCTCTTCCTGCCGCTCTAGCTCATGACGTACCAGCGTGTCAGCCTTTAGCAGCACCAGCATAGACGCATACAAAAAAGCCTGCCCCGACTCCGTCAGACTAGACTCATAGGAAGATCGGCCCGCTTCAGTGGGCTTTTTGACCAGTGGCTGGTCTTGCAACGTCTTCAAGAAGCGGTCAATCACATCGATGACCTGCACATCCCAGGGATCGATTTCCCCTTTTTCTGCAAGATCAATCAGAAATGCGATCGCACTTTGTGCCAAAGAACTGGACATAAAACACTAAGCCAATTGCTTAGGAAAACTTGACGATACGATATAGAAACAGACGAAGAACAGGCAACCGGTAAAAAATAGAAAAGTCTTGCTAGGCTCTCTAAAGCTTTGCACCAGTACCCAGAAGCCAAACAACAAATAGTACAGAAAAACTTTAGTACACCTATTCTACAAAAAATCATTCAACTTGACATCGTTCTTTACACGGTTCACCACTCTCTACAAAAGACTCCACACGGTTGCTCATAAGCACCGTACTGAAGAACGTGATAGTGATTGAACGGAATACCGCCAAATGAGAGTCAAGTGGGATAATTAAGTAGATATGACTTGAGTAAACGGGACTTACTGGACGTAGGCTTCGTCGCCTTCTGCTGCCGCATTTGCCTGGGGCAACATTGGCAGCTGTTCTAGTTCTACCCGGTAGCGTTCGACATCTTCTTCAAGCTGCTGAATCCGTAGCTCCCGCTGTTCGATTTCAGGCTTCTTTTCGGCGTAGCTTTGCAGCTGTACCCACACGCTAAACACCCAAGCCAAGGTCGCACCGATACCCGCCGCAACAATCAGCTCTACGCTAAGGGGCGCTTCGAAATCGACCCCCTTCACCACATGGATGACAGACGGCGTTGTATTCTCAATGCCAAAGAGAACCAGCGCCAAACAAATTACGAAAATCACTACGAAATTGACTTGCTTCATAGGTTTCGCCTCAGCTCAGGTCTGCGTTGATTTTGTTCGACAACACTATAGCCGCTAATGGTAAAAATGGCAGATCTTTTTTGCTGGAAT
>JBCBIK010000106.1:0-18104 GCA_038524545.1 Cyanobacteria bacterium J06623_4 | reverse complement strand
GTAGCGGGAATAGCATCTATCTTGAAGGCTCCGCAATAACCCGACAGAAATCAGACATGACCAGAAATCGAACATGACATGAATATGTCATCGCTATCCGATAGGTCGCTTCAGCTAAGTCATACGATTTCTCTTATACTGCTCCTTATATAGTGTGAGCGAGCCCGTTTGGGCACTTTGAAAGCACAACACATCAAGCAAATTTAATCTAAACAGATTGAACTCTGCTTGATGCGCGTTGATTATGCATAAAAACCGCGCGATGTTAGTCGTGCATTTCAGCCATCTGAAGCGAGCAACATGAAATATTGGGAATTTCTAATTCAGAAAGAGGGCGACGAGACCTGGCTGCCACTGGAGACGCAGCAGGTAGAAATCTTAGAAGGTCGCTATCGGGTAGTGGCCCACACCGATAGAGCCAACACACCCTTAGAAATTCGAGTCAGTCAGCTTGTCACAGACGAAATGCCGCCTCGTAAGCGCGTCCGCAAGCGCACCAGCCAGATCAGCGAAGCGGGCTTAGTGGTGGTAATGCCCTTTATGCACCTAAAGCCCGGACAGTGGCAGCTCACCTGCAGCAGCATCAACGCCGCCGACAACTTCATCGGCGAGGTCTGGCGATATAGCGTTGAGCTACAGGTCTTTGCAGAAACCGACGAAGACTGGTCTTCGGAATGGCCTGTCCCTGCAGACTCAGAATCCGTGACGAGCACCCTTATTGAGCCGGGGAGCGAGGGCGAAAATGGCGCGATCGCATCTACCCGAGAGGCCCTACCCCTTGTGCAGGCACAAGCTCAGCTCCAGGCCCAACGTCAAGAAGATTTTCAGCAACCAGGCCAAGACGCCGATTTACCCCTCACGTCATCAGCCCTACCCTCTCCAGACACCGCTTATCACATTTTTCTCAAGCAGCAAGCCTTTCTCGCCAGGCCCGACCAGCCCATGACCATCACCGGTCAGGTACAGTCGCTCACCTCCGTCAGCCAAGATGAAACGGCCAGCCAGCTGTGGCTACGCCTGCAGAACCCCGAAACGGCCCAGGTCATCATGGAAGCGCACCGCCCCCTGAGCTTGGCCCGCCTCCCCGCAGACTTTAAAGTCAAAATTCAGCTGCCTGCCAACGTCATGACCCGCGTCGTGCTAGGCGAAGTCTCCCTGCGCAGCGCCGACACAGACACTGGAGAAACGGCAGCAGTGCTCAGCTCCACGGCATTTACTATCACAGCGGGCATCGCCCAGCTGCTCGATGACCTAGCCAACCAAGACACCGGCACCTTTGAAGAAGAAGTCTCCGTGTTCTCGGGTGCGGCAAAAGAACCCTTAGCTCATAGCCTCGCAGACAGCGCCGAACCTGCCATCGCCGTGCCAGCGCTAGACCCGATGAAAAAAGAAGTAGTGCCTGCTGTGGGCGTGGTTATCCCACCTGAGATTGGGCGCGATCGCCTCGGACAAGACGGATACGGCATCGCAGGCCGCAGCGACTCCCCTGAGCTACCAAACTTTCCCAAAGCAAACAGCAACACCGGTCCGCTGATTGTGACTGACAGTCCACAGAAGATGCCTGTAAACGATCTATCAGTTGAAGAGCTGCCTGCTCAAAGCATACCGGCTGAAGACATGCCGGTTGAAGACCTACCGACCGAAGACCTACCCACCGAAGACCTACCGATTGAAACGCCATCTGCCCAAGGTAGAGCTGAGCAAGAGACCGAGAGAGACGCGTATGCGCTAGACAATCTACCGCGATCGCCCCGAGACATGGTCGCTCAGCCCGCCCAGTTTATGGGCACCAGCATCGAAGATGACGACTTAGAAACCGCCCAAATCGCAGCCCTCCTCGAAGATATCGACAGCGACCTCACCACAGAAGTCTCAGATCTAGATGCCCTAGAGCCCCCTGGCATAGAAGGGGCGCTACCGCCCCTACGCCCGGTTACCCAAGAGAGTGACCCGCCAGCAGCGATAGGCAAGCCTGGCAGAAGCAAGCCAGACAATCGCTTTCACCGCCAGTCCAGACAGCAGGTCGAAGCCAATAGTGCCTTCAAGTCTCTCAAGCTCAAAGACCACTTCTGGAAACGCCTCACACATCTCACTCACGAAGGCCGACAAGAAGCAGAGCAGCTGTCTCAAAACATGAAAGCTGCAGGCATAAATCCGGGCCAGGGCTCAGCGATCCAGCCCCCTTCTACGTCCTCCAGTGCCGCAGCCAACAAAGAAGTAGTCATTTTCGACGAACCAACCTCGGCCCCTTCAGTCAGTCCGGCTACCAACGCATCCGTTAATGCGCCGATTTCTAATGCACAGATTTCTAATGCACAGATTTCTAATGCGCAGTCTGCGGGTGCACCGCCTGCCAGCCCACCGACTGCCAATCAATCTGAAGTCACGTCCGATACACGCCCTACCTATCGACCTGCCCAGCGGCGACGATTTGCCTCTCCCGGATCTGCTCCTAGTCCGCGTGGTCAGCGTCCGACCCGCCCATTCAGCAATCCGCCAGCCTCCTTCACGCAGCCACAAAGCCTCACACCACCGCCCACCACCCAACCCGAAGATTTGCCCGAGATGGCGCTACCCGTCATCAGCGTCCCGGTCGGTGACCTAATTGCAGGCGGCACGGTCACCATCACCGTCCGCACCCGACCCAGCGCGTACAAGCCCTTCATCAAGCTGTGGATGATCGACCGCCAGAGCCGTACCCTCGTTGGCGAGCCGCAGCTGCTGACCAACCTCAAAACTGATGCCCTCGGTGACTTAGAAACCAGCACCGAACTGCGCGTGCCCATGGGCTGCTTAGATGTGCAGATCGCAGCGATCGCAGTCGATATGGCCACCCAGCAAGAAAGCAACAAGGCCATCGTCAACCGCCACGTCGTGCCAGCCGGGCAACAATCCCTATCAAACCGAGGGCTCAACTTTTAGAGCCGCCCATCCTAGGGCTATCCCTACACCACCGGCGCAGACAGCAGCTTAAACACAGCCACTTCTACCTGACGGGCGATCGCCGCCACGTCCCAATCCGTCGTGACTGCCAGCCGACCCACAAAGCCATCCACCATCATCATCAGCAGCTGAGCAGTTGTTTCGGGTGCCAGCGTTTCATCGATATCGCCAGCCACCTGACCTTTCTCCACCGCCGCCATCAAAGCCTCAATCAGATTCGTATCGGTCTCTGCCAGAAGCTGCGCAATCACCTCGCTCCGAGCAGCCTCCGCCGAGATCTCGACCGACAGCTGACAGTAGCTACGGGTTTTCGCCAAAAACAAAACCGCATCGCTCATCATCTTGGCCAATCCCTTTGCCTTGTTTTTAGCCTGAGCCAAATCCGCCAAAAACAGATCAGCATCTGCCCGCTCCTGCTCCACAATCGCCTCAATCATCGACTCTTTTGAAGGGAAGTAGCGATAGAGCGCGCCAGGGCTTATGCCAGCAGCCTTACAAATTTTGGCCATGCCCGTACCGTGAAAGCCAGACTCAATAAAGCACTGAGCCGCAACATCGAGAATTTGCAGACGTTTTTTCTGAAAGCTTTCTTCGTCTCGAATCCTAGCCATAAAGCACTTGAGTCATACATCTAAACCATACGGTCAACGGGGTGCCGATCCAAAGCAGGCCAGTCCAAAGTCGGCAATTCCAACATAGCGCTTGACAATCAATTACGATGAATTATTATGAGAATGAACATTCGCTCTTTTATTTTCATATGGCCATCAAAATCTGGTCAAAAAACAACTGGCTTGTCGGGTTTGGGCTGTTAGCAACCGTGCTTGGCGGCGTCACGCTGTACAGAATAATGCCAGTGCTAAACGAGCAGCCGGTATCGCCTGAGGCCGTTTCAGTCTTGCCACCCACGGTTGTCGCGTTAGGTCGGCTGGAGCCTGCTTCGGCGGTGATAAATCTATCGGTGCCGCTAACCCTAGAGGGCGATCGCATTGCCAAACTGCTGGTCACAGAGGGTGAAACGGTATCAGCTGGGCAAGTCATCGCCGTGCTGGATTCGAAAGATCGTCTGGCCCAGTTAGTCGCCGAGTCGCAGGCGCAGCTCCAGGCAGCTGAACGCTCACTGGCCCTAGTCCGCGCTGGTGAAAAAGAAGGTGCGATCGCTGCCCAGCGAGCCACCATTGCCCAGCTCGAAGCCGACCTAAGCGGTGCCCTCTCCGCCCAGTCCGCCACCCTAGTTCGCCTGCAGGCCGAGCAGCGAAACGCCCAGGCAGAATACCGACGGTTCGAGCAGCTCTATCAGCAGGGTGCCGTGTCGGCCTCTACGCGAGACGAAAAGCAGGTCGCCCTCGAAACAGTACAAGCCCAGGTCGCCGAAGCCAAAGCCGAAAGAGTGCGATCGCGCCAAACCCTCCAGTCAGAAATTACCGCTGCCCGAGCCACCCTGAACGAAATTAGCGAAGTGCGCCCAGAAGATATTGCCGTGGCTCAGGCCGAGGTAAACCGGGCTGCAGAAGCGCTGACGTTAGCAAAAACAAACCTCTCACAGGCTGATGTTCGCGCGCCTATTGACGGAACAGTCATCAAAATTCACAGCTACCCCGGCGAAAAGATAGCCGAACAAGGCATCGTCGAACTCGGTCAAACCCAAGCAATGGTCGTCGTTGCAGAAGTAGACGAATCGGATATTCAACAAGTGCAGCTCGGGCAAACCGCCCAAGTAACGGGGCCTGCTTTCACCGGAGAAATACAAGGCACCATCGAACGCATTGGACAAGCGGTAAGCAGGCAGTCCGTCTTTAGCAATGAACCCGGCAGCAACCTCGACAACCGCGTCGTAGAAGTTCGAATTGCGCTAGCCCGCGCAGAGAGCCAGCAAGTTGCTAGCCTCACCAATCTCCAAGTAGACGTTGCGATCGCTCCCAACGAGGTGCCCTAATGCTAAAGAGTCTCCGCCGTAAAACACCGCTGGCCTGGCACCAGCTCATGAAGCAAAAAACGCGCCTTGCCGTTGCCCTAGCAGGCATCGCGTTCGCCGATATTTTAATGTTCATTCAAATGGGCATGCTCGAATCGCTCTATGACAGCGCAACCCAGCCCCACCGCCTGCTCGAAGCAGACTTGGTCTTGGCACATCCCCAAGCCAAAACGATGATCGACCTGCCTAGCTTTTCTCGGCAGCGGATTTACCAGGCAAAGGGCTACGAAGGCGTTGCCGCCGTGAGTCCGGTTTACGTTGGGCTGGGCAGTTGGCGCAATCCAAAAAACCGACGCGACGAAGAGCTTTTAATCTTTGGGGTCGATTCGCGCCAGCCAGCCTTCACCTTCCTACAAGAGATCGATCAACAACAACAGATCAAGCTGCTCAGCCGAGGCTTGTTTGATCGGCTCTCCAATGACAAATTCGGCCCAATTGAACAACTCATCCAAGCGCAAGGACAAGTCACTACCGAAGTAAACGACAAGCAATTCCGAGCAGTCGGCGTGTTCTCCATGGGAGCCTCCTTCGGCGCCGAAGGCAATCTGGTGACAAACATCCCTAGCTTTCTCACCCTATTTCCAGAGCGCCAGGCCAACCAGGTCAATATTGGCGTCATTCAGCTGCAGCCAGAGGCCGATGTCGAAAGCATCCAGGCCAAGCTGCAGGCAGGCCTACCAACAGATGTAGCGGTTATCACCAAGGCAGAGTTTGTCGGGCTAGAAAGACAATACTGGAGTGAAGGGGGAACCGGTTTTATTTTCAACTTAGGCGCAGTGGTTGGGTTTGTTGTAGGCACCGTCATCGTCTATCAGATTTTGTATACCGATGTCTCTGATCATCTGCCAGAATACGCCACGCTCAAGGCGATGGGGTATAGCGATCGCTACCTTACTCAAGTCCTCGCTCAAGAGATTCTTGTGCTGGCAATTTTAGGCTTCATTCCAGGCTTCTTTCTCTCCATCGGGCTCTACCAGCTCACCTACAGCGTCACCGCACTCCCAGTCGTCATGAAAACAGGTCGCGCAATATTAGTGCTATTCCTCACGCTAGTGATGTGCAGCGGTTCTGGACTCATCGCCCTGGGCAAGCTGCGTTCTGCCGACCCCGCCGACATTTTTTAGACGACCCCCTAACGCTATCTCTCCATCTCCATGAACACTGCCACATACCATCCCCGGTCTAACTCATCTCAAACTCAATCCGTCATCTCCGTCGCCCGGCTAAATCACAGCTTCGGCAGCGGCGAGCTAAAAAAACAGGTCTTGTACGACATCAATTTAGAAATTGAAGCGGGAGAAATTGTCATCATGACTGGGCCTTCTGGCTCCGGGAAAACAACCCTACTAACGCTGATGGGCGGCCTTCGCTCAGCCCAATCAGGCAGTCTCAAAATCTTAAATCGTGAGATTTTAGGCGCTACAAAGCAGGAGCTTACCGAACTGCGCAAGCAAATCGGCTATATCTTTCAAGCACACAACCTCATGAGCTTTTTGACGGCAAAGCAAAATGTGAGAATGTCGCTAGAGCTGCACGATGAGGTAGAAACCACAGCGCTGGATAAACGAGCGATCGCACTTCTCAATCAGGTAGGGTTGGGCGAACGGGTCGACTATTATCCCGAAAACTTGTCTGGCGGGCAAAAGCAAAGAGTTGCGATCGCCCGCGCCCTCGTCAGCAATCCTCAAATTCTCCTTGCCGACGAACCCACCGCCGCCCTCGACAAAAAATCAGGCCGCGACGTCGTAGAACTCATGCAAACGCTCGCCAAAGAACAACACTGCACCATTCTCCTCGTCACCCATGACAATCGCATTCTCGACATCGCCGACCGCATCGTCTATTTAGAAGATGGCCGCCTCTCCCAACCCGCAGAAACCACGGTCGACAGATGAAAGATGTACAAGCGTAGCCACCTGTATGATAGTCACAGTGCTAGTAACTCAATACCTATCATTGAGCAGGGAGATGAGATGCCAAAAGCAGAAGAACTTGAAAAAGTCGAAGTCAAATCCACCCAAGAACTGCGCCAATGGTTTGAAACAAACCACGCCCAGCCCGAAAGCATTTGGCTCGTAACCTACAAGAAAAACGTCCCCGACAAATACGTGTCTATCCAGCAAGTGCTAGATGAAGTCTTATGCTTTGGCTGGATGGACGGGCGACGGATGAAGCTAGATGATGAGCGCACCATGCAGCTACTATCGCCCCGAAAAACCCAGCACTGGTCAAAAACCTACAAAGAGAGGGTCGCCAAGCTCACAAGTGCAGGCCGAATGCACGAAGCTGGATTAAAAGCCATCGAAGCCTCCAAAGCAAATGGCATGTGGGACTTTTTGAACGATGTGGATGCACTCATTAAGCCAGATGACCTTATCGAGTCGCTAAAAGCGCACCCACCCGCCCTCGAAAACTACGCAACGTTTCCAGACTCTGCCAAGCGCGACATCTTGAGATGGATCAAGCTCGCAAAAAAGCCAGAAACCCGAGCAAAACGCATTCTCAAAACAGCACAACTTGCCGCCGAAAATAAACGCGCCTCCGGAACCAAATAGCAAGTGACTAACAAGACGACTCCAGAGGGGAGCTACTTCAGGCCAATTCTATTTGATCGCCGTAGTAATAGAATTCCAAGTCGCCACGTTCTCTTCCAAATGTGTAATAGAAGTCGTACCTGGAATCACAACAATATTCGGTGACCGGCGCAGTAACCAAGACAGGGCTGTCTGAGCTGGCAAAGCAGCGCCCTGTTTCAAAGGATGAGCACCCAGAGGCCCATACGGAATGAAAGCAATTTCTTGTTCAGTGGTGTAGTCTACTAGCTCACTTTGAGCCTGATCCGCTTGATTGAATCGATTTTGCACAGAAGCGATCGCAACAATGCTCTGTGCTTCTTTCAACTGTGCCAACGTCACGTTCGACAGGCCAATATGTCGAATTTTTCCCTCCCGTTGCAGCGTTGCCAGCGTTTGAACCGATTCAGCAAAAGGCACCTTAGGGTCGGGGCGATGCAGCTGATAGAGATCGATGCGATCGCGCTTCAGCCGCCGCAAGCTACCCTCCACGCCACGTCGCAAATTTTCAGGACTCGCATCTGCCTGAATATTGCCAGGTGCAGGCTTGTAAATTCCCCCCTTAGTTGCAATCACCAAATCTTCTGAGTAGGGGTACAGCGCATCGGCAATGATGTTTTCATTGTCGCCAGGACCATAGGCCTCAGCCGTATCAATAAAATTCACCCCTATCTCAATCGCCCGTCGCAGCAGCGCTTTACCACCTTCCCAGTCAGCATAGGGGCCAAAGTTACTAGGCTGTCCGGTCAGTCGCATCGCACCGTAGCCAAGACGGTTAACGGTCAAATCACCACCGATGGCGAATGTTTTCTGAGCAAGTTGTGTTCGGTCTGTTTGAGTATGAACCATCTTTGTAGTCCTCATTCGTATGAATTAACTATGGCAGCGCTGCTTGATATTTGGTAGACGAGTGATAAAAATAGTAGTTATATACAAAACGAATGAGGAGCAGATGAGCAAATCTCTCGACCGATTAACGCTACTACAGACCTTCATACAGATTGCCGATGCCGGAAGCATCAGCGCGGCAGCACGCACGTTAGGCCTTTCTCAGCCGTCAGTCAGTCGTCAGCTCGCAGAGCTAGAGTCTCGCTTCAAATCACAGCTAATGCGGCGCACCACCCACGACCTAGCCCTCACAGCAGCCGGGGCCGAGCTGCTAGCAGATGCCCGTCAGTTGCTAGACGAATGGGAAGCACTAGAAGAAAAGCATTTAGAAGCCAAGGACGTGATGAGAGGTCACTTGAAAATTGTTGCACCCATCGCATTGGGTCAGCGCTACCTGCTCGACACAGCGATTCAATTTCAACAGCAGTATTCGTCCATCTCCCTTTCGTGGCAGCTAGAAGACAACACTATTCGCTTCGCAGAGGTAGGCTGCGACTGCTGGATAAAGATTGGTCCTGTGCCCGACGCTTCGCTGACAGCAGAGCCACTAGGACAAGTTGAACGAATGGTCGTTGCAGCACCATCGCTACTGCAATTCCACCCGACGCTCAAGTCACCCACCGACCTAGCAAAGCTTTCCTGCATTGCCCTATCACCGTTTGAAGGGGCGCGCATCCCACTAACGAACAAACAGGGAAACTCAACTGTTGTATCCCCATCAGTACGCATGACAACAAACAATATCTCCGCAGTTCGCCAAGCAACGCTGTCGGGGCTAGGCTTTTCTGTCATGCCGCGCTGGTTTGTAGAGCAAGACTTGAGCCAGCAGCGGCTGGTAGATATTCTCCCTCAGTGGCGCGCCCCACAACTCACAATTCATGTAGCCTCCTTACCCGGCAGACATCGTCCCCGAAGGCTCCAGCAATTTCTAAACCTTCTCAAAGAAGCCATTCCGCAAATTCCAGGCATCATTTAAGAGAACGTCGCAGCATCTGCGATCGCCTGATAGAGATTCGCCTGCCGTTTAGTATAAGATAGCTACAGTCAGCTACAGTCGTAATTTAGCAGCACTCAACGCCTCCAAGCTCTGTTTTGTTATTCCACTTACTCAAGGTCTAGTGAAACGTACTTTTAACCCGTCGCGAGGCCGAGAAAACGGCAATACAGTACGTTCTAAATCTTGACCCGGCACCAACTCCCAGCAATAGTCACGCACCAGTAGCGCAGCAAACAATTTGATTTCTAATTTAGCAAACGCTTTTCCCAAACATTCTCGAATACCACCGCCAAATGGAATGTAACTAAAGACCTTCTGCTTATCTTCGGCTCGCGCTGGCGAAAAGCGACCTGGGTCAAAGCGGTCTGGCTGGCTGTAAACTTGGCTATCTTGATGTGTCTCTGGGATTTGATAGTAAATATCCCAGTCCTTCGGAATCAGGTAGCCATTAATTTCACAGTCTTCTAAGACCTTGCGCGAGCCACTTCGCACAACCGGCGGAACAATCCGCAAAACTTCTTTGATAACCTGCTCTAGATAAGTCATCTGGCTTAAGGTATCTGGCGTCAGTTGAGTTGGAAATCCTAGCTGCGCTTGCTCTGCTCGTACAGCCTCCAGAACCTTGGGGTGCTGTACCAGTAGCAGACATAAAGATGTGAGCGCTGAGGTTAACGTTTCATGGCCCGCAATAAGCATTGCGAGAACGTTATCCTTAATGTCTTCTCGGCTGAGTAGATCGCCAAACTCATCCTCTGCAGTAAGTAAAATACTTAATACGTCCTGCTCTTTTGATAAGCTCTGCTGGCGCTGATCGATAAGCTGATCAAATCGAGCGAGAAGTGCTTCCCTGGCTCGAATAGCCTTATTTAATGGACTACCTGGAAATCTAACAGGAGGTGCGAGAAGTCCGCTACTCCAAGTCTCATAAACCTTCTCCAAAGACTCGTCTGCTGTGGTGCTGACGCCAATAAACAAGCGACAGGCGATATCAAGAGTGTATTTCTTCAGTTCTTCGTACCAAGTGAAGTCACCCATTTTTTCCCATCGCTTCAGATATTGATGGGTTACGACTTCCATCGTGGCTGCATAGCGGAGTAAAGTTCTAGGCTGAAAAGCCTGAAATAGCTGACGACGGAGAACCTGGTGAGCCACGCCTACTTTTACCCCAATCGACTTCTCACCTAACAGCGTTTCAAAGTTCGGCGTATTCGTCATCTCCAGCGTTTTCCCATCGTTGGAAAACAGAAACTGTACAGCATCAGCACCGATTAGCACGACATTTGGAGAGCCGAAAAGGTGAGTTTTGAACACGTTGCCATGCTGCTGTTGCCGCTTGAGAATAAAATCCTCTGGGTTTCTTAAATAGCTGATTGATTCACCAATTATGGGCAACCCAAAGCGACCGGGTGGTGTAGATTTCGTCGGTGCTGTCAAAGGTATAGCCATGCGTTTCACCTAACTTCCAACATTAACGATACGATACCGTACCGCAATTTATAATAGCAGCCATGAATGAAAAAAAGCCAAAGCGGGGACGTCCCCGTAGCATCGAGTCCCATCAGGCTATTTTGAAAGCTACGCTGTCACTGTTGGCGGAGGTCGGATTCGATGCGATGAGTATTGAGGCGATCGCATCGCGCGCAGGTGTTGGCAAGACGACAATCTACCGCCGCTACGCAGGCAAAGAAGAACTGGTCGCTGCTGCGATTGAAAGCATTCGTGAAGAAGTTGAGATTGCTGATACTGGAAGCCTATGGGGCGATCTAGACACAATTATTGAGAATGCCGCTCAGACTACGCTTAGCCCGCTGGGTAGGCAAGCCGTAGCCATGATTATCAGTAGCGCTTCGACAAACCCTCAGTTTGCGCAGCTCTATTGGAAAAATTATCTACAACCTCGTAGACGAGCTTTTTCAGCTGTGATAGAACGGGCCAAAGCTAGAAACGAAGTAAAGGATGATCTAGACCCCGGACTGGTATTTGATGCCATGAGTGGCATCATGCTCTACGCACGCATTTTTCAGCCAGCGCCTGATGATTGGAAGGCTGATGTTCGTCGAGCTTTGCAACTTCTGCTGGAAGGCGTTTAAGTCCAGCATCTCCTATGCTTTATTCTGTCCCACATCCGCTAGAAGTCATAGCCTAGCTACACCTACGACAACTATTCGATACGAAAACCACCTTACGCCCCTTTTTGTAGAAAAGTTATGATTCAGCGACTTTTTGTCTATGGAACGCTTGCTCCAGGCCGGCCAAACGAACACGTCCTATCAGATATTCCAGGAGACTGGAAGCCAGCGACAGTCCGCGGCACTCTCATTCAAGAGGGGTGGGGTGCAGCTTCTGGCTACCCAGGTATCATCTTGGATAAAAACGGTAGCGAAATTAAAGGTTTTCTCTTCAGTTCAGAAAAACTGGCTGAGCACTGGGCTCACCTTGACACGTTCGAAGGTGAGGACTATGAGCGAGTTCTGACACCAGTAATACTTGAAGAGGGGACAGTTGTGGATGCCTACATTTATCAACTTCACACAAAACTACAACAGTGAATTCAACAGCGGCAGTCCTTTCTAATTCTGACTGACTAATTTATGTTCCACCGTTGCAACGTTGTGTTAGTGGGCCTGCTGATTGCCATCGGTCTTCATATATCGGCGTAATACTGAGTTGATAAGGGCTTTATACTTTACTTCCCTAGCCTGAAACCAAGTCATTACATCAGGATCTAGCTGAATTAAATTATGAGCCTGGGTTGCAGGCACTCGCAACGTAGCTTTTTCAAAGAAATCCTCTGTCAATAGACTGCCGCCGGAGGAGCAAAATAGTATTCTAGAGTGTAGCAATTTGTTTTAGACTCATCTCCTTAGATAGCCATGTCTGCGCCCTCTCACTGCAGGATACGACAACTGACAGCTGATGACATAGCCTTAGTGGATGCGCTGTTGCTGCTCTTCGGTGAAGCCTGTGACGACCTTGACACCTATACCAGCAAGAAACCTAGCCCAGAGTATGTACGTCAACTGCTCGAAAGTGACTACTTCTTAGCGCTAGTTGCGTTAGAAGAAAAAACGGTAGTCGGTGGCATTATTGCTTACGAATTGAAGAAGTTCGAGCAGGAGCGCAGCGAAATCTACCTATACGATCTGGCGGTTGCAGCAGCCTACAGGCGAAAAGGCATTGCTACTGGATTGATTGAAGAGCTTAGAAAGATAGCCGCTATTCGAGATGCTTACGTAATTTTCGTTCAAGCCAATACTGACATCGAAGACCAACCAGCGATCGCACTCTACACAAAACTAGGGACACAAGAAGAAGTCTTGCACTTTGATATTGCGGTCAAGGGCAGCGATACTTCTACGTAACTGAAAGCTAGTATGCTCAAGCGTCTTGACCGTTTGCGCCCCCGGCAAATAGGCAAGGCGTTGTTTCACCATGCTCTTCTTTTCCAGAGCGCTATTAACGCGAATGCAATGGTGTAGGGAGGCCAGAATACCCAAGGCACTTGGAGCCTTTGACCTTCTTCTATCTCTATAAATTCTCCTGGTATCGCCTCCATTCCATCGGATTGTATAAACCGAGTAGCACGTCGCTTTAAGTGGGTTATTTTTCTAGTGCCGTTAGGATAGCGTAGCTCGAAGATATCCTGGGAGAGGGTGATTATCTCTGCACCATTCTCCATTACGTCACCTTCCCTATATGGGCCGGAGCGAGTACATTCTATTCGCACATACTTGGTCGAGTCTGACACGTCTTTTAGAACATATAGAATACGTGACTCTCTTTACTCTACCTGCATAAGCGACCTGTGAACAGATGTAGCACAAGTCCTAAGACATTGTGAGAAGGGGCTTCTGAGATATGAAATGAGACATCCACCTCAAGGGTCAAGACATGTCTAAGTTCTGAGACACTTAGACATGTCTTAGCTGTTTAAACTCACTCGAGTCATGAGATGAAAAAACTTGGATTGACGAATTGTGAGAATGAATCAGGTGACGAAGACGCTGTTGATTTCGTAGAACATCGCGATAATCTGTCGCTAATAACCTTTGAAATAGCCGTAAACCTAGCGGACAAGTTGGAGCATAATGATTTAGTTCATTTCTATGAAAGTAAGCATCTCCAGCGTGCAATAACCATCCTTGTGACGTTTGTATTGCAATACCGGCGTGGCCGTGCGTGTGCCCCGGTAGCGGGATGAGCAAAATTTCTGGTGGTAATCCTTGCAGAGATCGCACCGATTCAAATCCAAACCATTTCTCTCCAACAGGCTGATAAGTAACCCAGTGAGAATGTTGTTGCCACTGAGCAGGGCGATAGCGAAACCGATGCATCACCCCCCCAGCTGCCTGTGCAGCTCGAAGTTCGCACTGTAGCAAATGCACCTGTGCTTGCGGAAAATCTGAGATGCCACCTGCGTGATCCAAATCTAAGTGCGTGAGGATGATATGACGGACATCAGAACGTCGGTAGCCTAGCTGTTCAACCTGACATACAGCAGTTTCTTGTTGCTCTAATCGTGGGTTGCCTAGAAGGCGAAACCCGAGCGACAAGCGCGTTTTAGCTGATACGATATCGTCACACCCTAGCCCCGTATCCACTAACACTAGCCCTGATTCAGTTTCGATGAGTAGGCAGTGGGCAACCATGGCAACCTCATGAAATAGGTTCCCTTGCCCGCTAACGAGGCACCCCCCCCAAATGCATTGGGTAGCGCAGTTGAGATGGTAGATTCTCATCATCAGTTGTTGTTAGGGAACAAGCACAACATCGTGCGCCCCGCGCACAACGTCTATCTTGTAACCGGAGCGCTCTAGTCTTGGGGTGGCATCCGAAACAACATTCCAGAATTCGATAGCACCTGTTTTAGGACTCGGTTTGCGGTCGTGAAAAATGACAACAGCGAGCGAATTTCCAGCCGCATCGAAAGTTGCTTGCTCAGGCAAAAGTCCTTCAAAACCGTATTCTTCAAGCGTATTTAGCTGGCCTGTGAGCGCGTCGAACTGCAAGAGAGACAGTGAACTGTAGGGTTTGCCTCGCCACGCGGGTAAAAAATCGGGCAGGTAGGTGCGGCGCAGATTGACAGTGGCAATCAGCGATTCATTCGGGCTAATTGCAAAGCCTTCTGGACTGAGGCCGACCTCGACTCTAGAGATGATGCTGGCAGGCTCTCCGGTCTCAGGCTCAAATTGAACTGCAATCATTTCACCTGGCGTATTCAACAAAAAGTTCAGTGTTTGATTGTTGTAAAGACTCCACTTTAGATCTGACATGAGCAAGAAGCGACCATCCTTGGTGAATCGAGGGTGGCTAAGATGGTTGCCAACTTCTAATGGATCACCTATCGGTTCAACAGCGATCGCACCACCAGCCGCCTGAACTCGGTAAAATCCAACCCGGCGATTTTGATCCTGAACGATGGCTAAATACCGACCCGAGGGATGCCAAATAGCGGTTTGATTATCCGCTCGCGTGCCATCTAGCTGCATTGGGAAATAGGATTTTTGTCCCAGCCGGCCGTCTGCCTGTAGCGCCGCAATCAGCAATTCTTTCCCTGGCTCATTCAAGTTAACTGCCAAAAAATCACCGTCGGGGCTGATGCTGATGTGTTCTGGATTGCGGCCAACGTCAATACTCTCAATGACCTTAGGTTGCGATCGCTCTGAAATATCAATCACGTTCAGCTGGCTGCCTTCCGGCATCTGATCGATATCATCTAACTCATTAACACCATCATCAGGTCGCGATCGCACTTCTACAACATAGGCTCGCTCTCCGTCCGGAGAAACCGCAATAATCTGTGGCCACGACATCACCGAATTAGAAACTGAGATAGAGGCAATCTCAGGCTGCTCAGCATTTAGCGGCAGTTCTAGCACTGTTAGCGCATCCTCAATGCCAACCACACGATCAAGCTTAGCGTCGGCATAGGCAGTAGCAACCATATCGGCATCGGAGGCCACTATCAGAGCTCTTCCGGTAAAGGTCGTCGGCACATTATCAGCAACTGGAGTAAGTCTGACAGGCTCAATCAGTTGGAGTAGTCCGTAAACTAGCAGCGCAACGAGCAAACCCGCGACTGTAAGCAGCCCGCGTCTTAGCCATTTCGACTTCAAAGCATTCATCCTATCTAGAGTTCAGAAACTACTAACAGCGACATACAACAAGCCTATGGTGGGCAAAAAGATTTGTCCAAGTCATTTTTTGACTTAGACTAATAACTAGAAGTTATCAATAGCAACATAGCCCGGTGGACTTTCGACAGATTGAGTATTTCATTGCAGTTGCCGAAGCGCTCCACTTTGGGCGAGCCGCAGATCGCTTGCAAATCACTCAGCCAGCGCTAAGCAAGCAAATTGCGAGCTTAGAGAAAATGCTAGGCGTGCAGCTACTTCTTCGCACGAAGCGAACCGTAGCGTTGACCCACGCCGGACAAACATTTTTACAGCAGGCCCACCAGCTGCTAGCACAAAGAGAAACCGCTATTCAGCTCACAAAACGGACGGGGTGTGGCGATATTGGCCACCTGTCTATTGGTTTTACAGAAACAGCAACACAAACGATACTCCCCTCGCTACTGCGCGATTTTCTACAGCGCTACCCCAAAGTAAACGTTGACATGATAGAGCTAGCGACAGAAGCGCAGGTGATAGCGCTAAACCAAGACACAATCGACATAGCCTTTTTACACCCACCTATCGACCAGCGAGGACTGCAGGTACGCCCAATTTTAGAAGAGAGCTTTGTTGCGGTGCTACCTTCGCACCATCCATTAGGACACTACAAATCGATTCCGCTTAAGGCGCTAGCAGATGAGCCGCTGATGATTCATCCACGCCAGGAAGGCCCCGCCCTCTACGATGGCTTTTTGCAAGTTTGTCAGATGGCTGGGTTTCAGCCTCAAATTGTAAAAGAATCCATTTCATTGCAAACACGTCTGTGCTTTGTGGCCGCAGGCATAGGCATCACCTTTGTCTCAGAACACGCTCAGTTCCAGGTGGGTGAAAATGTGATTTGTCGGCCCATAGAAAATTGCCCGATCTCTCTTGAGTTTGGGGCAGCCTGGCGATCTCGCTCTACAAACCCAACGCTTCGCAACTTTCTAGGTAGTCTATTCGGCGCAATCCCGGCAGACAGTTTTTCTAACTAGCCATGCATCAGAGTGGTGAATTCTGATTGCACTGCTGAGCGAATTTTGAAACGCACTCACAACGTTTGCGTCAGTTTATCCAGTTTGATAGAAAGGTCGTCTTCCATCTCCTGAAGATTGCTCATTTTTTGTTGAATTTCAGCTAGCTTATCTCTGATTACCTCGACTTGCTTGCTTCGGGATAGCGTGCCATCTTCCCAAGCTTCGGTAAGCTCGCGAATTTCGCTAAGCGTAAATCCTAGCGCCTTTCCCTGTCGAATCATTCCCAAGCGCTCTATCACGCTGTCCGAATACTCTCGATAAATTCTGCTGCCTGCTTTTCGCTCGCTTGACTGAATGAGCCCATTCTTTTCGTAGAAGCGAATCGTATCCTTCGATAGCCCTGTTTGGCGCGACAGTTCGCCGATAAGCATCAATCTCTATACCCTTGTTCACCGAGTGCTATCCAGTCCTCGTCGGGAGACTTGATATGCGTTGATTTCTTTTATCGTAAGCATAAATACGCCGATTGTTCACCCAGCCAGATAGCAAGGTCTACTGAGCAAAACTCTCGGTCGCCGGGCACCACAACCTGGTAGTCGATACGCTGGACTTTCCTTTCTCCACGCTTTGTACGCCAGCGTATGTCTCCGATGACATCGGCTTGTTGATGGTACAGAACAGGTGCAGCTCTTCTACGGCTTAATGTTTCTTATTATCTGGAGGGATTGACCTTCAAGCGGCTTGAAACTTTAAAGTGCAAAGTATCGAGTCAGAGGCGGGCAGCATGTTCCGGATCGGTGAGTTTTCTAAAATTGCTCAAGTGCCTGCTAGCGTACTACGTTATTACAACGATATCGGTTTGTTTGTGCCCGTTCAGTGTGATCGCGACACAGGCTATCGGTACTACAGCGTAGAGCAACTTAGTCAGCTTAATCGGATACTCGCGCTCAAGGAGTTAGGATTAGCCCTCGGCCAGATCAAGCAATTGATCACAGAAGAAGTTTCAGCAGAAGAAATTCGCGGCATGCTCTCTCTTCGCAAAGCCCAAATAGAGCAGACGCTTCAGACAGAATCAGTTCGCTTACGAGCTGTAGAATCGCGTCTGCAACAGTTAGAGAAAGACGGCGGCTTTCAGGATGACGATGTTGTATTGAAAGCCTTATCTGCCCAGCCGTTTCTTTCTCTACGATGCCAGTGTCAGGGGTTAGCACAGAGCCTTGAACTTATTGGCCAAATCAACACAGCAGTCGCTAAACAGATCAGATCCAAAGCGCTGGGACGCTTTATGGCAGTCATTCATAGTGAGCTGTATGAGGACAGCGACTGGGATTTGGAGTTTGGCTTTTGTCTTAGTCAGTCTCTTCATTCAACTGTCTCGCTGGCTAATAGTTTAACGATGACTGTTAGAGAGTTAGAACCGGTTGAACTGGCGGCTACAGCAGTACGCTATGGCGGCCCTGAAAACGGACATCTCTCCTACAGCGCAATTGGCGCTTGGGCTGAAAGGCATCAATATGAGCTGGTTGGACCAGGGCGGGAGGTCTTTATTGTGCCGCCAACACTTGGGCGCGAAGCTGAAATGGTTGTTGAGATTCA
>JBCBIK010000105.1:0-18210 GCA_038524545.1 Cyanobacteria bacterium J06623_4 | reverse complement strand
ACGGAAAAAACTAAATGGAAAACTTAGATTCTGCAACAGTTCTTATTGTTTCAGTCGCTACCATCGTTGGTGCCTTTACGCTATACGCCGTTTACACGGCGTTTGGTCCGCCTGCAAAGCAGCTGAGCGATCCGTTTGAAGACCACGAAGACTAGGCGCTGCGACAGATAGACCATCAGGCCTAACGAAGTCGGGTTCGATGAATATTTGGATGCTCTCCATTTATGAGCGTGAGCATCCAAACCACACTGGGTGAAGATGCTTTGCCCTCACTTTTTTGGGCAGAAAACTCACATTAGTTGCTATTTGGGTGCTACTATTGAGTGCTCTGATATGTCAACTTTTTACCTGCTCGGCTAAGCCGTTATCACACTGCACATGATTAAGATTAGACTCAAGCGCTACGGTAAGAAGCGCGAGGTTAGCTATCGTATCGTCGCTATGCGCGCTCAGGACCGCCGCGACGGTAGGCCATTGGAGGAGCTAGGTTTCTACAACCCTAGAACAGATGAAACCCGCCTTGAGGTGCCAGCCATTTTAAAATGGTTGAGAGAAGGTGCCAAGCCGACTAAGACCGTCGAGCATATTCTGAAGCGAGCTAATGTATTTGAGCAGCTTGGCAGTTAGGTCTTTCGGCTGGCTCGTTCGTATCTTAGTGGATGCAAGCCAGTCAGTGTACGTGTAACTGTGTGGCGGTGAATGGTCGATTAGGTTAGAGTCGATCAAATTGAGATGGCTTCTCGCAAGGTCAGGGATGACGGATATGGCTAATACCGATATCGCTAATTATGAGGCGCTGGCTCGGTTCCTAATGGAGCCTTTTTTGGATAAGCCGGAAGCGCTGAAATTCCACTCTGAATCCTTGGCGGGGGGCTCCAAGCTATGGCTGAGAGCAGCCTTTGATGAGGATGAGGATAAGGGCCGGGTATTTGGCCGGGGCGGTCGCAATATTAAGGCGATCCGTCAGGCGATTATGGCTGCGGGTAAGCTGGGCGATATGACGGTGAACCTGAGTGTGTATGGTGAGCCGCAGCCGGAGCGGAGCGATCGCGGCGGCAGTCGTGGTGGTCGGCCTGGTCGCTCTATGGGGCGTGGGCGCGGTGGCGACAGGCGACCCCCTCGGCCTAGTACCAATCCTGCTCCCCCGAAGAAAAAGGCAAGGCCAGAATGATGTCTTGCCCAAGTCATTGCCTAAAGAATAGCTGTTTGATAAGCATCGATTAGATTCCAACGCTGTATGGGAAGTACTTACACGCTTGGCTTGATGAGTGCAGAAAATGCGATCGCTTTAGCGGGTCATCGAGAAGAGAATATCAAGCGGATTGCTCAGCAGACGGGCGCGACGGTGGTTCTGCGAGGTAGCGAACTGAGCGTCGCCGGTACTGACAAGCAAGTCGCTCGGGTCAAGCGCATTGTGGAGACTCTAGAGCCTACTTGGAGCCAGGGCCAGTCGATTGCGGTGACTGATGTGCTTACGGCTATCCACGCGCTAGATACCCACCGGGAAGATGAGCTGCAGGCGATTCAGAAGGATGTGATTGCTCGTACCCGGCGCGGTCAGGTCATTCGTGCAAAAACATTTCGCCAGCAGCAATATATCCAGGCATTGCGGCGCAGCGATCTCACGTTTTGTACGGGGCCTGCGGGGACGGGGAAGACATTTTTGGCGGCGATGGTGGCTGTCAAAGCGCTGATGGCCGAGGAGTATGAAAAGCTGATTTTGACGCGTCCGGCGGTTGAGGCGGGTGAGCGGTTAGGCTTTTTGCCGGGTGACTTGCAGGAGAAGGTGAATCCTTATTTGCGGCCGCTGTACGATGCGCTGCATGAGCTATTGGACCCGGAGCGGATACCTCAGCTGATGGAGCGCGGTGTGATTGAGGTGGCGCCGTTGGCTTATATGCGTGGCCGCACGCTGAGCAATTCGTTTGTCATTTTGGATGAGGCTCAAAACACGACGCCTGCCCAAATGAAGATGGTCCTTACTCGGCTTGGCTTTAATTCTCGTATGGTGGTTACAGGTGATGTTACGCAGACTGATTTGCCCCGCTATCAAGATTCTGGCCTGGCGCTGGCAACGAGGATATTGGCGAAGGTAGAAGGTATTGCGTTTTGTGAGCTGACGAAGGCAGACGTGGTGCGTCACCCGCTGGTGCAGCGAATTGTGGCTGCCTACGAGCAGTTCGAAGCCTAGTGGTTCTGAGTGATTTTTGTTTCCTGAAAAAACGTTAGGTCCAGCGTGTGGGGCCGCTGGCTGCTCTCCGTGCTTGTTGCTTTGGCTATTTATGGTGACTGCTGTGGTAGACCGCTTATGGCCAAGGTCATTTTGATTGAGCTTGGGTTGCGCTAAGATTTGTCCCTCCTTACCGTTCATTTTTGTCCGCTTGGTTGAGAGCGTTTTTGCCTGATGGCGACTTTACATGGCAACTGGTTACCTGGCTCGCAGACGTTTTTTCTGTGGGGTGAAACGTGGCGAAGGGTTGAGGCTATTTCGGCTGATGGCGACCTGACTGAGGGATCGCTGGTGCCTGCAGCGCAGCCTTATCAGCTCACTCAGTCTGAGCTGTTGACCCATTTTGAGGAACCCAGTGACTCGGTGGACTTGGCTTGGATGCAGGCGGCTTTGGTGCCTGCTGGTGCGGCTGCTTCTAAGGGTGGTAAGGGTGCTAGTGCACGTGGAGCGGCGAAGGGAAAGGGCTCTCGTCGTAGTGGCAAGAAGTCGGATGGCTGGCGATCACAATTGGTTGTATTGCCAACTAGATTTGACCAGGATGGTCTGCTGCCGACGCTATCCGCGGAGACGCCGGTGGCAGCAGCGGATGGGGTAATCTGTCTGCATCCTTGGCAGGTGTCGGGCGGCTGCCTGAGCGCGGCCATAACGGTGAAGTTTTTGAGCGCGCTGCCGTTGGGCCGTTCAGAAGCGAGTGCGTTCGTAGGGGATGACTTGCGCTACTGGTCTCACTTGACGCGGTGGTGTTTGGATCTGCTGGCTCGGGGCAAGTTTGTGCCGGTGGTGAGTGGCGACAAGCGGGGAGCGATCGCGTCTTGGCAGCTCTTGCTCGATAGTGCGACCGATCAGACCCGGCTGAAGGATTTTTGCGATCGCCTGCCGTTAATCTGTCAGAGCTACGCAGAACTGCCGACTAAGAAAGCTCAGAAAAAGGCTTCGCTCCTCAAGGTTGACTTGCCCGGTTCTGCGGAGGCTCAGGTGCGTAGCTTTCTCTCTACGGTGGTGGATGCGCAGGTTCGTAAGGCAGCTCGGGATAGTGCGATCGCGCCGACTGCGCCGCTGAGTAAAGACCTGCCCTTACGTGAGTGGCTCACTGCGCTCGGCTCAGACAATCCTCACTTCGAAAGTACGCCCGCAGGCACTGTTCGCCTGAATGATGCAATCAATACCTGGACAGCGCCGCTGCAAAACCTCTCGGATACCAGCGAGGGGTTTCGTACCTGTTTTGTGCTGCAGCCACCGGTTTCTGGTACTCAAGACTGGAGCCTACGCTATGGGCTCCAGGCCATGGACGATGATGGCTACCGAGTGGATGCAGAGCTGATCTGGCAGCACCCTACCGATGAGCTTACCCATCAAGGCCGCTCAATACAGGCGCCGCAGGAGACGCTGTTGGCCGGGCTAGGCCGGGCAACTCGCTTCTATGAGCCGATTAAGCAAACGCTGGTGGCGCAGAGCCCTACCCAATGCGTGTTGGGGCCGATTGAGGCGTTTCAGTTTATCAAGACGGCTGCTTGGCGGCTGCAAGATAGTGGATTTGGCGTCATCTTGCCAGATAACCTGGTCGATCCCAATAAGGTGGGGGCTAGCCGGTTGGGTCTGCAGGTTAGCGCGACTGCACCGCCAAAAAATCAGCGGCTGGGTTTGCAGAGCTTGCTCAATTTCAAGTGGGAGCTGTCGGTGGGCGGGCAGGTTCTCAGTAAGGCCGAATTTGATGAGCTGATCACTCAGGGGACGCCGCTGGTGGAGATCAATGGCCAGTGGGTGGAGCTACGGCCGCAAGATGTGCGGGCGGCTAAGGACTTTTTTGAAAAGCGGAAGGGGCAAACCAAGCTCTCTGTTGAGGAGGCTTTGCGCATTAGTACCGGTGACAATCAGCTGATTGATAAGCTTCCGGTGGTAAAGTTTGACGCTTCTGGCAAGCTCGATGAACTCATTAAGACAATGACAACGGGCAGTCAAGGGCTGGTGCCGATGGATGAGCCGGATGGATTTGCTGGCCAGCTGCGACCGTATCAAGCCAAAGGGGTTTCCTGGCTGTCTTTTTTGGAGCAGTGGGGGCTGGGTGCTTGCCTGGCAGATGACATGGGTCTTGGCAAGACCGTGCAGCTGATTGCCTTTTTGCTCTATCTCAAGCAGGAAGATGCTTTGGGAGGGCCGGTTTTGCTGGTGTGCCCGACGTCTGTGCTGACCAACTGGCAGCGGGAGGTGAGCAAGTTTGCACCCCATCAGCTCAAGTCGCTGGTTTATCACGGTGACAAGCGACCCAAAGGGACCGCGTTGCAGAAAGCGGCTGCCAAGCTAAATTTAGTGATTACGAGCTATACGCTGGTGCAGCGGGATCTTAAGGATCTCAAGCGCATTGAATGGCGGGGTATGGTGCTCGATGAAGCTCAAAATATTAAAAATCCGACAGCTAAGCAGTCTGTGGCGGTGCGTGAAGTTGAGAGCGATTTTCGGATTGCGCTGACGGGTACGCCTGTAGAAAACCGGCTTTCTGAGCTGTGGGCGATTATGGATTTTCTCAATCCTGGCTATTTGGGACCGTTGAATTTCTTTAAGCGGCGGTTTGCTACGCCGATTGAGAAGTATGGCGACACAGATTCGCTGAAGACGTTGCGATCGCTCGTTCAACCTTTCATTCTTCGTAGGCTAAAAACAGACCGCAGCATCATCCAAGACCTGCCTGCTAAGCAGGAAATGACCGTATTTTGTGGGCTCTCTTCTGAGCAGGCACGGCTGTATCAAAAGCTGGTAGATGACACGCTCGGCGAGATCGATGAGGCTGAAGGGGTGAAGCGGCGAGGGATGATTTTGGCGCTGCTCGTGAAGCTCAAGCAGATTTGTAATCATCCGGCTCAGTTCTTGAAGCAGGAGAGTCTTGGGAAGTATCGTCGGTCTGGCAAGCTGCAGCGGCTCGATGAAATGCTAGAAGAGGTGATTGCAGAGGGCGATCGCGCCCTGATCTTTACGCAGTTTGCCGAGTGGGGAAAGCTGCTAAGTCGCCATTTGGAGCATCGCTTGGGTACAGAGGCGCTATTTCTGTACGGCAGCACGTCAAAAGCAAAGCGAGAAGAGATGGTCGACCGCTTTCAGCTCGATCCGAATGGCCCCAAGCTGTTTATCCTCTCACTCAAGGCGGGTGGTGTGGGCCTTAACCTGACCCGGGCCAATCATGTCTTTCACTTTGATCGCTGGTGGAACCCCGCTGTGGAGAACCAGGCGACTGACCGGGCCTTTCGCATCGGACAGAAAAAGAATGTGCAGGTGCACAAATTTGTCTGTACTGGCACGCTAGAAGAGCGAATCAACGACATGATAAACAGCAAAAAGGCGCTTGCTGAGCAGGTGGTGGGTGCCGGTGAGCAGTGGCTGACAGAACTCGACACAGATCAGCTGCGCAATCTGCTGCTGCTAGACAGAGACGCTGTGATCGATGAGAGCTAGTCTCCATTGACGGCTGCGTAATCTTCTCGGGCTGCGCGAATGCCTGCCTCAACAAGAAGATCTAGGTCGCAGCCGTACGCTCCAGCGCAGCTGTAAGACCCCAGTTCGAGAATGTGCAATTCTCCTTCTGCCTCACACACATCTATCGTGTACAGCAGCTCTGGATACCAGTCGACTTGCTTGAGGACCGTTGCGAGATAATTTTCTACGGCACCCCCTTTCACTTTTTGATCGATGCGGTCTTCCTCGACTAGATACAGTGAGCCCGTAATAATTTCTTGCTTGTACACGAAAAATCTCCATTCTCTTTCGACCGCTCGTTTTCGACTGGTGAGTACGAGAGTTGTTTTATCTCTCTTCAGTTCGCTGCTGAGTGCTTCAATTGTGTTGAGTTTTGTCAAGTCAAATAAACCTGCGCGGAAGAGCTTCATATTACTGTCGGGACGGATGAACAGCTCACCGCGGGATTGAAAATAGTCGAGTATCTCGGTTCTGCGTCGGATGAGTTCTCCTAGCGGCAGAATGAAGTATTGATTGTTCAACAGGTGCTGCCCAAAGTGAGCGTAGTAGGTTGTGCAACTTAGATTTCTCTCGTGCATGTATGCACCTGGAATCCAGGACGTTCGTAAAATGTCTCGTCCTAGTCCTAGCGTTCCTCGAAACAACACGCAGTCATGGTCAGGGAAATACCGCTTTGCTTCCTGTGGCCTAAAATCTATGTAGCGAACTTCTTTGTAGCAGCAGTTGTGCTTTTTCAAGGCTGTTAAAAACTGTTCGTCTGCATCGAAAATACCTCTTTCGATCAACCAGTTGACTGCCGTCATTTTTCAAGCTTTTCCTTCTGCTACTTGTTTGATCTGCTCGTTTGGCCAAGACTCGTTTGGCCAAGACAGTATGCTGCTGCTGGTTGGGAATCACCGTTCCGTTGGCTTAGTCGCCATGTTGCCATCAGAATTCATCAATTTTTCTTGGACAAAGGGTGTGTTGACAGTCAGCGCGATTGAATAATCTCCGAAAGCCTTGCGCTAACAGGAAAGCGACTCTTATGCATTATAAAGACTGTGTGAGTTGGGCGGCAGTATTCTTCTCGTTTCGTGACTGAAATCACTTAAAGGTTAAGATCTACTCCCAAAAAAGGCATGGGATATAGAAAATTTTGAGCTGCGAGGCTGCGCGCATCTACGGGTGAAAAGCACTGTTAGAAAACCATGGTAGCTTCTTATCAGTTAGCTAAGCTTTTCAATCAATTTATGGTTGTTCCTGTTTTACTTTTGAGCCGCCGAATTGTGCACTCTGTTCCTTTCGCGACTAGTATATTGATCGCTACGCAGCTGCCGATGGCACAGTCAGCTGTGGCGGTGCCTTTGACTCCTAACCCGAACCCGTCAGGTAACAGCCTTTTCTTTGAGGGGCTGAGCGCCCCTGTTTTGGTTGAAAGTGAATCTCCTTTTGAAAATGCGGGATTTGTTGGATTTGAAGCGGACGCCACCTTTGTAAACTCGGCTTTTTTCAATAATTTGGGGTCGTTCTCATTGGCCAATGCTGCGACCTTTCGCAATGAGAGTACTTTTGAAAACTTGGGCTCGATAAATCTGAGTGAAGGACGTATTAATAATGCTGGCCGATTGAACAATAGAGGTGGGCTGAATACTCAATCAGGCGGTAGCGACTCCATTGCGAATACGGGCTTTTTTAACAATACGGGTAAGGTCGACCTGACTGTGGCACGGTTAGAAAATGAGAATACTTTTAATAATGCTGGTTTGGTGTCTTTGAATATCGCCGGTATTGAAAACGCTGGCAGAATTGAGAATGCTGGACGGATTGAACAAAAGTTTGAGCTTGCTTCCATCGTTAATAATGCCGGGGGAACTGTTCTCAATCGGGGAGAAGTACGCGAGGTGCCGCTGGATAATCAGGGGTTGTTTGTGAATCGGGGGCTTTACAACTCGAATGGGCAAGGGGCTAAGCGTTTTATTAATGGCGCTACTGGCACTTTTCTAAACAATGGGTCTGCTTTAGTCAGTACTCAGGTTGATTTGGGCGGGCGATCGCAGTTTGCAAACAGCGGGCTGCTAAAGGGAACAGGCGTTTTTTCTGCGGTTAACAGTAGCGGGCCAGGGTTTGCGCTCAATGGTGGCACGATTGCTCCCGGTGGCGTCTTTGACGCAAATGAGGTAGTCGATACAGCTGGCGTGCTGACTTTTGAAGGTGATGTTACGCTGTCGGACGATAGCGTCTTAGATATTTCTATCGGTGGTTTGGAAGAGAATGCTTTTGATGTATTGAAGGTTGTTGAGGGTGGTGCCTCATTGTTGGGTGGTCGGATTCAGTTTTCTCGGCTGGGTGACTTTGATATCGACGCTGCCCTATCGCCGGGCGACACACGCTCTCTTTCTTTTTTCAGCGCTGATAGCGGGGTTGTAGAGGCGGGCACTGAGTTCGACTTTTCTCTTATTGCATCTGAAGGGCTGAGTTATTCTGTTGTTCAGTCAGATGGTGCGCTTTTGCTTAATGTTGCAAAAAATGTTGAAAAAGATGCTGCGCCAGAGGCCCCCATACCAGTAGAGCCTGTGACTTCTGTGCCGACGATGCCAGATTTGCCTGTTGATTTCATACCTAGTCCTAGCGATCCTACTGATCCTGTTGCGAGTCCGAGAATGCCGAATGGTCCTGGTCCTAAAAGTGTCCCGGAGCCTTCGCTCCTGCTTGGCTTTTTGGCTGTAGGTGGCTTAGGATCTCGTGTCCGTCGATAGGGTTTCCTTGGGTGAGAATACGGTCTTGGCCTTGTGCGTTCCTCGGGCATGCTAGGGATAGCGGCTTTTTCATAAGATTTCGATGACAGCTCCTATCTTGCCTAGCCATTCTGCGGAAGATGTGCCAGAGACTCGTTTGCCTGATACCGTGGACAGTTTGGCTGCAATGCATGGCTGGCTGGATACTGTGCCGGGTGCCATCTCTCAGGTGGTGACGAACCACGAGGGGATAATTACAGCATGTCCATATATTAGTGCGGGCTGCTATCGGCTGTTAGAAATTCCTCTGTCTGCCTCGGTTGCGGAGCGGGTGAATCATGCCAAGCAGGCTTGTCACTGTTTGTTTGATGTGATTCATCCTGAGGAGAGCGATCGCTTTTTTCGGGCTTTGGCGAGGGCTGCTAAGCAACCGCACTTGTGGGAATGGGAAGGCCGACTTTTGCTCCCGAGCGGTAAAACAAAGTGGATTTCGCTGACGATGCAGCCCGCTGTGTCTTCCTTTGCTGAAGCCGATGCTGAAGCTAAGGCGCAAAAGATTGTATGGAATACGCTGGCGAGGGACATTACCTCGCGTAAACAGGCAGAAATTGAGGCAAAGCAGCTGAACCAGTCGCTTTCTAAACGGCTTGAGTCGAGAACGGCAGAGCTTGCTGTCAGCCAGAACCGGCTTCAGAAGCTAGCGGATAACGTTCCAGACATGCTCTATGAGATGCGCTTAGACGCTCACTCTGAGGTGTCTTTTCCCTATGTTTCATCAGCCTGCCATCGGCTGATCAATATTTCGCCGGACCGGTTACAAAAGCCGGGGACGGATGTGCTCTCGCTGGTGCATGCAGAAGATAGGCAAGGGCTGAAAGAGGCGATTCGCGAATCGGCGCTGACGCTGAAGGTGTGCCGGTATGAGTGCCGTTTGGTGTTGCCGTCTGGTCGTCAACGGTGGGTGCGTACCCTCGCTAAGCCACAGCCTCAGTCTGATGGGTCAATTATTTGGTACGGCTGTCTAAGTGATATTGGCGATCGCAAGCAAATTGAATCCCAGCTCAATCAATCTTTGAAAGAGCTGGCCGACGTGAAGTTTGCCCTTGACTGCTCTTCGAATGTCGCCATTACTGACCACCGGGGCTACATCACCTATGTGAACGATAAGTTTTGCGAGCGCTCTAAGTACAGCCGCGCCGAACTGATGGGAAAAACCCTCCGGATTGTCAATTCTGGCTACCATCCGCGAGAATTTTTTGAAGACATGTGGTACACCATCAGCAATGGACATGTCTGGCTAGGGGAAGTTAGAAACCAATCTAAAGACGGTAAGTATTATTGGGTCGATACGACCATCGTGCCTTTTTTGGATGAAGATGGTTGTCCGTATCAGTATGTGGCGATTCTTAACGATATTACTGAGCGCAAGCGGGCTGAGCTTTGCCTGGTTCAGCAGGCTGAAGACTTGGAGCAGGCCTTTTCTGAGCTGCAGCGCACTCAAACCCAGCTAGTGCAAACGGAGAAGATGTCGAGCCTGGGTCAGCTGGTTGCGGGGGTTGCCCACGAAATTAACAACCCGGTGAGTTTTATCTATGGAAATGTAAATCCGGCAAACCGCTACGCGGCTAGTCTGATCGATTTACTGAAGCTATATCAGAGGCATCTACCGGACCCGCCTGAAGAAATTTCCGAAGAGCTGGAAGATCTCGACTTTGACTTTATTACTGAAGACCTGATGAATTTGCTGTCTTCTATGAAGGTGGGTGCGGAGCGGATTCGACAAATCGTCGCTTCTTTGCGGACCTTTTCTCGGAAGGATGAGGCTGAGAAGAAGTCTGTCGATATTCATCAGGGGCTCGACAGTACGCTAATGATTTTGGCCCATCGGCTAAAGGCCGAACCGCATCGGGCCAAGATTGAGGTGCTCAAAGACTATGGCGATTTGCCCCTGGTCTATTGCTACGCAGGACAGCTAAATCAGGTATTTATGAATATCTTGAGCAATGGTATCGATGCGCTAGAAGGGACGGACCATCCGCAACTGATGATCTCAACCCGTTTGCAGGGCGATCAGGTGAAGATCACGATTGGGGATAACGGGATGGGGATGAACGAAGCGGTGCGATCGCAAATTTGCAATCCGTTTTTTACCACGAAGCCGATTGGCCAAGGGACTGGCATGGGTCTTTCTATTAGCTATCAGATTGTGACAGAGCGCCACGGTGGTTCTTTACAAACCGTCTCTACACCCGGCGTGGGAACCACATTTACGATTCAAATTCCACTGCAGCAGCCAGGTAAATAATCGTAAAGAACAGCCTGTATCGCCTGTCAGATAAGGTCTACTTGTCGTAACAAAATGCAAACGACAAAGGCGCGTAAGCAAACAAACACGCTCTACTTAGACTGTGGCTGTTCTGATGCCCTACGCCGGCAATCTGTGCCACTGGGAAACCTGGAATAGTCCAATCAACTCAGTAAAAACCGAACTGATATTTCTTTAATAGCGAGTGTTGAAAAACATTTCGGCATTTGTTAACTAACGTGCTCTACCTTGTAAGAAGTGTAGGCTTTCAATCTGTCTAAATCGAATTGTCAAAAGCCGTGTAGCTCAGTGTTGTTGTCTCTTTTTCCTTTCAAAGTAATTGATTTGATCAATGTATTTTCTGTAGGCTTGCCGTTTGCGGAAAATCTTACAGCAAGATTGAGAGGGACTGTGACAAAAAGATGCCTATTTTCGGGAATAATCCATATATCTGCTGAAGGCAAATGTATCGTTCAAGATTTTTTATCTTTGAATATAGTCGTGATTTAACCGAAGCGTTCTGTTGCTAAACAAACTGATCTGTCTCGTTGAAAATTCGCAGAAAGATTGTTGCCTTATCTGATAGCTCTATGAAGATACCGCTTGAATAAAGTCTCTTTTGCGCCCTGTTCTGACCGGCTGGGAACAATAGCTAACAAGGGGTGAGCTTCGTTGATTCTCAACCTGTACCCGCTACTTCACACCATCATGAAAGCTACATCCGACTACGTTGAACAACGTACTGAGCGTGATTTACCAGATAGCGGTGTCACTGCGCTGCGAGAGCCCGTCGAAATCGATCTGACGCTCGTGGACGATGAGCCGATGGATGTGCACATTGAAGGGATTGATGTGGAAACCCACAGCAAGCCGAGAGCGACCCGCACCACTGACTTAGTGCGGCTATACCTACAAGAAATTGGTCGTGTCAGTCTGCTGGAGCGAGATGAGGAAGTGGCGGAGGCGCAGCGTGTTCAGCAGCATATGGAGCTGTTGGGCTTGCGAGATAAGGCTGCTGAAGCTGCAGACGGTACGCTAGCGACCTATGTGCACTTGCTCAATACGCGCGACCAGTTGACGGCGCAGCTCAGCCATCGACCCTCACTGGAGCGATGGGCTAAAACTGCAGATATCGACGTGGCCGAGCTGAAGCCAACGCTGGCTGAAGGAAAGCGGCTGTGGGCCGAGCTGGCGAGTCTGACGGTGGAAGAGCTGACGACCGTGCAGGCCGAAGGCGTGCGGGCTAAAGAGCACATGATCAAGGCGAATTTGCGTCTGGTCGTGTCGGTGGCGAAGAAGTATCAGAATCGTGGCTTGGAGCTGCTGGATTTGATTCAGGAAGGTACGCTGGGCCTAGAGAGGGCGGTTGAGAAATTCGACCCTACTAAGGGCTATCGGTTTAGCACCTATGCCTACTGGTGGATTCGTCAGGGCATTACGAGAGCGATCGCTACCCAGAGCCGTACTATTCGCCTTCCTGTTCACATTACTGAAAAGCTCAACAAGATTAAGAAGGCCCAGCGTAAGATTTCTCAGACGCAGGGACGCACCGCTAAGGTGGATGACATCGCCCGCGAGCTAGATATGACGGTGGCTCAGGTGCGGGAGGTTTTGCTGAAGGTGCCTCGGTCAGTATCGCTAGATACGAAGGTGGGTAAGGACCGTGACACAGAGCTAGGTGACTTGCTGGAGGCAGAAGATATTTCTCCTGAAGATCTGCTGATGCGCGAATCGCTCAAGCGCGATTTGCAGCAGTTGCTCACCGATTTGACGACCCGTGAACAGGAAGTGATTACCCTGCGGTTTGGGTTGGAAGATGGTGTGCCTTATTCTCTTGCTGAGATTGGGCGCACGCTGGAGCTATCTCGTGAGCGAGTTCGGCAAATCGAATCGAAGGCACTGCAGAAGCTACGCCAGCCTAAGCGGCGAAATCGCGTTCGCGACTATTTAGAATCGTTGAGCTAAGAACGGCCTTTACGGCCTTTGTATTATCCCCTGTAGAGAGATGTCATTATCCCCTGTAGCGCAAGTACGCGTCAGCAGGGGATTTTTTTGTAAGGTCGAATCAAATTTAACAGCGAGTTAGATCTGTCTTTCGTTTAAAATTTCGATGCGGCTGGCGGGGAGGGCGGGGTCTGTGATGGGGACTCGGCCTGTACGCATGCACATCCAGGCGTGGCGAAGCAGCAGACCAGCGTCACCCGTTTGTGGATCTTCGAGAAAGTAGCGATGGCCAAGACGGTCGTAGCGATTGTTGAAGTCGTCGCAGTCGATGGCGTACACGTTTCTGGGCAGTTTGTCGATTCTTTCGGGGCCGGTGTGTCCTAATCGACGGGAGGCGGCGACGCTGGTGACGTTGGCGATTTTGCTGGCACGTAGGGCTAGGTCGTCAGCAGCGTAGTAGACCACCACATTACGGCTCATGAGGGGAATAACGCCACCCATTTCACCGGGCTCTAGGGTTTCGTTTACCAGGTCGGCTGCGGCCATAAACACGTTACGGAAAAGTAGGGTGAGGCCGCTCTGAGGGTAGTACTTGGCTGAGAGGTGCAGCGCACTGCGGAGAACGCGGTTGCCCATAGAATATGCCAAGACGTTGACTCGCTTGAGGCAGGGATTTTCAAGGGTGCTGTTTTCTTCGCGCCAGCTGAGAAATTTCTGCATCAGGCGCATGTAGGCGATGCCGCTGGCGTCGGCAGATTTTTGGTCATCGTAGTAGTCTCGAATGGCGCCAAAGTCGTTGTCGCAGGGCCAGATAAGGGGGATGACTTCAATTGTGGGGTTGTTGCCGGAGGTGAGGCGATTTGCGAGGTGTAGCGTGTTGAGCAGTTGCTGGAGCTTTTCGGCTTGGATGAAGGCGTCTTCGGGCAGGCTAGAAAAGCCATGGATGTAGAAGAGTAGCTGTTCGGCTTCGAGGTTTTTTATCTGGTCGAAGAAGTTGTCGCTGCCGATTTCGGTGTAGTTATTGGGGCTGGTGCGGCGACAGCAGTAGAAGGATTGCTCGGCCTGATTGTTGGTGAGGACAAAATTGACGGCGCGGGCAAGTCTGAAGTCTGACCCGGGGGCAGGTAGTGGGGTGAGTCCCTGCGCTAAAACCCGGTTGGTTACAAATAGCATTGTCTTGATTCACTCTGTATGTGAGAAGGCTGGCCGCGATCGCTGTCAATTACCTGTGTCAACTATCTGTATCGACTAGCTGCCAGTCGTTGCTTGGGCGGGTATGCGGCTTGAGGATTTCTTGGATGTTTTATTATCTGGTGTTTTATTTTTTCTTCTGCAGATAATAGAACTGTGAATCAAGAACTGTGAATCAAGAACTGTGAATCAATATTGAGTGGGTTTTGCCTGAGTAGTTTTGTGGACGGGGCGGCGAGGTCTTTGATGAGTAAGCTGTTTAGAGAAAGTTGTCGAGGGCAACGGCAAAGATGGCTGCGATCGCGGTGATGCCTAGTCCGGTGAATGGATTTTGTCCTTGGTTGACAGCGAAGGAGGTGATGATGCCTGCCCCCAGCGCTGCTATGACGAGCGATGTCAGCCAGTCTTTGCGAAAGTCTTTGTGCATAAAAGCAGGGTGGCCTAGGCGCTAGACCCAACTCGATATCGACTCTACGCTATCATCCGGGTCTGCACTAACGCTGAGAATTACAGCTGTTCTGTAACCAACTGTTGAAATGTGACAGCTTTCTTAATAGAAATCTCAGTTTTGGTTTCGTCAGCTTTGAAGTGCTTAGTTCGGGTTGTTAGCCTAGGATCGTTCGAAATCGAATTATTCTCTAGCCGTGTTGCCGTCTTTTATCCAGCCTTCTTCACCGCTGCTTAGCTGCACGTTGAGCCAGCCACCTTCTTCACTTAGCACGACGATACTCTCTTGGTAGCCGATGCCGCCGATGTTGCTGTAGTCGGTGCCTGGTCCGGCTCGAAGGATAAGGCCGACGGGTTGAGTTACGTAGGCGCTGTAGGTGCCTTCGGTGAGAGGCTCCGGTTCGGGCTCGGGTTCCGGGGCGGGCTCAGGCTCTGTGGCGGGCGCTTCGGGGGTTTCTGCCGGAGCGGCTGCGGGCGCCGAAGCTGCAGGACTTTGGGGTTCTTCTGGCAGATCGTTTTCGTAGACGGGGCGATCTGGGGTTTCTGCTGTGCGTGCCATGAAGTATCTCAGCATGGACGCGCCTGCTAGCGTCATGATGAGCATTGCAAGAATAATGCCAAGGACAAATTTGCTGAGTCCTAATAGAAAATTTTTCATCACCATGGCAAGGGAAAAGGGTCTATGTGGGTGTGAGTCTTACTGGTTATAGCGTGAAGATGACGCTGGGTAAAGGATCTGATCAGGTCTCGCTTTTTCGCTGTTGTTCAATTCTTTCGGTGAGGGGGGTCTGGCGAGAGGCGAGGCGGGCACGACCGGCGGCAGCCCAGCTTTGGAGCGCTTCTATTTGTTGTTGGGCGGTGCGGGCGAGAGGGATGATCTGGCTGACAGCTTCGAGGATGTCGTCACTGGTGAAGTCGCGATTTTGGCTGAAGCCGATGTGCATCGCTTCGATGATAGCCTGCTCGATTTCTGCGCCAGAAAAGTCTGGGGTCTCGTAGGCTAGGCGGCTGAGATCGTAGCTACTGAGGTTGTGCGGGCGCAGGCGAGAGAGGTGAACAGAAAAGATGGCTTCGCGCTCTTCTTGGCTGGGCAGACCGACGAAAAAGATTTCGTCGAAGCGGCCTCGACGCAGCATTTCAGGGGGGAGGGCCTGAATATTGTTGGCGGTGGCAACGACGAAGACGGGGGAGGTTTTTTCGGCGAGCCAGGTGATAAAGGTGCCAAATACTCTGCTAGTGGTGCCTGAGTCGCCTCTGCCATCAAAGCCTGCGAAGGCCTTATCAATTTCGTCTATCCATAAGATGCAGGGGGCGAGGGCTTCTGCTAGCTGAATCATCTGACGGGTGCGTGATTCTGATTCGCCGACAAGGCCGCCGAAGAGTCTGCCGACATCTAGGCGTAGGAGGGGCAGGTGCCAGTGGTGGGCGATCGCTTTGGCGGTCAAAGATTTGCCGGTGCCCTGGATGCCGACCAGCATGAGCCCTCGCGGGTGGGGAAGGCCATACTGTCTGGCCCGCTCAGAGAAGGCGCCGCCTCGCTTGAGCAGCCAATCTTTTAGGCTTTCGAGGCCGCCGATATCGGAGATTTTTTCTGTAGCCGGGTAAAACTCTAGGATTTGGGTTTGGCGAATGGTTTGCTGCTTTTCTTCCAGAATGAGGTCGATATCGCTAGGCTCGAAGGTGCCGTGGGCGGCGATGCCCCTGGCTAAAACCCGGCGAATACGCTCTAGGGCGAGGCCTTGGCAGGAGCGAACCAATTCATCGATATCGCGTGGGGAGAGGGGGCTATCGGTGGCGGCGAGGAGGCGTTCGACTTCGGTGCGGATTTCACCGGCGGTGGGGAGGGGAAATTCTAGGACGGTGATGATGTTGCTCAGTTCGTCGGGGATGGTGAGCTGGGCGGAGAGAATGACAATGTTTTTGGGCTGGGATTTGAGCAGCTTGAGTAGGTTGCGGAGCTTGCGGGAAACGGCGATATCGTCTAGAAATCGGTGGAAGTCTCTGAGTACGAAGAGGGCGGCAGCGGCGGCGGGTACTTTTTCAATCAGCTCTAGGGCCTGAAGCGGGTTGCGCCGACCAAATCCAGCATCGTTTGGATTGCCTTGATAGCCGTCTACATAGTCCCAGGTGTAGATGCTGCGATTGCCAATGTCTTGGGCGCAGGCTGTGATCGCAGCTTCTGCGCGGGCTTCTTCACGGGTGGGAATGTAAATGAGTGGGTAGCGCGATCGCACTAACAAACTCAGCTCTTCGCGAAAGCTCATGGGACCTATCCTGACTGGGGCCGTAGGTAGCCGACTGGCATTGCCAGCCGCTACTCATAAAATGATAAGCCCAAAATGATAAGGTCAAAATCCACTACAGGCCACCAGCTAACTGCTGCACTTGGCTAGCGTTGAGTGCATCGTTGTAGATTTGGACTTCGTCGATGCTGCCGACAAGGCCTAGCCCTTTACGACCGATCAGGCCGTCGTGGAATCTAGCGGTACCGTTGATATTGCCGATGCCGATATCGTCTCTGTGTGCCCAGAGCTTGGTACCGGCTGCTGAGCCTACTTTTTCGCCGTCGAGGTAGGCAGTCATGGCGTCTTCCTGTAGGCGACCGGTGCCCTCAAGCACTAGGGCCGCATGGTGCCACTTCCCAGACTCAATTTTGTCCGTTTTGATCCAGGAGCCCATCCACTGACGCTTGGGTGTACTCCAGCCACCAAAGTAGAGCAGGTCATCTTCTACATACATGTTGAGGCCGCGGACCTTACCGCCTTCTTCGTAGATTACCTGCTTATTGTTATTTAAGACATCATCTGCCTTGAACCACACAGAGACAGTGCGTTGATTGTGAGTGCCAAGGTTGATATCGCTGGATTTGCGAAGGGTGACCATGTCTTTCTGGCCATTGAACGTTACTGCCTGACCAAATTTCCCTTTTTCCCAACCGGCATTGGCGCGTAGGCGACCGCTGTTGTTTTTGCTCTTGTTTGAAGTATCAGCGGCTAGCTGTCCGGTGCCTTCGTCGAAGCTCAGTCGGGCAACCGGTGTTAGGTCACTGGGAAAACCAGGGCTTGCCATTGGCTTCTTAGCGGGGGGGCTGGTTGGCGTGGGATCTTTGGGCTCCTCAAGGGCGGCTTTTCTCGGTTCGGATGCTTGGCTGCTTTGGTTTGCTGAGTTGTTTGTTTGGGTGGGGGTGGGGCCTTTAAGAAAGATATCGTCAATGGCGACGTAGTCGCTTGAATTATGGGTGCTTTTTGTATTGATTTGAAACAGGAGGTAGTCGTAGCCTTGGCCTAGGTTGACGTCGAGGCTAAAGTTTTTCCAGTCGAAGGTGCCGTTTTCTTTGGTGCCGTAGGTTTTTTGAGTGAGCTTTTTGCTCTGCATAGGTAGCGTGCCTACTTGCTCTGGTCCGGCAACGTTGTAGGCGTCAGAATTCTTGAACTGGCCGTTGATGCCCCACAGTGTCACGGTCATTTGGTTGTCTTCCCAGCTGTTGGGCTTGGGGGCGCCTTCTAGGTTTTTGAGCTTGAAGCGTAGGGTTTGCTGGCCGCGGTGCACTTTGTTGTTTTGGGTGACTTGGCCAATGTAGCCACCGTAGGCGCCGGGCTTAGAAATGCGGGCGTGTCCTCCGGTGATGCGAGCGTCTTTGTTGAGGAACCACCCTTTGTCGGCCCACTGACTGTTGTTTTGCCAGTTTTCTTGGGTGGGGGTGTTGCTGTTGAAGCTGCCGTTTGAGAAGGCGTTGACGTAGTCGCTGTTTTGAACGTTGACTGTTTTTTGAAGGGTGGTGGCCTGGCCCTGGCTGTCGATGACGGTGAGGGCGACCGTTTGGCTTCCCGCTTTGTCAAAGACGTGGGTGAGGGTGCGTCCGTAGCGGTCGATGGTGCCGTTGTTGTTGAGGTCCCATCCATAGGCGGCGATTC
>JBCBIK010000104.1:8156-18282 GCA_038524545.1 Cyanobacteria bacterium J06623_4 | reverse complement strand
TGTGGAGCTTAGCACAATATATGCAGTGAGATCGCAGTGATTACTCAAGTGGGAGACTGGGTCACCTTTTTCGGCGCCTTCTGCCCACATCGGGTCGAGGGCGGCGCAGGTCTCGGGCAGGAGCCGGTTGACTGCGCCCGGAATGTAGTCGGCACCAATGCCTTTGACCACACCGTAGGCTGCTTTGAGCGCCATGCCGCCAAGGCCGCCTTTTGCAGACACTTGCCGGTCGATCAGCTCAGTACAGTCAGCGGCGATCGCATCGCGGGTCGCCTTATCTTGAATCGCGTTTGTAAGCTGCATATCGCTGCACGTCTAAATAATATTGTTTAACTTCCAGCAAACATGGTAAGGGCTGAGTGTCCCTTTCGCGCATCTTCGGGTTGTGTCTTGCCAAACCTTCAAGACATTGAGCCATACCGTTGAGCCGTACAATTGAACTACACAGCGCAGTCAATTCTAAAGATGTCTTCTGCGGGCTTGCTACCAGAGAGGGTTGCCCAATTGATCTCTTCTAAAAATTCTTCTGGATCTCGGGTTTCAACAATATCTACACCCCACTCACCGGTTTGCAAAGAGGGCAGGGGATTGGTGGAAGGTGTATTTTTTACACCGCCAAGTGCCATCACGGTAAATGCTTTTTTGTTGTGTTCTTTGCGATAGGTGGCGAGCGCATCTGCGCAGTACTGGCCAACCTCAGTAGGCGTGTATATTTTAGGATCGTAGCTCACCGCCACAATCCAATGCGGATTGTCGATGTGGGCACAGTCCATGCCGTCTGTGCTCTGAAGCCCTTTACTAAAGACATCGGCGAACTCTTCTCGGTTGAGCGGATGGACCTCTTCTTCAAGCAGTGCGAAGTTGTGAGAGAGCAGCATCCTAGCGCCCGTGCTTGAGCTTGAGTCAGCGCTTGTACTAGCGGCTGGAGCAGTAGGGGAGTTATCTGTCATAGTGAAGGCTCGGTTGACCGGATGATAAAAGTCGTATGTCATATCGACATCGATAGAATATTATCTGCTTTTGCCGGTTCTGGCCTCTATCCATTGACGCTATTCACTGCGAGATCGCCCCTGTGAGAAAGCCTGCAGCAAAAGGAGCCTCCATTCAGGCGTCTCTGTTTCGGCCCGATTTTCCGTTTTCACCCGCAAAATTTCCGATTTTCTATGGCTGGGTAATTGTCGTGGCCAGCATACTGGGCGTCCTGACCAGCATTCCAGGGCAGACGATTGGGGTGAGCGTCTTTACTGACCATTTGATTGCGGCGACGGGGCTGTCGCGGCTGCAGCTGGCCAATGCTTACCTAATAGGCACCCTCACCAGCGGATGCCTGTTGCCCTTTGGCGGCAAGCTACTAGACCGGCTCGGAGCACGGCGGGTGGCGGTGCTAGCCGCGATGGGCCTAGGGCTGACGCTGTGCTACTTAGCCCAATGCGATCGCCTATCTATCACCCTCAGCAGCTGGCTACCCCTCACCTCGACGACGGTGGCGGCAGCACTGCTGGTAATGGGCTTTGTGAGCTTGCGCTTTTGCGGACAGGGGATGCTGACCATGACCAGCCGAACCATGCTGGGCAAATGGTTTGAAAAGCGGCGAGGGCAGGTTTCCGGCATTGAGGGCATTTTTGTAGCGTTTGGCTTTTCGAGCGCGCCGTACTTTTTTAGTCGGGCGATCGCTCAGCTTGGCTGGCGAGGCACCTGGCTACTGACTGCGGCCATCGTCGGCATAGGCATGAGCGCCGTCGGCTGGCTACTGTTTCGAGATAATCCAGAAATGTGCGGGCTAAAGATGGACGGTGCCGATGCTGAGTCTGCACCGTCAGGCTCAGCATCGGCACCGTCAGAACCCGCAGCGATGTGGGGAATGACCCGGCGGCAAGCTATCAGGACGCTGGCGTTTTGGGCGGTGACGCTGGCGTTTATGTCCCAGGCACTCTCGATTACGGGCATCACGTTTCACATTGTGAGTATCGGCGAGGAGATGGGCGTCGCCGAGGCAGATATGGTGCGGATCTTTTTGCCTATTTCAGTGGTGTCTACTGTGGTGGGCTACGGGGTGGGTATCGCGTGCGATCGCATCCGGATTCAGCTGATATTTACGTTCATGATGGTGGCACAGGCAGTGGGCATTGCCGCGATCGCAAATCTCAACGTACCCGGGATGATCGTGCCAGCGGTGGTGGGGCTCGGCATCAGCGGTGGCTGCTTTGGCACGCTGACGACGGTCGTGTTGCCTAGGTTTTTTGGGCGATCGCACCTCGGCGCCATTTCCGGCGTGCAAATGATGGCCATCGTCATCGCCAGCGCGATTGGACCGTCTTTGCTAGCTAATTCAAAGTCGCTGACCGGCTCCTACAGCAGCGGTCTGTACGCCTGCTGCCTCTTCGCACCCGTTGTCGTGGCGTTGATGCTGTTTGTCCGCGCTCCAGCTAGTGATCGAGAGTTATGAGCGGCAGCAAACGCAGAGTACTGACAGAGTGCTAAAAGAGTACTGAAAAAGAGACTTTTGATTCGCTGTTTTATCACCTACGACGGGGCAGGGTGATTGTCATGCGGGTGCCCTGACCAACTTCGGAGGTGCAGGTAAGCGTACCTCCGTGGAGTTCGGTGACGATTTGGTAGGCAGTGGAGAGGCCAAGACCCGTCCCTTCGCCGACAGGTTTTGTGGTGAAAAAGGGGTCGAAGATTTTAGGCTGAATCTCTGCCGGAATGCCGCTGCCATTATCAGCGATTTCGATGGCGATCGCAGTATCGCTCAAAGTTGTAGACAGGGTAATTTGCGGAGATTGGGTTTGTTGGGCTAGGGCATCTACGGCGTTGGCCAAGAGATTGGCAAAGACCTGGTTGAGTTCTCTGGCGTGGCAGTGGAGAGGAGGCAGCGCACTGTCGTAGTTTTTGCAGATTTGGATAACCGGGCGGGTGGCGATGGCCGATAGCTGCGATCGCACGATCAGCAGAGCACTATCGAGTCCCTCGTGAATATTGACGGCCTTTGTCTTTGATTCGTCAAGGCGCGAGAACCCTCGCATCGACTGGACGATCTCTTGAATGCGGGTCGTCCCACTGGTCATAGAAGAGAGCATATCGGGAATATCTTCTGCCAAAAATTCAACGTCGACGTCTTCGAGCTTGTCTTCGAGAGCAGGCGTTAGCGGCGAGTAGGTTGCTCTAAAAAGCTGCACCAGCGACAGCAAATTAGAAAAGGCCACCTTCGTGTGCTTGAGGTTGCCATGAATAAAGTTCACCGGATTATTGATCTCGTGAGCAATGCCAGCGACCGTCTTGCCGAGGCTGGCCATCTTTTCACCATGAATGAGCTGAGACTGGGTCTGCCTGAGCTTTTGCAGCGTGTTTTCTAAAATTTTGGCCTGCTCTTGCGCAGCGAGATGAGAAGCCTTTAATTCTTGTTCAAACTGCTTTCGTGAGGAAATATCACGGAAGACCGCAACAGCGCCCATTGTGCTTTCTGATGTGGCCGCCGAGGCTATCGGCTCAGCATTCACACTGAGCCAGTAGGCTTTCTCGTTGCGCCGAGAGACCACTCTCATTTCTTCTGTTTCAACGGCCTCTCCTCTCAATGCTCGCACCAGTGGCAGCGCCTCTATGGTGTAGGGCGTCGTACCATCCGCTTGGAAAAACTGATGATGCTTACCCCAGTCTAGAAAAGATTCTTTGAGCGCCTCAGTTTCTAGCAGCTGTTTTGCAGCCGGGTTAATAAACAGTCCGCGTCCCTCGGTATCGACGACGATAACCGCATCCCCCATGCTATCTAGAATAGACTTGAGCGTTTGTAAGGTTTCTTGAGCATGTTCTAGCTGATGGGCCCTTTCTTCTATAGTCTTAAGCGCGTTTTGCAGTTGTTGCTCTTGGGCGACGGCGGATTCTTCATACAGCTGCAAGAGTTCTTCTAGGGTAGCAACTTGTTCTTTCAGGTCGCTAATTTCTTCGGCTTGGCAAGAGAGACGGTCGCGGTCTACAGTGTTGTGCGCTGTTTGAGGCGTACTTAGCATTACATTTTTTGTTTTTAATGGGTATCAAAAGAGCGTTGCGGGCTGTAAACACACGGGAAGTCGAGCCTGATAAAAGCTCAGTACAACAGAGGTAGATAACGATGGCCAGCCAACTATTGAATTGTGGTTAGCGGCTAACGCTACACCGACTGCAACGCTCGAAAGGCATTTTTCTTGAGGAAAGGTGCGATCGCCATTTTTATATTCAGCGGTAGCACTTTGAACAGCTGGGCCGTTTGCGCCGGGACGGCAACCTTAGTAAATAAGATGATGGCAAACAGCTCGCCAGAAGGCAGCATGCCGCCAAAGCCAACGACAGAGCGAATGTCATAGGGCTCCACAAAAGTCTGCTGGGCCGGAATGAACTCGCTGCCGAAGGCATTGGGAATGTGGAAAACATTACAGGTTTTTCGCTCTAGCGCCACGAGCAGATGAGGATCGGGAGCAAGAACGCAGCTGATATCTAGATCAAAGGCTTTGATCAGCTGGGAAATCATCGGGATTTGCTCGACGGCTTTTTCGCTGGTAAGCGGAATGGCCTGGTGCCCCTGTGAAAGCGTGCGATCGCACCAGTCAGCCTGGTCGCCCGTGGTCCCCATCAAGGTAAGGCATTTCACCGAGTCGGCATTCGGCTGACCGATCAAGGTTTGAGCCGTTTGCTGCAACTCGCCCGGTAGCTGGCTGTAGCTGTAGGTCTTAAAAAAACGGACTAGTGCGCAGGCAGAGTCTTGAGTGGCGGGGTCTATAAAACATCCACGTAAGTATTGAACACATCGCTCAGCCACAGTTTCTAAGCTGTCAGCTTCTTTCCCGAGTTTGCGCAGATGACCGCCGATTTCAGTAACGTCTTGAAAAGTGAGCTGAGTGAGGTCGTACATGGTGTGTATAAGCTATGGCTGCGAGTAACGGATGCTATTAGCTTGCCCGAAGCAAAAGGGCAGCAAACTATCAGCTTGCCCGAAGCGAAAGGACAGCAAACTAACAGTAATCAGCCCGCAGCACGCCAGCGCCCTACACAGCGACCGGCTCAGGAATAGGGGTCGTTGTCCAATAGCGATCGTGCATGCGATCGCAGTACGCCACCAAGTTTTCAAACCCCAGCATATATTCCTTCAGCGGTGAATCCAGCGAAACACGTATCAAGTTCGCCAGCATGCCATAGCCAGTGGCATCTAGGCTGGTGGGCTGGACACCCATGAGGTAAGGGCGATCGCTCAGAAAATGGCTAATCGCGCGAATATTTTCGCAGCCCAGTTCAAAGACTTCATCGGCAGAATGCCGCCCAATGCCCTGACCATAGAGGTCTCGCAGAGCGCTACGACGCACTAAGGTAGGCACAAACAACCGGAAGGGCATGGGCACCGTTTCAAAGAAAACTTTTTTGATCACCTGCCAGTTAGTATCATCCACCCAGCGATAGTAAAACGCCGCCCAATAAAGGTGCTCTTCGATCAGTCGGCGCATACCCAGCATGGCCCCCTGCTGCTGCGGACTCAAATGAGCATCCAGCGGATCGCCATAGGTCGCCTTGAGATAATTGACAATAAATCCTGAATCTGCCACGACCTTGCCATCATCTACGATGTAGGGCAGCTTCTTTTTGGGCGCTTTGAGCACATCGGCATTGGCTGCAACCTGATAAGGCAGCCCCACCATGCGCAAATAGGTCTCTAGCTTGAGGCAGATAGGGCTAGGGCAGCGAATCCCAAGAGAAGAGTGAAACTGATACAGCGTAATCATGAGGTCAGCTCTGGTTGCAAGGGGTCACCTAACGATACTCGCATCCTCAGCCATATCAGCCAGTGATTAAAGAAAGTGATACTTTCGTCATAAATGCTTAAATGCACAAATTATTACCAGCTTTGCACGAGAACCAACAATTACCCAAAAGCCGAAATAATCTCCGCTGCGGTGTAGGTCACACCGTCTACCTCAAATGCTTCGACTTGGCTAAACCGCTGCTTCCACGGCTGCGACACCGTGCCAAACGAAGTGTTGTCTACATTGCCCGTAATCTCCAGCCCGTCTGGGGTCTCAGCCAGAAAAATATCAATATCATCGGGGAAGCTATCGTCTAAGAAATCTAGCACTGCCGTGTCAAAATCGGCGCCGCCCCTTACTTTTGCACTGCCCACCCCAATATCGAAAATATCGTTACCAGCGCCACCACCCAAAACAACATCCTCAACATCTAAATTGCCGAATCCAAAAGATGCCCTGATTTTGATGACGTCGTCGCCAGCGTCGCCCTCTATCCTGGCATTTTTGGCGCCTGTGGCATCACCCGTAATCGAGTCTTCACCACTGGCACTGCTCTGAATCGTAATGCTGTCGTTCCCCGCACCACCTCTCAGGTTGGTCCCCAAAAAGCCCACGGCCACCCCCGAAGCATTGCCACTACCGCTGACATCGACAGAGATGGTGTCATCCCCATCACCCAGATTGATTTTCGATTTCTCAGCGCCCACTGCTGAGCCACTATCAGTACTACTCCCCAGCACGGAGAGCGTCACCACGTCGCGACCGTCTCCGCCGTCCAAACGAGAATTCAACAGGCCAAAAGCATCTGTAGTACCCGAAATCGGACCACCCGAAGCCGCATTAACGCTGATATTAATCACGTCGTCGCCGCTACCGGCCCAGATGCCACTGTTGTTGTTGAGGGCGGCGGTTGTGCTAGCGCTGAGCCCTAGCCCAGTGGCGGTAATCTCAATTTGATCGTTGCCATCGTCACCCAAGAGACGAGACTTATCGAGCGCGGTGCTGGTGACTTGGCCCGCTTCGGCGATCGCACTCACTTTCAGCACGTCATCACCACCATTGCCGCTAATGCTGGGCGCCTCAAAAGTCCCTCGCACCGTCGCTTCACTCTCTACAGGACCAACAACCGGCGAAAATCTCTCCAGGTTAATGTTTGCAGAGATATCAATCGTGTCGTTTCCCTGTCTGCCGCGAATGGTCGAGGTGCTCACACCAGAGCCCGTCGCAACAGCAGGTTCGGCGCCACTATTTTCTAAAACGCTATCCAAAACGCTGTACTGAATCGTGATGGTGTCATTGTCCATCCCACCGTCGATAAAAGATCCCGTTGCACCGGCACCAAATGTGTTGACCAGCGCCTTGCTCACACCGCTAATCGTAATCACATCGTCACCGTCGTTGGTAAAAATGCGGCTGCGACTAGTCCCAAACCCCGAAGCCTGACCGGTCGCGTTTCTAGCTTCGCCTATCCCAGTGGCGACGACCGTATCAGCCCCATTGCCGCCTAGCACCGTAGAGTCGGCAAATCCGGTCGCACTGGCGCTACCGCCGCTCGCGCCCACTCCCACTTCGGCAATGCCCGTAATGCTGTCATCTCCACCCCGGGCGGTAACTGTTGCATCTTTGAAGCCGAAGCCAAAGGGAAAGCTAGGGCCCTCTGGAATCTCAGAAAAAACAGAAAACTCTCCCAAGAACGTATCGTTTCCGTTTGTACCTATCTGCGGTCCTGTCAGCGTGGGCATCGTGCAACATCCTGATAACGATAAATCACTAGAAAACGGCGTAAAAGCTGCCCTTTTTAGCCACTAGCTGCCACATTAGACGTTGGCTACGTGATTTTTGCTTCCTATATGTATTTATTTAAACTATTTTTTGCATATTTACACGTAGCTTGCCACACATTTTCTTACCTGGGGACTCGTCAGTAAACAACTTGCTGCCGACTTCATCCCCACGACCCTTCTGCACATGGGCTTCCTTAAAGCTGATTCACCCACCTTTCTGATCGATTATTAACGCAGCGTCTAGCGCGGCTTTCTCTTTTGCCCGCCGCGCGTAGGGGGCTAGTGCTTCTAGACCAACCCCAGAGAGAATGCTCAAAGTCTCAAGATTGACGCCTTTCATCAATAGCTCTATGCACCAGGTTTGGCGCGCCTGAAACGGGGTCGCTGGCTGGCCAGCCAGAGGAGTTGAGTCTTCTGTGAAAGTGTGCCAAAGCGCTTCTAAAGCAGCTGCATCAAGCGGGTCTCCGGCTTCAGAGAGAAAGACTTCTGGGCGATCATCTGAGCGGGCTTTGAGCCACTGGGTGAGGGGATTTTTGGCATAGGTGCCGTAGCGGTAGCCCATGATCCAGCGATTGACCGGGACCTGGCGAGGCCAACGGCCTGTGAGGGTGAGCACGTGCTGGGTTTTGCTGGCAAATACTTGCGATCGCATCAACCCCGCACACTCTTCTATCCGTAGTCCTGCGCCAAACAGCACGTACACCAGCGCGTAAGCCTGCGGTCCAGCTTTCTTGGCTTTTTGAAAGAGCGATCGCACCACCTCCGCTGGCAAATCGGCAACCTTATCCGTGCCCTGGCTGACATCAGACAAATTCTCAGTCGCCGCTGGCCGCACTTCAGCTGCCCGAGCTGAAAACAGACGATTCACCGCAGCCAAAAAGGCTGACTGACTGCGCCAGATACTGGCCTCACCGCTGCTGGCTTCGAGCACGGCGTAGCCCACCAGCAAGGTATTGAGCAGACGAGCGATCGCATCTACAGGCAGGTCGGACACGGTCACCCGTGCGCCCTGCAGGTAGCCAATCGTTTGCTGATTCGCCTGGCGTAGGGCTTGACCCAAAGCCTGACGGTTTTCGAGCGGGGAGTCTCCCGATTCTCCAATCAGCGATCGCACCAGCTCCGGCACTTGCCCCAGCAGCTCTAGCCCAGCCGCGCCATACGCACTTACCGGGTCATTGGCCCCCGAAATATCTGAGAGTGCCACTTGCATAGCATTCAGCAGCGGCGCCTCCTGCAGCACAGACAAAAGCAAGCCCTGCTTGCTACCAAACTGCCGGAACAGCGTAACTTCATTAACCCCAGCGTTTTCAGCAATTTCCTTCGTCGTCGTCGCCGTAATCCCCTGCTTAGAAAACAGCGACAGCGCAGACTTTACAATCTTTTCCCGACTGGAAAGATTTCTTTCAGACATCGGTTCTCTCCCCTTTTTACCCAGCAGCACAAAAAGCTATCAGGCACGCTCAAAAAATAAAATGCAAGCATCACTTGCAAAAATAAAAAAAGCGAGTTAGGCTTTCAATGTAAGCGACACTTGCAAACACAATAGCGTGTTTAGGACAACTATGACTACTGGCAACCTGCTTTCAAAGCGTCCTGTCCCTTCTTCACCACAGGCCAAGCAATCATCCGCCGAGCCCACAGCGCACCGGATTAGCTGGGCGACCGTTGGGTTTTTTGCGGCCATCCATGGGGTGGCGCTGCTGGCACCCTGGTTCTTTTCATGGTCTGCCCTGGGCGTGATGATTTTTCTCCATTGGCTGTGTGGCAGCGTGGGCATCTGTTTGGGCTACCATCGCTTGCTTAGCCACCGCAGCTTTCGCGTTCCGCAGTGGCTAGAGTATGTGATTGCCACGATTGGCACCCTGGCCTTGCAAGGCGGGCCCACCTTTTGGGTGGCCGGACATCGTCAGCACCACGCCTTCACAGAGCACCTCGAAAAAGACCCCTACTCTTCTAAGCGAGGCTTTTTGTGGAGCCACATGCAGTGGATGTTTTACCTCAAGCCAGAAGTGTTCGACCGCAAAGTGTACGCCAAATACGCGCCCGATATTGCCCGCGATCGCTACTACGCTTTTTTAGATAAATACTTTCTACTATTGCAAGTGCCTCTTGCAGTTGTCCTCTATGCTCTCGGCGGCTGGTCATTCATTATTTACGGCGTATTTGTGCGGGCAGTGTTGCTGTGGCACTGCACCTGGCTGATCAACTCTGCTGTGCACATGTGGGGCTATCGCAACTTCGACAGCGATGACAACTCACGCAACCTCTGGTGGGTAGCCCTCCTTACCTACGGCGAAGGCTGGCACAACAACCACCACACCTATCCCAAAATGGCCAAAGCAGGCCTACGTCCTTGGGAGATTGACACCACTTGGTGGCTCATCAAAGGCCTCAAATCTGCTGGACTCGCGACCAAGGTTGTGATGCCACCTGCGAAGGCGAGAGAACAGCTAGGGTAAGAGCGTTTTGTGACGAGTCGGGGGGGGGGGGGGGGGGTTTGAAAAATATTTTCTTAAAAAAAAGAATTTCAAGAAGGATGAGAAAACCCCCGAAGCGAGAAAAGGAACAAAGAAT
>JBCBIK010000104.1:0-8146 GCA_038524545.1 Cyanobacteria bacterium J06623_4 | reverse complement strand
GTTTTTTTTGCCACGGGCGCTGGTCACCTAACTGGTTGTTTATTTTTTTTTTTTGCGTCGGGGGCCGCTGTGGTTTTTTACCCCCGACGGCCCCCGACTAAAGTATGAAGTGAATGAAGCTTGCCATCGCCCAGAAAGGAAAAAAGGCAGCTTCTAAGAAGCTGCCCTAGGAGAATCTACCAATGGCACGACAAAAACGTAGAACCCGCTGACTGTTGGGGCTTCGTGGGGCAATAACGCTTAACCCTTACAAACAGCTAAATGGCTCGTACTGAGTATATTTTTCCCAGGTTTGGTAACAAATTCACAGAGCAGACTTTGCTTACTCCCAGAATCCTTCCAACGCCTTGTATTTTTTCGTACAGGGTGTCATCTTTTTATGCTCCTACACGAGAGAGCGGTACACGAGAGAGCGGTACACAAGAAAACTGTGAGCAGAAAACCCTCAATCAGTAACACTCAATAGTTCTTCTGATTGCTCGATTTAAACCGTCCCACCTCAAAGTTGCGCTTCTTCGCGTGCTTGGTCTTTCTGGCGGTTACCCGCTTGCGCCACATCTTGAAGCTCGATGGCTTCATGTAGCGCCGCATGACCGCAATGACGTCTTTTTCTTTCAGGCCAAACTGCTGTTCGATCACTTCAAACGGTGTCCGGTCTTCCCAAGCCATCTCTATGACGCGGTCAATTGTCGCCGTATCCAATTCGTTGGGCTTCATCTTTTCTTTTTTTTGCTGGCCAATTGCTGTCCAAAGTAGACAATTGCAAGGCATTTCTCCTTCACTACTTCTAACCGAGAGTGCCTACGGCTGGCAAGCACCGATTGACAGACGCCTTGAGATATAAACAAACATCCGACATCTTTGCCGACGTCGGCGCTTGGGAGGTTAAGTCATACGTGAAAAGCCTTAAACAGCGAAGTCAGTTTTAAAGCAAAGCGCTACAATTTCTGCGGACATACTAATTTTCATAGTAAGTGCCTTCATCTATGTCAAAAAGGCAATAGGTTCCTATTGATGCTTGTCTACAGGATGACGGCTCGTCAGGTCTCACCTCCGACGGATCCCCATTAAGAAAAATCTCTTTAAATTCAAGAAAATTCTTTACTCACAGGTATTTGAACAGTATTCGTTCTACAAATAGTGAGCTGTGAAGAGTTGTCGTACCCGAGTTGTAAATTAAGGATGGGTTTGTGTTCGAAAATTTATTGCCACCGCTTAATAATCATAATTTGCCCTACCCAGATACCATCCATCCCATTGTGGTGCACTTCGTGATTGCGATGGTTCTGTTTGGGGTTGTGTGCGATGCGATCGCCTACTTCACAAAGAACACCCGGCTATATGAAGTCGGCTGGTGGAACATGGTCTTCGCTACCATTTCCATCTTCATCGCCATCATATTCGGCCAGGTAGAAGCTGGACTCGCCACCCCCTACGCTGCCGCTGCAGGCGACCTAAACCTCCACACGCTGCTTGGCTGGTCCCTTTCGGCAATATTGGCTGGTATCACTGGCTGGCGATACATCATTCGCCTCAATTCCCCCGAATCGCTGCCCGATGCTTACCTAGGCGTCAACGCAGTGCTGACGGCAATCGTCCTTTTCCAGGTGTATCTGGGCGACAAGCTGGTGTGGGTGTATGGGCTCCATACAGAAGCCGTTGTTGAAGCAGGGCGCCGGGGACTGCTGCAATGATGAGCCAGATGCTTACTCAGATACTCACTTCAGCGACCGTTCCTATAACTGCTCAGTTAGTGGCTCAGACGGGTAATGGACTGCCCTACAGCATTCCGATCCATCCCAACCTGGTGCATCTGACACTGGGGCTATTTATTGTTGCGATCGCCTTCGACATTGTCGCCGCCCTCTATCCGCTCGAAAAACCCATCTTCAAATTTCTTGCCATCCCCGTCAGTAGCGCCGGGTTGTACGATGTGGGCTGGTTCAATATGGTCGCGGCCGCTATCATTACCTTTTTCACGGTCGCCGCTGGGTTCTACGAAATTTTGCTGGCGAAGCCGCCCGAAGACATCGTCAGCCCTTGGGGACTGAGTTCTACCGACACCATGGTGTGGCATGGCATCGGCGGTGTGCTGCTACTGGCGCTCATCGTCGCCATGACCATTTGGCGAGGCTTCCAGCGCTACCTGTGGCGAGAAGATCGCGCCCGCCAAGTAGAGTGGCGCTACCTGCTAGCGGGCCTGCTGATCTTTGCGCTCATGTTCGCTCAGGGCACCCTTGGCGCCCACCTAGGCAGTGACTTTGGCGTCCATGTCACCGCAGACCGGCTAATCAGATCCGGTATCGATCCCAACGACCTCACCGTCAGCCCAGCCGTCCGCGATACGCCCCTCACCGAAACCCTTCAGAAGCCACCAATCGATGGCTCTAGAGAAATCGGACCACAGGACTAAGAACCACTCATCACCCGTCAGATAGCAATTTTCCCTGTTTTCTCAACCCACATCTTTCAAAGTCACAGTGGCTACTAACAACAAAGGACTATCCCCCGAAAGAACCTCAAACCTCGAGCGGGTTATGAACCGCCGCCGGGCCATAAACCTCACAGCACTCGCCACGGTTAACCTTCTGATCAGCCTATGGATGGGCCAGCAGGCCTACAGCTGGATGCCCCCGCAAGCCTCCGCCGAATCGGTCCTTGTCGACAAGCTCTTTAGCTTTATGACTGCCGTTGGTACCTTCATCTTCATCGGAGTGATTGGTACGCTGCTCTATTCCATGTTGTTTCAGCGAGCCGCCAAATACGACGATAGCGACGGCCCGCCCATCGAAGGCAACTTCAAGCTGGAGGTCGTTTGGACGGCGATCCCCATTCTGCTCGTCTTGTGGATAGGCACCGTCAGCTACCAAACCTACGACCAAATGAGCATCCTCGGCCCGATGGCACCCAAGGTCATGAGTACGGCTCGCACTATTCCCCTAGAGCCCACCAGCGAAGTCTCCGCCGGAACAGCAGCAGCAGAAAGTGCCCCCCCTATCGAAGTCGTTTCGCAGCAGTGGTCTTGGGAATTTCGCTATCCAGAGCGGGGAGATAGAAGCACTGTCAGCAGCACAGAGCTGCATCTACCGGTCAATCAGCGGGCTAAGTTCAAGCTGATTTCCAGAGATGTGCTCCACGGCTTTTACGTCCCTGCTTTCCGGGTCAAGCAAGACATCGTTCCCGGCAAAGTGATCGACTTCTCTTTCACGCCCATCAAAGAAGGACGCTACCGTCTGAGAGATTCAGAATATAGCGGCACCTACTTTGCCGCCAACCAAACCGATGTAGTGGTCGAATCTGAAGCGGACTATCAGCAGTGGCTACGGGCGACAGCAAAGACGACTCCCGCCCCTGCCGAAAACTACGCCTACGATGCCTTCAACCGCGCCGCCCAAAAGTCCATCAGCTTGGGCTGGGCCACGGTGAAACCCGCTGAGCCGCCCATCGTGAACTATGCTCCAAAGCCTTCTGTGACAAACACGCTCCCGCCCGAAATGGTGAAAGACAGCTATGAGTAATGCCTCTCTGGAAACGCGATCGCCCGCCCTTCGCCCAACCCCGCAAAACGGCCATCAGCCAGAGCCCGAGACACCCAACAACTGGCGCCAATTCTTCTCTTTCAGCACCGATCACAAAGTCATTGGTATCCAGTACATTGTCACCGCCTTTGCTTTCTTTCTCTTTGGCGGGCTGCTGGCCATGGTCATGCGCGGTGAGCTAATCACCCCCGACTCAGACCTGGTAGATCGCACCGTGTACAACGGTCTTTTCACCATGCACGGCACCATCATGCTGTTCATGTGGACCTTTCCCATGCTGAACGGGCTGGCCAACTATCTGGTGCCGCTGATGATCGGTGCCCGCGATATGGCCTTTCCAAGGTTGAATGCGATCGCTTTCTGGATGGTCCCCGTCTTTGGCGTTATCCTCATCACCAGCTTCTTCATCCCCGGCGGTCCGTCCCAGTCGGGGTGGTGGGCCTATCCGCCCGTCAGCCTGCAAAACCCCACGGGCAATCTGATCAATGGTCAGTCGCTGTGGCTGCTTGCCGTAGCCCTTTCCGGTGTCTCCTCTATTATGGGCGCGGTAAATATCGTCACCACCATTTTTAGGATGCGCGCCCCCGGCATGGGCTGGTTCAAAACGCCTGCCTTCGTGTGGACCGTTCTCTCCGCCCAAATGATTCAGCTGATCGGTCTACCAGCTCTCACAGCTGGCGCGGTCATGCTACTGCTTGACCTCACCGTGGGCACCAGCTTTTTTGATCCCACCAAAGGCGGCGATCCCGTGCTGTATCAGCACTTCTTCTGGTTTTACTCCCACCCGGCGGTGTACGTCATCATTCTGCCTATCTTCGGCGTATTTTCAGAAGTCTTTCCGGTGTATGCCCGCAAGCCGCTCTTTGGCTACCGGGTGGTGGCGATCTCTTCTTTGCTAATTACCGGGCTGAGCGGCATCGTGTGGGTGCATCACATGTTTGCTAGCGGCACCCCCGGATGGATGCGCATGCTGTTTATGTTCACCACCATGACCATCTCTGTCCCCACAGGGATCAAAGTCTTCGCTTGGGTGGCGACCGTATGGGGCGGCAAAATTCGCCTCACCAGCGGCATGCTATTTGGACTAGGCGGGCTCTCTATGTTTCTATTCGCGGGTATTACCGGCATCATGCTCGCCTCGGCCCCCTTCGATATCCACGTGAACAATACCTACTTCGTGGTCGGTCACTTTCACTACGTGATTAATGGCGCCGTCGTGATGGGATTTTTCGCCGCGATATATCACTGGTTCCCCAAGATGACGGGCCGCATGTATTACGAAGGCTTGGGCAAGCTGCACTTCGTGCTGACCTTCCTAGGCGCGAACCTGATCTTTTTGCCCATGCATCCCCTTGGCCTGCACGGCATGCCCAGACGGGTCGCCTCCTACGACCCAGAATTTGCCTTCTGGAATGTGATTGCCAGTCTTGGCGGCTTTTTGCTGGGCGTTTCTATCTTGCCTTTTATCTTGAACATGCTGAGTTCTTGGACGCGGGGAGAGAAAGCCGGAGACAATCCCTGGCGCGCTATCGGCCTGGAGTGGCTGGTCTCTTCCCCGCCACCCCATGAAAACTTTGAAGAGATTCCTGTGGTGGTGTCACCGCCCTATGGCTACGGCAGTGACGAGCCATTGGTTTCTAACAATCCGGGCGGGCTATTCTCAGAAGCGCCTGAAAGGACTCCAACCGCTAACCTTGCAGGAGGTGCCAACGCATGAGCAGTCTCGATATCAACCCAGAGCTGAATACCAAAGCGCTGAAGGAAGAAACAGAAGAGCACGAAGAAGACTATCGCATGTTTGGCTTTATCGTCTTCTTGCTTTCGGAGAGTGTTATTTTCTTCAGCTTTTTTGTGGGCTACATCGTCTACAAAACCAACGTGCAAGACTGGCTACCAGCAGGCTTTGAAGGGCTAGAGGTCAAAGAGCCGCTGATCAACACGGTGGTGCTGGTTTCTAGCAGCTTTGTTATTTATTTTGCAGAGCGGTTCTTGCGCAAAGAGAACCTCTGGGGCTTTCGAGCCTTTTGGCTGCTGACCATGGCGATGGGCAGCTACTTTCTCTACGGTCAGGCGGTGGAGTGGCAGGCGCTGCCCTTCGGCTTTAAAGACGGCGTATTTGGAGGGACGTTTTATCTGCTGACGGGATTTCACGGGCTGCACGTGCTCACCGGTGTCTTGCTGCAGGGGCTGATGCTGGGCCGATCTTTTTTACCGGGCAACTATGAAGAAGGAGAGTTTGGCGTAGAGGCAACTTCTCTGTTTTGGCACTTTGTAGATGTGATTTGGATTGTATTGTTTTTGTTGATCTATGTTTGGCAGTAAGTTCGGTAGGCAGTTTGGCAGTCAATCAGTTTGGTAGCAAGTGAGATAGCAGTAGCTCATGATTATCGATGACCAGCACTACGACATCATCATTGTCGGCACGGGCGCAGGCGGCGGCACGCTGGCGCAGAAGCTAGCCCCTGCTGGCAAGCGAATTTTGATCCTGGAGCGGGGCGATCGCATGGCCCTCGAAGAGCAAAACCGCGCCGATGTCGATGTCTTTCAAAAAGGCCGCTACCGCTCCCCCGAGCAGTGGTACGACAACGAAGGTGAACCCTTCTCACCCCAGATGAACTACGCCGTTGGGGGCAACACCAAAATATACAACGCCACCCTAATGCGCATGCGCGATCGCGACTTTGAAGCGGTCACCTACCAAGACGGCATCACCCCCGAATGGCCCCTAAAATACGCCGACTGGGAGCCCTACTACACCCAGGCAGAGCAGCTGTATCAGGTGCACGGAGACACCAGCGCTGATCCCACCGAACCCACCCACAGCGCGGCCTACCCCCACCCAGCGGCAGACCACCCCCCCCTCATGCAGCCCATCGTCGAACAAATCAAAGTCGAAGGGCTTCACCCTACTGCTCTCCCCAAAAGCCTTACCCAGCGCTCAGACGATCCCACCGGCGACGCCGAAGTCTTTGGTATCGACCAAGCCATCCAGCACGACAACGTGACGCTAAGGACCGGGGCCAAAGTCACTGCCCTACACACCAACACTACCGGCACAGAAATCAAAGGCGTCCAAACCATCATCACATCCGACGATGGCGAACAGACGTTTCTGTTCAGTGCAGATATTGTTGTCCTGGCCTGCGGCGCGGTCAATTCAGCCGCCCTCCTGCTAGATTCTGCCAATGAGAAGCATCCAAACGGGCTTGCCAACCGCTCCGATCAGCTAGGCCGCAACCTTATGAAGCACCTGATGACGGTGATCGTCGAGCGGGATGCCGCCAAAAATGATGGTACTTTTCCTCCCAGCATTAGCGTCAACGACTTTTATTGGGGCGACCAGCGCAACTACCACTACCCCATGGGCCACATCGAAAACAGCGGCGGCCTCCTGCAAGATCTTATCTTTGCAGAATCGCCCCCTATTCTCTCAGTGCTGGCCCGCTTCCTCCCAGAGGCAGGGCTCAAGCAGCTTGCCACTAGCTCCATTGGCTGGTGGGCCCAAACCGGCGTCCTCCCAAACCCAAACAACCGGGTGTATTGGCAAACCCGCTCTCGCTACGGTCGCCCTAAGAAAAAACTGCGCTACGAATTTACCCCAAACAACCTAGAAGCCCACGACCGCCTAGTGTATCGCTGGATGGGTGTGCTCAAAGATATGGAAAAAACCGGCATGGGCCTGAGACAGAGCACGGTATACCCCCGCGGGGAATCTCCTATTCAGGTGACCGGCTACCAGTGCGGCACCGCTCGCATGGGCACCGACCCGGCGACCTCTGTACTGGATATAAACTGTCGCACCCACGAAATTGATAATCTCTATGTCGTTGACAGTAGCTTCTTTCCCTCCTGTGCTAGCGTGAGTCCAGCCCTGACAATCATGGCCAATGCGCTCCGCGTAGGAGAGCATTTAGAACAAAGGCTCAATGCGTAGCTCAATGCATAAAGTAGGCTAGATGCAAGTTCGTCGCCATCAAGTTCGTCGCCACTGGAAGAGAAGCACTCCCTTTTCTAACGCCTACGCCACAGCACGCCAAATACTTTCACGAGCCTGCCTACTCTTTGCCCTTGCTGCCCTGCTTTGTTTTCTCCCAGGCTTCGGTCTATTTCCGGCGCCTGGCTTCGCGCAAGATGCCTTCACAGAGCCGTCACCCACTGCAGATGTCGTAGTTGATGGGCGCGTACTGTTCCGTCTGGGCAGCGTCGATGGCTTCACTGCTGAGCGACGGGCCAACAGCGTCAACCAAGACCTTCAGGCAGCGATAGAAAGCACTCCCCTCGATCAGCTCATTCGGGTTAGCATCGCCGAGCAAGACGCCCTCACCACCATCCGGCTAAACAATCGCCACCTGCTGACGGTCACCGACAGTGACTTTATGAGAGGGGTCACGCACCAAGAGCAGGCCGAAGAATGGGCTCCCTTGCTCAGAAGTGCACTGGCCCGCGCTCAAGAGGAGCGGCAGCCCCGCTATGCTCGGGTGGCTATCTGGCGATCGCTGATTGGCTTGGGTGTTGCGATCGCACTACACACCCTCATCCTCTGGATTAGGCGGTGGCTGTGGCGACGCTGGGCTAGCAGACCCAAGCGCCTAGCCTACAGCCGCCGA
>JBCBIK010000103.1:0-18618 GCA_038524545.1 Cyanobacteria bacterium J06623_4 | reverse complement strand
TCCAAACCACCCGCCGCCGCCTCGCCCTCTGGTACACCACCGTCACCGCCGTCCTTCTCCTCCTCTTCGCCAGCGGCGTCTACGCCTACGTGCGCACCACCCTCGTCGAACGCGTCGACGACACCCTCAACCACGTCATCGAAATCGTCGAACGCTCCCTCATCATCGAAGCAGATAACAACATCCCCGCCGTCAACATCGAAGCCAGCTTCCGCAACAACAAAGAAGCCAGCGAAGACGACCGCATCGACCTCGAATGGTTCGACGCCGAAGGCACCCTCCAATGGACCACCTTCACCAAGCCCCACAGCGTGCCCCTGCACGTAAACCCAAAAGGCGAAACCGTCATCCCCCGTGACGGCCTTGCCCTCCGGCAAATCACCGAACGCGTCACCACCGGCACCCAGCTCCTCGGCTACCTGCGCGTTAGCCACCCCTGGTTCGAAGTCTCCAAGCCCAGCCGCCAGCTCATCATCGATCTTGCCCTCGGTAGCACCGTCGCCCTCACTGCCGTCGCCTTCATCGGTTGGCTACTTTCTGGACTAGCGATCGCCCCCATCCGCACCTCCTACCAGCAGCTCAAACAGTTCACCGCCGACGCCTCCCACGAGCTACGCAACCCCATCGCCGTCATCCAAACAAACGTCCAAGTCGCCCTCGCCGATCCCGACGAACAGTTTCAGCGCAGCCAGCTCGAAGTCGTCGAACGGCTCACCCGCCGCCTCGGCAGACTCGTCGACGATCTGTTGTTTTTGGCACGGCAAGAAAGCGGCCTCGTCTCCATGCAGCATGAACCGGTGAACATCACCGCACTACTAAAAGATATCATCGAAGAACAGCAGGCGATCGCCCAAGAAAAATCCCTCACGCTAAGCTACAGCCCCTCCCCTACCGTCAGCATCCTACAAGGCGATCCCGATCAGCTCACGCGCCTATTTACAAACCTCATCGCCAACGCCATTCAATACACCTCCACCGGCAGCATCACCATCACCCAAACCACCACCCCAAACCAAGTCACCATTGCTATCGCCGACACCGGCATCGGCATACCCCCTACCGACCTCGCCCGCATCTTCGACCGCTTCTATCGCGTCGATCCCGCCCGTAGCCGCAGCGCTGGTGGCTCCGGGCTAGGCCTAGCGATCGCCAAAATCATCACAGACAATCACCAAGGCCAGCTCACCCTCACCAGCCAGCCAGATCAAACCAAACCAAACCCCGGCACCACCGCCACCCTCACCCTACCCACAAAGCCAAACCTCCCCACCCAAAAAGAAACGCCCAGCCGCACCACCAGCCAGACGCCTCTTCAAACGAATTCACCTTCTCAAAAGTAGAAAAACGAAAAGCAACTAAAGCAGAGCAATCGACAACTTCAAGCGATCGCCAAAGCCACCCTCTACTGCTGCTCAGCCGCCAAACTCACATCCGGGTTAAACGTCAGCTCCTCAGGCATGCCCAGTTCACCCATCGGCTTAGACTCCGACTGGTTAAACGAATACAGCACGCCGCCAGCATTCCCCACCCGGATCGTCATCGACTGATCAGCCGCCCAAGACCGGCTCTCCCCCTGCTCCAAAATCGCCTCAAAAGCCGTCGTGCCATCAGCCACCACCCGCACCCAAGACTGCCCGGTCAGCACCAGGTCAACCTCGATAGGGCGGGTCTGCACCTTGGGCGCTTCGACCGGTGCTTCGGGGGCTGCCGCTTGCTCAGTAGGCTGAGGCATCAGCTGCTCAATCGCCGCCGGGTCTAAAATGGGCTGAGCCGTCATATCCGGCGCAGTCCGCTGCAGCAGGCCCGAAAGCGCACTCACCGCCCCCATGATCAGCAGCACATACGCCCCATACAAATGCAATGGCCGCAGCTGCGCCGCCGGAGAATCCTTCCAAGAAGCCCTAGGCGGATTCACCACCGGACGGGTAAAAAACTGACTTGCGATCGCCTCACCATCGAGCCCCAACGCATTGCCATAGCGTCTCAACAGCGCCCGGACATAAATAGGCTCCGGCAAAGCCGCTAGATTTCCCTGTTCCAGAGCAAATAAAAGCGTCTGCCGGATCAGCGTCAGTTTCTCAATAGCTTCGAGCGATAGCCCCCGCTGCAAGCGCGATTGTTTCAACAGACTGCCGAGAGATTGCAGCTGCTCCTGCTGTAGCTGCTGTGCGGTCGGTTCTTTAGTGCGAGCTTTCTGCTTCATGGTTAGGCGAGGGTGGCGAGAGTCTGAAGGGGATCTGAAGAGAAGTAGTTAGGTATGTAGCCAGCGAGAACAACCAGCGCAAACATCCTATAAAAAGAGAAAGAAACCAGGAATCGATTGGGTTAACAAGCAGTAGACTCATGCCTAAGCTGAGCGACTTCCTGAGCAGTAAGTAAACGATACTGACCGCGAGGCAAACTTCCCAGCGGAAGTGAGCCAATTTTTATTCTGTGAAGGGCTGTCACAGGGTAGCCCAGCGACTCAGCAACACGGCGTATCTGCCGGTTGCGTCCCTCCGTCAGCGTCACGCTGAGCAGAGACTGACGATTGGGCAACGTCTTTATCAGAACAACTTTTGCAGGTAGCGTTTGCCGATCCCCAAGCATGACACCGGTCTGCCACTGCTTAAGCACCGATTCAGGCGGCCTGCCTTCCACCCTCACCCGATAGACCTTGGGCATTTGGTGACGAGGGTGCGTCAGCTGATAAGTAAACTGTCCGTCATTAGTCAAAAGCAGGGCGCCGGTCGAATCTGCATCCAAGCGTCCCACCGGATGGAGACCTGTACCGACATGCTCAGAAGATACCAGCAGATCTAGTACCGTCCTTCTGCCCTTGGGGTCCTTGCAGGTAGAGACTACGCCCCTGGGCTTGTGGAGTAAAAAATAAGCGGAGGCTGGCCGCCCACCAATCTCTACACCATCGACGCAAATGCGATCAATGCTTGCATCTGCCTGCTGACCGATCTCAGCAATCTCGCCATTGACTGTAACCCTACCACTTAAAATAAGTTTTTCGGCCTGTCGTCGGGAGGCAATACCCCGCTGAGATAAAAGCTTTTGTAACCTTTCGGTCATCAGTACGGACATTTTTCCATCGACAATGCCTCATGTTCAGTAGTTAAACGTAAGTAGTCGACGGTTGTACAAATACATCTTCATTCAAGCAGCTACTTCTCAAGATCCACAAGGGGGTAACCCTACTGAATAGACAAGATTTCACACACATCCATCAACCAAAATCTATGTAATCACCGCACTCGACACCAAGAAATGGGGTAGAGCATGTCCCTTTCGTGCTGGCTTTCAGTCGTTTTTCGAACCGGTAGCACTCAGTTCTTTCATTATTTCTTTACAAAAGCCTTTATGCAGCAGACCGAACCAGCCGTTTTTGGGGCAGCCATACCCGCAGCCAGCCCCCGCCAGTATCGGGGTTGTTCTTCGCTTCTACCCAGCCCTGATGGGCAGCCACAATCTGCCGCACAATGGCCAGCCCAAGCCCCGTCCCACTGCTAGAAAGTTCAGCCATCTCAAGCGTTTGCCCGCCTGCACCAGACGCCATTCCCAACCCATCTTCGCGGCTACGCGCAGGATCCCCCCGATAGAACCTATCAAAAATATGAGGCAGGTCTTTCTCATCCATGCCCCTACCTGCATCGATCACTTCTAGCAAAATATGCGATCCCCGTTCATCCGAAAGATTCATCTGTTGGTGCAAACGAGAGAAAGTTTGGCCGGTAGGTTCAGCTACGCTCAGCCGCACCTGTATCACCGCCGCCGAAGGGCTGTATTTCACAGCGTTACTCAAAAGATTAAACAGCAGTCCGTGCATGAGGCTAGCATTGACCGTCGCCACTAGCTTTTCAGGACCGCAGTAGTCCAAATCGAGCTGCTTGAGCTTGGCAATGGGTTCAATACTTTGCCAAGCCGCTTGAATTAACGACACCAAGTCTACATCCGCCTCATCTTTTAGCTGAGTTTGTCGCTGTTCAAGATGGCTCATATTCAACACATCATCAACCAGCCGACTGAGTCGAATCACTTCTTTTAACAGCCGCTCTACCCAGCCCGAAAGCTGAGGCTCAACGCGCGATTGCAGCGTTTCAGCAACCAAACGAATAGAGGTAAGGGGAGTTTTGAGTTCGTGGGCGACATCAGAAATCCAGCGATCGCGCTGCTGGGCCAAGGCCACTGCCTCCTGCCTATTTTCTAAAAAAACGCCTACCTGCCCCTGACTCAGCGGTAGCCCGTAACCTTGTAGCGGATAAGCCGGTCTTTCCAAATAGTTGACCGGATCGGTCGAAATAGAGTTAAACGTCCACCGCGCCTCACAAACAGCCTGCTTGAGCCGCGTGTTTTCCACCAGCTGATCTAGTTCATAAGAGCGCACAACCGCCAGCAGCAGCCTCGGCTGCGCGTAGTCGCCCTGCTCAATGTCCAAATATTCTTGAGCCCGCTGATTGCACCATAGCAGGCGATTTTCATCATCAACCTGTAGGTAGCCAATCGGCGCATATTGCAACAAATGCCGAAAATCCTTCAGCCGCTCATTCGTCGTTTCGAGCTGAGCTTTTTGTTCACCAATGGCACTTGAAAGCTGAGCGTCATACCCCAAAGCAGGCAAAGGCTGTCGCGCCTCCACTCGGCCCAGCAGTCGCTTTAGCTTGGCATCGTAGCGCCGACGCTCAAGCAGCAGCACCATACCCCCTACCCATAACCCTATGATGAATCCCAGTAGCATCTGCAACGAGCCCCCATACGGATGACAAAGGTCATGATACCGCAATAAAAAAATCGTAAAAAAAGGCATATCTTGTAGAAGACATGCCTTTTTACGGGGTATTTAACTAAAGCAAGTGATCGTTCAGACGTTATCGAACAATCGCACCACGATATTTCAAAACATCAGAGGTACGCTTGGCAGGTGTGTTGACCGCACGGCGAACGTGATAAGTTGCACCACGGTAGTGGCCAATTTCCTGAGTTTCGGTAACTTGAACAGCAGGCTTGTGAGTGTCGTACTTTACGCCACGGTATGAAAGTTGCATGGTAATCGCCTCCAAAGGGATTGATGTGTTTTTAAAGAGGCGCGTTCCTTCAGGGCTGCAAAACCCTTACTTCCGTCTTTCCGTTTGCCAAGGGCACAAGTGAGAACGTCGATGCGAATGACTCACTGAAAGATGAACGGTGTTTGTTTGTGTATACAAAGATACCGTTTTAGAGCAAGAACTGTCAATGGGTTTAAATACCTGTTTTGCAAGCTTTCTTTTTTCTTCCACTTGTTTTCTCTCTACAGGCAAACCCAGCTCCAAGCCCCAACAGCGTGATCGCACCACTATCACCTATACAGCCTACCGCTCCTTACGCGTCCGCAGTTACCGCCAGTTCCAAAGTATCCACATCTGCCTGATAAAAGTAGCGCCGTCGAAAGGCCTCTTCCTGTACAGCCGCCAAAAACCGACTTAGCGCAGCCTCTCGTAGCTCATCACCTACTGGCTGCAAACCATCAGCAGCATACTGAAAGCGAAGCTCTACAGCAGAATCTTGAACGGTGAAGCCAGCTTTGGAGAGGGCAGATAGGCCCAGATTTAAGGTGCGATCGCACACCTCAACCCGCTCACCAAGCTGTTCCCGAGTCACCGCCATCCCCGTCCGGCTCAGATGCTTAGCCAGTCCCATCAGCGTTGTCCACACCGCTACCGGATCGACCGTTTCAGGCGACGCGTAGGCCAGCGCCAACGGTTTCGCCACCTGATTAGACTGATGCTGCCACAGCCGCAGCTCTTTCCACTCTGTCGGACACTGATCCAATATAAGGAGATCTGCAACATGTTCCTTATTACCGGCGTTCGAATACAGGTCCAAAGCTGAGGCATCCCGCGCCGAAATCTCTTCTCGTCCCGGCCGCCGGTCAAGCAACCATCCACCCTTACCGGTTGCGACTGTCTTCTTACCCGCTGACTGAGCAGCCGGACGAATCGCAATCAGCCGAACTTCATAGCGGCGATATTTTGGATGACTGTTGAAATCTAGCTCCGCCACCACGTCCCACCGGCCCGGCGGCAGGTCCTCCTTATAATGGCCCCACCACAGCCCCGAAAACTTATCCCCGCTCTCATCACACAGCTTAAAGCTCGCTTTGATATAGCCCACCTTTCCGCCCGTGCGGTCCTTCAGCTTCTGGTGCCACACATCTTCGAACCAGGCATTTTTTATCAGTAGCTTAGGCACCGGATTGCCCATCCCGCAGGGCTCCAAAAGCTTTAGCTCTTGAAACAGCGCCTGACCCAAATCGGCCACCTGAACCGTGATGTCAGCCTGCACAGTGGGTCGACTCGGCGCTGAGCCCAGCTTTTGCCGGTACTGCTGATTGATCGCCGCTCGAAACAGCGCCAAGTCTTCGACGGGCAAGCTCAACCCTGCGGCAAAGGGGTGACCACCAAACCCTGTGAGCAGATGGGCCTGCGATCGCACCAAATCGTACAGATCAATCCCACTGACAGAACGCGCCGATCCCCGCGCCAATCGCTTTGCCGATGCTTGCGCAGACGCAGCAACGGAACCTATGCCCTCGCCATCTCCTTCATCTCCCCCAGGCGCATCCTCCGTCAGCAAAATCGTGGGCTTGCCATACTGCTGCGCGATCTGCCCCGCCACCAAGCCCAGCACCCCCACAGGCCACTGCGGATCGCACAGCACAATCACCCCAGTCGTCGACAAGTCACGCGTCTCTAGCTGACGGGTTACCTGCTGAAGCACGTCACGCTGCAGCGCCTTCCGCCGAGCATTTGCCAGCTCTGCCTTCTCCGCCAGCTGCTGACAGCGGATGGGATCGTCACTGGTCAATAGCTCTACACAAAATCTTGCATCGCCATAGATGCGACTGACCGCGTTGATACGAGGCCCTAACCCAAACGAAATATCCGTCGGGCGATCGCCCGCTCGCCGACATAGCTTCAGTAGCTGCGCCACCCCAGGCCGCAGCGGTTTTTCGGCTTTGAGATGTGTCTGCAGCTGCTCAATGCCAATCTGCGCCAGGTATCGGCAATCTCCCCGCAGCTCTACCAAGTCGGCAATCAGACCAATCGCCACGAGATCCACCAGTTCATTTAGCGATCGCGTCGGCACCGCTGACAGCTTCTCATACAGCGCTTCGACCAGCTTGTAAGCCACCGCCACCCCCGATAGATGCGCCATCGGGTGATCCGCTGGCAACGTCCGAGGATTCACAAGCGCCACCACCGCAGGCCTCTCCGCCGGGAGCGTGTGATGATCGGTCACAATCACATCCATCCCCAGCGACTGAGCATACTCAATCTCCCGTGGATTGGTGCTGCCCGTATCGCAGGTCACCACCAGCTGCACTTCCTGCTCAGCCAGCCGGGTGAGCCCCGCCATCGCGAGCCCATGAGACGCCTTCAACCGGTTTGGAATAAAGTAAGACATCTGCCCTTCACCCGAGAAAAACTGCCTCAGCCCGTCCCACAGCACCGCAGTCGACGTCACCCCATCCGCATCAAAATCTCCCCAGATTGCCACCTTTTCCTGGCGCTCATAAGCCACCACCAGCCGCGACACGGCCCAGTCCATTTCCCCACCAAATTCAAACGGGCTCGACGGCACATAGTTCTCCGCTCGCCAAAACCCCTTCAAAGCCTCAGCCGAACGAATCCCTCGCAGCCACAGCAACTGGGCTCCCCACACCGGCTCAGGCAGCCCCGTAATCTCTTCAACCGTCTCCACCCAACCCGCCGCCATCTCAGGCACAGGCGCCACCTGCCAATCCACCTTTGGCCAATCCACCGCAGCCATTTCTCTCACCCTACTCAGACTCCCTTAAGCTAACACCTACCCATCTCCCATACCCTCTCCGATACAATAGGCCCAACTACCTCCCCCTTTCCCAACACGGAGATCTCTGCAATGAAGCTCGGCGACTGGGTCAGCTTGCTCTGTTTAGTAGCAGGCGGCTACATTCTTTGGCAGATCAGACCGCTCTTACTGCTTTCCTTCGCAGCTGTCGTCATTGCCCTTGCGCTCAACAGCCTCACCAAAAAAGTTCAGGCGTTCAAAATCCCACGCAGGTTTGCGATTCCCATTGCGCTCTTCATTTCAACGGTGATTGCAACACTCTTCATCCTGGGGATCGTGCCACCCTTCGTCGAGCAGTTCAGCAGGCTAATAGAGCTCCTCATTCGCTTTTCTCAGACGCTGCCCGACCGCATCATGCAGCTGCAAACCTATCTGCCAGAGCGCATTCGCCTACCAGAGCTAAATGAGTTTCTCGCCTGGCTCACCTCTCCCGATTCACCGGTGTTAGAAGTCTTTGGCAACTTTTTCTCCGTTTTCAACTCTTCTCTCAAAATCTTCAACTCTTCTTTGAGAGTGGTCGTGCAGATCCTGTTCGTCACCATTCTCTCAGTGATGCTGCTGGCCAATCCTAGCGCCTACCTAAACGGCGTATTGCTGCTCTTCCCTTCTTTTTACCGGCAGCGCGCCAGAGAAATCTTTGGTATGTGTGAAGTTGCCCTGGGTAACTGGCTAGGGGGCATCATCATCAGCTCTATCTTTATTTTTGGCTTCAGCTTTGTTGGCCTGTTGATTTTGGGTGTCGATCTGGCCTTTGCCCACGCCTTGCTAGCGGGCATTCTCAACTTTATTCCAAACCTAGGGCCAACCTTAAGTATGGTTTTCCCTGTCGTTGTAGCGCTGCTTTCTGATGAACCCTGGAAAGCGATCGCAGTCGTCGGTCTCTACATCGTTTTACAACAGATCGAATCCTACGCAGTCACCCCCACAGTGATGGCGCACCAAGTCTCGCTCCTACCGGCCTTCACCCTCATCGCCCAAATCTTTTTTGCCAGCCTGTTTGGCTTCCTGGGCCTGCTGCTGGCCCTTCCCCTCACCGTCGTCGCCAAAACCTGGATTCAAGAACTCCTCATCAAAGACGTCCTCAACCACTGGGGTCTCAACCCCCAAGAGGCCTTTCACCCCAGCCTAACCAACCTGCCAGAACAAGCCGCCCTACCGATCCGAGCTGTCGACACACCCAAAGCACCCCCTCAGGCCCCCGTGGACCCTTCATCTGCCCCGCCCACCGAAGCATAAACCACAAGAACAACACCTTACTTAAAAGACAACAGACGCCATCAGCAGCAAATTACGGCCAACCGCATCCACAGACGGGAACCTTAAGCATGAGCACCGTTTCAGCAGCGTCTGTCAGCATGTCATCCAGCATTTCAGCAGGTCAAAATTCAACAGAAAATAGCTTGGGCGGTCTGCATCATTTGCAGACGCTGCTCATGTCCTTCCACCCGATTATCGTCATCGAAACTGTCGAAGAAGAACGGGTAAACGCCCTACTCGACAAAGCAACACAAGATCTGCAGCTCCTCGCCTTCGACTGGAGCATCGCCCAAGGAATGGGACGTCTGCAAAGCGCCTCTAGCCACTGGCACAACGATTACACACCCCCTAGCGGCAATCGTCAAACCCTCGAAAAAACTGCCGATCCCCTAGGCGTGCTCTGCCACATTCAGAACCTACCAACCAGAGGACTCTACTGGCTCAAAGATTTCGCTGTTCACTTAAAAGATGTCGTCATCGCCCGGCAGTGCAGGGAGGTCGCCCATCTCTTCAGCTACAACCAGTCAGCCCTCATCCTTACTGGTGAGCACGTTATCTTACCCCAAGAAATTGCTCATGAGGCCGTTTATTTTGATCTACCCCTACCCGGGCCAAACGAACTCAGAAAAGCCATCGACAGTGCCATACGGTCCTTTCGAGGTCGGGTAAATATCGACCTGTCTCCCCACGATCAGCAGCAGCTCATCAAAGCGGTCAGAGGAATGACGCTCAAGCAAACCAAAAAAGTCATCGCCTACGCTGCCCTCAGCGACCGGAAGCTAGATGCCAGCGACATTGGCCGTGTCCTAGAGCGAAAAACACAGGTCATCCGAGAAACCGGACTGCTCGACTACATTCCCCCAGAGAAAAACACTGCTCAGCTAGGTGGATTCAACAATCTTCGCCGCTGGCTTGACTGCGCCCGAACCGGGTTTAGCTCACAGGCAAAAGGGTTTGAACTGACCCCACCAAAAGGAATTTTGATCGTTGGCATTCAGGGCTGCGGCAAGTCCCTAGCAGCCAAAACCATTGCCCGCCAGTGGCAGATGCCCCTGCTCAAACTAGATACCGGCAGACTTTACGACAAGTACATCGGGGCTTCCGAGAAAAACTTCCGTCAGGCACTTTCCCTCGCCGAAAAAATGGCTCCCGCAGTGCTTTGGATAGACGAAATAGAGAAAAGCATGGGCTAGAGCAACAGCGACGCCGATGGCGGACTCAGCCGCAGACTGTTTGGATCATTTCTCACCTGGCTGCAGGAAAAGGCTGAAGAGGTGTTTGTCGTTGCCACAGCAAACGATCTCTCCATACTGCCACCAGAGCTACTGAGAAAAGGTCGCTTCGACGAAATCTTTTTTGTTGACCTGCCTGATGAGCAAGAGCGCACTACCATTTTCAAAATCCAAATGACTCGCCATCGGCAGAACCCAAATCGTTTTGAGCTCGGTCGGCTTGTCATGGCCAGTGACGGCTTCAGCGGTGCAGAGATTGAACAAGTTATCATCACTGCCCTTTACCAGGCTATCTACCAAAAGTGTCCGGTAGATACAGACCTCATCGAACGCACCATCAAGGCAACCGTGCCGCTGTCGGTTTCTCGACGAGAAGATCTGCAGCGGCTAAGGCACATAGCCCTCAATCGATTTGTCGGCGTGAAGTGAAATGAAATAAGCAGAGGAAACACGTAAGCTGAATGGGTGCCCTAGTCACCAGCTCCCCTATGCGTTCTTCTCTCAAGCAGCCGTCACCCATCGGTCTGCTGCTCATCGCTATTTTGTCTATTCAGTTTGGCTCTGCGCTCGCTAAGTCTCTCTTTAGCGAACTCGGTCCTTGGGGTGTTGTGGCACTGCGAGTCAGCTTTTCTGCCGTTTTTCTTCTACTCATAGGCAGGCCCAAGCTTCACCAGCCGTTTCGACAAAACCTTAAGCTAATCATTGCCTACGGTTTTGTCATGGCGCTAATGAATTCCGCTTTCTACGCGGCCATTGACCGAATACCGCTGGGGATCGCGATCGCACTAGAATTTACCGGACCACTGGGTCTAGCCGTTTTCCAGTCTCAGCAGTGGAAAGATGGACTCTGGGCTGGCCTCGCAGCGGTTGGTATTTTTCTCTTGGCACCCTTCAGTGGCTCAGCCGTTGATCCTATCGGCATGGCGCTCGCTCTCTTCGCAGGTTTGTGTTGGGCGCTATACATTGTCTTAGCGGCTCGGCTTGGCAAAGCGTTACCTGGTGTCGAAGGGTTGTGCTGGGGACTGGCCGTTAGTAGCCTCCTGCTGCTTCCCATTGGCATAGCAACCACGGGCACGACACTCCTCAATCCTAGACTGCTGATAATCGGATTCGGGGTGGCGCTGCTATCGACCATGCTGCCCTACGCCTGCGAGATCATGGCACTGAGATCGCTCCCTATCAAAGTATTTGGCGTCATGCTCAGCTTAGAGCCCATGGCCGGTGTCATGGCAGGCTTTCTTATCTTAGGCGAAACGCTCTCAGCGCGATCGCTCATCGCCTGCGCACTGGTCTCTACCGCAGCTGCCGGTGCCGCCCAATTTCAGGAACCGCCCCTTCCAGGATAGTCCTCACAGCCCCGTTGAAACGAGAGGATCATCACAGCCACTCAAAACAGCCAAATCAACCACAAATTGTCAGAAGCACCTGGGTAATCTAGATCACCGACGTCCACAAATAGTGCCATGTCACTGCCTGCCCTGTCCCTGTCTCTGCCACCCACTGCATTCAGCGAGCTGTTTCCCCTCTTCAAAGACGCCAGCCCAGAAACCCTAAAGACCCTACACGCAGGCTCAACGTTTAACGAATGCCCCGCTGGCCGCACCGTCCTCATGGAAGACTCCTGGGGCAACGCCGTCTATCTCATCGTCTCCGGCTGGGCAAAAGTACGCGTTCAATCGGGCAATGGCTACGTCACCCTCGTCATCCTAGGCAAGGGCGAGTACTTTGGCGAAATGGCCGTCCTCAACGAATCGCCCCGGTCTACCGATGTGGCCGCCCTCTCTCGGGTCGAGCTGCTCAGCATTCCGGCCCAGCTATTCATCCAGAGCCTCTTCAAAGATCCACAGCTTCACCACCGCATGCTTCAGAGCATGGTCGAGCGGCTCAAGCACACTCAAAAACGCTTTCAGCTACGCAACAAGGCGCCCGGCATCAAAATGGTGTTCACCCTCATTGGCCTCGCCGATGCCTACGGCGAAAAGCTGGGAGATGCCGTAGAAATTTTCAATATTCCAGATGCTGATTTGGCTGCGATCGCAGACGTCAAAATCGAAGAAGTCCACAAGATTCTCGGCAAGCTCTCCGCCCGAAAATGGCTCACCGTCGACCCCGAAAAAGACGTGATCCGCCTGCTTGACATGAAAAGCCTACGCCATCTCTCAAAACTGGGCTAGCAAAAGCTGCCAATGCGACGCAAGCTGCCAGCCCAACGCATTCGCAACACATTCGCGACATGTTTAAGTTTTATAGGGCAGTTTTTTCATTTTTCCGCACCGCTTTTTAAAGTAAAGGAGCGCTCGAATAACCGCGCCCATCCTTTACCGATATCGAGGTGAGAAATCAGTCCATGAACATGCAGCCGCCCCCCATTTCGCCTCGTCAAATGAACATGATGCGGGTTGTTCTCTCCATGGCCTGGGCAGACAAAACCCTAGAGCAAAAAGAAGTCGACATCATGCTCACCCGGTTCAGTCAGCTGTTTGCCACCGACCCCGAACAACAGACCTACCTCCAAGAGCAGCTCAAAGAATATTTTGTTCAAGACATCCCCCTGATTGAATCAGTCAGCAAGCTAACCAGCGACGCTGAAAAAGAAGTCGCCCTGCGCCTCTCCTACGAAGTCATCAACGCTAGCGCTCGCTCCCCCCACGAAGCCACCGTAAACCAAGAAGAAAACGACGCCTACCAGGCCCTCCTGCTGCTGCTCAACCTCCCCGAAGACACCGTTCGCCGAGCCGAAAAAGAAGCCACCGCCTCCCTCGAAAAAGGCGGCAACAACATCGTAGACATGCTCGCCTATCAGCTCCGCGAATACCTCGTCGACTGATTCACCAGCCCGGACGCCCATCGACCCCGCGGCTCACGTCGCGCTCATCTTCAGCATTCGCTGAATCGAGGCCAACGCCCCAGCCTGCAGCTCAGGCGCAACAGTAATTTCCGGTGATTTATTCTTCATCGCCAGATACAGCTTCTCTAGGGTGTTCAGCCGCATGTAGGGACACTCATTGCAGGCGCAGTTGGCCTCCGGCGGCGCTGGAATGAAGTGCTTCTTAGACACTTTCTTTTCCATCTGGTGAATAATGCCAGGCTCCGTCGCCACAATAAAGCGCGCCTTCTCACTAGACTGTACATAGTTCAGCAGCGCAGTCGTCGAGCCAATGAAGCTCGCATGGCGCAAAACACTCTGCTCACACTCCGGATGGGCAATAATCTCCGCATCCGGGTGCTCCATCTTCAGCTGCAGCATTTTCTTTTCAGAAAAAGTCTCATGCACAATGCAGCTACCTTGCCAAAGCACCATATCCCGGCCCGTTTGCTCCATCACATAGCGGCCCAGATTGCGATCCGGCGCAAAGATAATCTTTTGCTCGGCAGGCAGCTGATTGACAATCTTCACCGCATTAGAGCTGGTGCAGATGATATCGCTCATGGCCTTAATTTCAGCCGTGCAGTTGATATAAGAAATCACTAAATGGTCGGCATGGGCAGCCTTAAATTTGGCAAATTCTGCGGGCGGGCAGCTATCGGCCAAAGAACATCCCGCAGCCAGATCGGGTAGCAATACCAACTTGTTAGGATTCAGTATTTTGGCAGTTTCTGCCATAAAGTGAACCCCAGCGAACACAATCACATCAGCATCGGTACTCGCCGCTTGCCGAGAAAGTCCGAGCGAGTCACCGATATAATCTGCGACATCTTGAATATCTGGCTCTTGATAGTAATGCGCTAAGACAACCGCGTTCAGGTCTTTTTTTAGCTGTTCAATCGCTGAGAAAAGGTCCTTCGGCAACGCTGCCTTAGGCGTGGAGACGCTGGCAGTAGCAAACATAGGCTGTCCTCTCTAAAATTATTTCGGATTACCAATTACTTAACTTTAATTATAGTCAAAATTACCAAAACTGCATAGGGTTAACACAACTGCTGAATGCAAAGCGCTCAATACAAGAGCATTACGGTCTTACCCACTCGTAGATATTGGCTGCAAGCGTCTCTACCCGAAGGTCAGTCATCAGCGTCACATCTACCGCCACCTCCCAATCTGAAAATGCATTCTCTCCGGGGTGACCTCTCAAGAGCTCACGATTCAGCGTTTCAGAAAGGCCTACGCCTAAAATGCGCAGCTCACGTTCCTTTGGCAGTCGTTTCTGATAAGCGCCCATCAATTGATCCACCGCCGAATGCACGTTTGCCTGCGCGCCCACCAGTTGAGAAAACCTGCTTTTTTCTGAAGGGTTGAGCACAACGCCAAACCCTATCTCTTCAGCCGATTGCACCAGGGATGCAGCCTTTACCGCCTTCGGTGTCATAAAAGGCTCGCTGAATTCTCTCGCCTTAGCCCGGTGTGCCGCATCTTCTGAAACGCCCAAGGACTTCTGCAGCTGCGACACCGTAAAATCTCCAAACCCCTTCAGCGGATGGCCAATCACATTTGCCAGCACCCGCAGTCCCGCCCTTGCCTGCACATAAGGGCAGCCTAAATCCTGCACATAGTAGTCACCCTCTCGCTCTCCCAAGGGTTCAGCAAATGGGTTGTGGTCCACCGGCGTGAAAATGCCGCTCCCATTTTCTGTAATGAATGGATCAGTCCAATCCAGCGGCTGAAGGATGGGTTCTAGCTGAGCGCGATCGCACTGAGTAAACAAAATCACCGGCACATCCAACGCCCTTACCTCAGTCAGCATCGACAGCAGCTGAGCATAACTTTCTGCAGGGGTCTCCAGTGACAGCACCTCAGACGAGTTTTGCAACATATCGTCAAACGCGATCAGTACGATTTTCTTAGTCATAGTCTTTGTCCAATCATATTTTTGATGCCTTTCACTATCGCGCCCGACGGCTTATCACTCAACGCAATACATCCTTAGTAAAACGAGAGATCCCGACCGGCAAGATAGTTTGATATATGCTGAAGGAAGTGCCTCGCCTCCAACGTTCATCAGGTAACATCCCGCGTGCAGCAACCCACCGTAAAAATAGCAGTCATCGGCGACGTACACGACCTGTGGGAGCTAGAAGACAACGCTGCACTCAAGCATCTCAACGTCGATTTGGCGATATTCGTCGGTGACTACGGTAATGAAGCTGTCGAAGTCGTCAGGCGCATCGCCGCTGTCGACCTTCCCAAGGCAGCCGTGATGGGCAACCACGACGCCTACTACTCTGCCAGCAATAAAGGCATCAAAAATTGCCCCTACGACCGTAGCCGAGAAGACTGGGTCCAGCAACAGCTAGACCTGCTCGGAGAAGCCCACATCGGCTTTGGCAAACGCGAATTTCCTCAGTTTGGGCTCACCGTCGTCGGCGGCAGACCCTTCAGCTGGGGCGGCTCCAAATGGCGCTATCGCAAATTTTATCGCGATCGCTTCGACGTCAGAAATTTCAAAGAATCTCTCGAACTCATCCTCGCCGCCGCCGACGAAGCCGAACACAGCACCATTGTTTTCGTCGGCCATGTCGGCCCAAAAGGACTAGGCGACCAGCCCGAAGATCCCTGCGGTAAAGACTGGGGTAAAAATGGCGGCGGCGGTGACTATGGCGATCCAGATTTTGCAGAAGCGATCGCCCTCACCCAAGAAGCCGGCAAACAGGTCCCCCTAGTGACCTTTGGCCACATGCATCACAAGCTAAAAAACAACACCACTCAGCTTCGTAAGCGAGTCGCCCAAGATACAGAAGGCACCATTTACTTCAATGCGGCTAACGTTCCCCGAATTGAAAAAACGTCGCTCGGCAAGCGTCGCAGCTTTTCGCTAGTCACCCTCAACCAGGGAAAAGTCGAATCCATCGCGCTGATCTGGCTCAACGAAAGCTTCGAGCAAATTTCTGAAGAATTGCTTTATACAAAAAGCTAAGCAGCCAGTAGACGTTTTCTCGCAAATCAAGCTACTATGGCCAAGCCTACTGGCCCTTTCAAAGGGCGCTGTGTACACAGGCAAACCGCATAGGCTCTGTGCTTACAGGCCAGATGCCTTTACAGACCTCATACTGACGAAGCTTAGCCGCTGCGTCTATGCCCTGGAGAGGTGGCAGAGTGGTCGAATGCGCTCGACTTGAAATCGAGTGTACCGCAAGGTACCGAGGGTTCGAATCCCTCCCTCTCCGTTTTGAACTTTAGCATCGATAGACGACGCTAGCAGTCGGCTATTGAGGGTTAGCTATTGATAGACGGACCCGTTCTAAAATGTCAAAATTGTTGCAATGCGCATTACAGTCTGCAGAATTGACTCCGTAGAATGTGACACTAGCTAAGCAACTGAGTACACGAGAAGCGGGCTAAATATCCAGTGAAAATATCTGTCTATCACACACCTGAGGAAGTTCCTGCAGGCCCTTTGCCCGACTGTGCGATCGCCATTGACGTCCTGAGAGCCACCACCACGATGGCAGCCGCCTTCAAAGCAGGTGCCGAAGCCATTCAAGTTTTTAGCAACCTCGATGAGCTAATTAAAGTCAGCGAGAGTTGGCCTGCCGAGAGCCGCATCCGAGCCGGTGAGCGCGGCGGACAAAAAGTCGAAGGCTTTGACCTCGGCAACTCCCCGCTAGACCATTCCCCAGAAAAGACAAAAGGCAAACGGCTCTTCATGAGCACAACCAACGGCACCCGCTGCCTACAGCGCATCCAAGCAGCACCTAACGTCCTCACCGCCGCCCTCACCAACCGTCAAGCCGTTGTAAATCATCTGCTCAAGCACCAGCCCGGCACGGTGTGGCTCGTAGGCTCCGGTTGGGAAGGCGAATATTCTCTCGAAGACACGGTCTGCGCAGGCGCGATTATTCAGCAGGCGCTACATCAGGCAAACTTGGGCTACACCGACCTGATTGGAAATGACGCGGCGCTCGCTTCAGTCAGTCTTTACATGCAGTGGCAGTCGCAGCTTCCTGAGCTGCTAAATCACGCCAGCCACGGCCAGCGACTCCTCAGCAAAAATAACACCGTCGACATTCCCTACTGCGCCCAGCTAGACATTCTAGACATTGTTCCAACCCAAGAGAGCCCCGGCATTTTAGTCTGGCGCTGATAAAGATGCTTAGCAGATGCCTAGGTCGACCGATCATCATTACTCATCGTGGAAATCATCTAAAAATACGGTCTTTCCGCTGACCGAGGCACGCCTCAGGGCATCGCCTACAGCCAATGCGTAGACGCTCTCGTGCGGGCTTACATATAGAGGCGTTCCCGCCGTGAGGTAGTCCAAAACCGCTTGCGTATCCTTGCGAAAAAGGCCCTTTCTTGGCGCAGCTGCAATGGGTTCCGTACCTTGGGCTGTTGTCAAAGTCCCTGCATTCCCTACAAACGCGATCGCCCCCATACTCCCCTGCACCTCCACATCACGGCGCTTCACCCACCAGCCCTCGCCCTTTCCATAAGTCAGCTCAGCCACCACACCCGATTCAAACTGCAACCGCCCCGAACTCAAAATACTCTTGAGATAGTCCGCATCATCGTCGCTAGGGACCCTCCTCGTACAGCACGTCACCCGCCTCACCCGCCCAAATAATTGAGTCATCCGGTGCACCCTCGATAGCGCACCACAAAAAGGAAAGCCAAACAACTCCGAATGATACGTCCACTTTCGAGGGGCCGGGTGTTGTGGATTTATCGTGCGGTAGCTGACATAGGTTGGCATCCCAACGCTAGGCATGTGAGCCTGCATAGCCAAGTGAAGCCCGCCTAGCAGCTCGATATGCTCCACATGCAGCAACAGGTCCTGCGACACAGCAAGTGCTACTACACGGCGCGCCTGAGCCAGATCCAGCGACAGCGGATACTCCACAACCACATGCTTGCCCGCTGTCAAAGCAGCCTCCACCACAACGCCATGCAGACTGCTCACCGTACACACCACAACCACATCAATGCCGTCGTCAGTCACCAGTTGCTGCCAGCGCTGAACTGCCGATATCCCATATCGTGTCGCAAAAGCATCCGTCCGTTCAGGGGTTCGCCCAGCTACACAAACAAGCTGCGATCGCCCATCTGCCAACAATGCCTCGGCCCTCACCCTAGCAGCATAGCCAGTCCCCACCAGCCCGACACGAATAACCATCACTTAAACCATCACCGGGGCCAATAGAAAGTATTGAAATACAGAAACATAGACAACCCCAAAAGGCATCTACCTATGCATATCAAACAAACTCTTAAAGTATCTTCTTTTACCTCTCTCTCAAGTTAGAGAAAGACCAATGTAAAGCACAATTTCTATCAATATCTACAACTTTGTTCATGCATAAGCCAGGCTTATAAAAAAGAGAATTACTGATAAAATAAAGT
>JBCBIK010000102.1:0-18633 GCA_038524545.1 Cyanobacteria bacterium J06623_4 | reverse complement strand
ACGCTGCCGGTGTCTGATGACATTGTTCAAGAGGAAGACAAAACCTTCTCCTACACACTCGTTGATGGCGATGGCTACACCGTCGATGCGATGCAAAATTCAGGGACGTTCACCGTTACTGATGGCATCACCCCTGCTACCTCACCGACCGTTGGTGTCACCATTAGCGAGACCAACCTCGTCGAAGACGAGCAAACTAGAACAACGCTCACCTTCACCACTGAGGGAGACATCCCCGCCGAAGGACTATTGGTTCAGCTGCAAGGGTCAGTCAGAGCCATTGCTGAATTTGATGTCAATGGTCTCAACAATACAGAACCTCGCACACCAGAGGGTGAGCTAGTCGTCACGGGACCTGTGGTTACTGGCGGCAATATCGCGGGGACTGATGAAGTGGCTGGTTCGGTATTCTTCAGAATTACAGAAGCCACCGCCTCTCTTGATGTCGCTGTCTTTGACGATGACATGGCTGAAGGTACTGAAAATTTCTCCTTCAATTTGGTGGATGGCGAAGCTTATGAAGTTGACGCTGCGGCCAGCTCCGTTTCAGTAACCATTACTGATGGCGAAGGCGCTGAAGGTGGCGAAGGTGCTGAAGGAACCATCACTGGTACCGATGGCGACGATGTTATCGAAGGCACTGACGGCGACGATGTTATCGAAGGTGGCGAAGGCAATGACGTCATCGACGGTGGTGCTGGAAATGACCGCATTGCTATCGACTTCTTTGAAGACGGCGAAGGTGCTGAAGGCGTTGAAGGTGCTGAAGGCTATCAGCCTGGTGATGCGCTTGAGTTGGAGACACCAGCGCCTGTCTATGAAGGCGAACTATCTTCTGGTGAACAGGCCAACGCTGACTTCGAGGACACGTTAGAGGGTGATGCTCTGTTGGACGAGCTACAAGACGGTGGCTACGTTGTTTACTTCAGACATGCTCAAACCGAGAGAGACTTTGCTGACCAGGTCACTGCTGATGTCAATGACTTCTCTACTCAGCGCGTCGTCAGTGAGTTTGGCGTGAAGCAATCTCTTGCTATTGGCGAAGGGTTTGAAGACGCTGATATACCTATTGGCTCGGTGATCACTAGCGACTACGGTCGGGCTGTTGAAACTGCGGCGATCGCCTTTGGCCAATATGAGAAGAACTCTGCCCTAAACTTCCTCCCATTCGAAGACTACACCGATGCTCAAATCGAAGAGATGAGGGCGAATGTCACACCGTTCTTGACGACTGAGCCTGATGCTGGCACTAACAGTATCATCGTTGGTCATGACGATCTCTTTGAAGCCGGAACAGGCATCTATCCTGATCCTCAAGGCATTGCCTACGTGCTTGATCCTGATGGGATGGGCGGCTTCGACATAGTAGCGAATCTGCTGCCTGAAGAGTGGATTGATCTAACCGAAGGTGCTGAAGGTTCCGAGGGTGCTGAAGGTTCCGAAGGCGGTGAAGGTTCCGAAGGCGGTGAAGGTGCTGAAGGTGCTGAAGGTTACCAGCCTGGTGATGGTGTTGATCTGATGACGCCAGCGCCTGTCTATGAAGGCGAACTGTCTTCTGGTGAACAGGCCAACGCTGACTTCGTGGATCAGCTAGAAGGTGAAGCGCTGTATGATGAGCTGCAAGACGGTGGTTACGTTGTTTACTTCAGACATGCTCAAACCGAGCGAGACTTTGCTGACCAGGTCACTGCTGATGTCAACGACTTCTCTACCCAGCGTGTGCTAAGTGAGTTTGGCATCCAACAGTCCCTCGCCATTGGCGAAGCCTTCGAAGAATCTAATCTCCCAGTCGGTTCCGTAATCACTAGTGACTATGGTCGAGCTGTTAAGACGGCTGCGATCGCCTTTGGTCAGTACGAGAAGAACTCGGATCTCAACTTCCTGCCGTTTGAAGACTACACCGATGCCCAAATTGAAGAGATGCGGGCAAACGTTACACCTTTCCTAACGGCTGAGCCTGAAGCGGGAACCAACACTGTCATCGTCGGTCACGACGATCTCTTTGAAGCCGGAACAGGCATCTATCCTGATCCTCAAGGCATTGCCTACGTGCTTGACCCCGATGGTGAAGGCAGTTTCGAAGTCGTAGCGAATTTGCTCCCTGAAGAATGGATTGAGCTCGCTGAATTTGCTGAAGGCGGCGAAGGTGCTGAAGGCGGCGAAGGCGGCCTTGCGGCTGGTGGCCTGGGTTACGACATTATCCAGGGCAGTGAGCGCGACGATGTCCTTCGAGGCGACCTCAACTCTCGCAACACTCAAGATGGTGTGATGGGTGGTAACGACATCATCTTTGGTGGTGGCGGGAACGACCGCATCGGTGGCAAATCCGGCGACGACATCCTCAGCGGCGATGCTGGCGATGACCAAATCTGGGGTGATGCCGGTGACGACATCATCATGGGGGTCACGGGTAACGATATCCTCGTCGGTGACAACTTCTCTGGCGCTAGTGGCAGCGACCTGTTTGTCTTTGGCAACGGTGACGGCGCCGACACCATCCTCGATTTTGAGGTGGGAACGGATCGTATCGGGCTCGTCGCAGGTGAACTCACCTTTGCTGACCTAACCATCACCCAAGATGGCAGCAACACGCTGCTTGGCGTTGCCAGCAGCGGTGAAACGCTGGCCGTTTTGAACAATGTTCAAGTGTCTGCCTTGGGTGAAAGCAGCTTCGCAGTGGTTCCCGATGTTTCTTCCCTTGAGGAAGCGATGAGCCTGATCTAATCGGCTCGCTTGTGGAGAGGGGGAGAAATGTATATCGGTACTCCTCCTCTTCCTAATCTTCGATATTGACCTTGCAACAAGGCTCATTTGTACTCATCTGTATAGTATGGCTCTAACTTAGATTCTGTTTTCACACATGAAAAAATTCAACACTTTGCGATTAAAAGCGCTTTCTCTAGCAACCTCTGTCGGCATGATTCTCGGTGTAGCTACGGCTGCCGATGCCGCAACTTATCAGTTCAAAGCGACTCTTGATGAAGGGTTCTTTCTAACTGGCGCACCTGAGATTGGCGTAGAGCCGCGGCCTGAGTTTTATGTCGGACTGTTTTCCTTTGATGATTCTGAGCTGACCGGCGTTGGCCTCGAGAGCTTTGGCCGTGAAGCCAATCTAGAAGTTTCTTTGACAAATGATCCAAGAGTCGACCAAACCTTGGATGTTCGATTTCCAGAATTTCCGACGGTTAGTTTCCAAGATGGCGAGCTTCTGGGCCTAGATTGGTTTGCAGTTTATCACCCCTTCACTAACGTCCCTGAACTTGACTACCCAGGTGACTTTGTGCGAATTTCGGGCACGCAGCTGACCGACGGATTCGATCCTACTTTTTACACGCCTGAAGATGAACCCCGCGCACCTATTCTGGGTTCTGGGATAGTCTCCTACGAAAGGGTTCCTGAACCCAGTGCTATCTTGGGCATGGTGATCGTGGCGATTACCATTGGGTGCTACCGTAAAAAAGCTGTATCGCTCAAAGCAACCCTGTCTTAAATGATCGTCGAAATCCCCAACGTATTCACCCAGTCAGCTGTCGAAGATATGCTTGATAAGCTCTCCAAAGCTGAGTTTATTGACGGAAAAAAAACGGCTGGCTGGAATGCTCGGGGTGTCAAAAATAATCGACAGCTCAAGATCAGCGATCCACATGCTGCTGTCCTAAAAGAGCAGGTTAAAACAGCGCTCACAAAAAATACGCTGTTTCAAGCCACTGTGCGTCCTAAGTCTATTCATACCCTTTTGTTCAGTCACTACGAAGTTGGGATGTCTTATGGCACTCACACTGACAATGCGATGATGGCGGGCCGCTGGCGTTCCGATGTTTCCTTTACCGTTTTTCTTACGCCGCCTGATACCTACGAAGGCGGTGAGCTAGTGGTCGAAGGCGCAAGCTATGAGCAAAAGTACCGACTGGCTTCTGGACATGCGATCGCTTACCCTTCTTCTACACTGCATCGCGTCGCTCCAATCATCAAGGGTAGCCGCTGGGCAATCGTTGGCTGGGCACAAAGCTGGATCAGAGACCCAGCCAATCGCGAAATTCTGTTCGATCTTGATACCGCGCGGCGCGCTATTTTTAATTCGCAGGGCAAAAATAGAGAATTTGACCTGGTTTCCAAAAGCATGATTAATTTGTTGCGCCGTTGGTCAGAATAACAACACAGGCTTTGTTTACTTGCGTTTGTGGCGTCGTTGGTTCCATTGCCAACATAACCAGAGCCCCCAGAGCGCGATCGCCAGAAAACAAACTATCAAGAACCAATGATCCCACCGCATAGGATCAAAGCTTGTATCATGCATCAAGCTACCCCACTTTTACTCCCTTATCTTTATACGCTACTCTTTGCGTTTTCGGTCGCGATTAAGCTAGCACGTCGTAAGGGTTCCAAGTGACCTACTCTCGAGCAAAACTTGCTGTTTATTGCTATTAATTTGACGATCCGCTATTATTCTCAATAAGAAAAGTTTATTGACCTTCTCTTATGGTCACCTACACACCCGCAGCGCTAAAGGCAGAGCTGAATGAGCGAGGCTGGCGTATGACGCCACACCGCGAGATTATTCTCACGACGTTTCAAGGGTTGCCTAGGGGTCAGCACCTGAGCGCTGAAACGCTACATGACTTGCTAAAAAAGAGGGGTACCCCAATCGGTCTGTCAACCGTTTATCGCAATCTCAAACTCATGGCTCGCTTAGGTATCTTACGAGAACTAGAGTTCTCAGATGACCAAAAGCACTACGAAATCAATCATCCTTCGTCGCATCATCATCACCTTGTTTGCGTTCGATGCAGTAAAACGATTGAATTTGAAGATGATTCTGTACTGAAAGCGAGCGCTCAAATCGTCACGCAGGAAGGCTATCAGCTGTTAGATTGTCAGCTATCTATCCATGCTGTTTGTCCTGCTTGCCAGCGTTCCCTTGTCTAGTCTTAAAGCTTTCAAACATCAAAAAAAGCTCCATTGCTGATATCAGCAATGGAGCAATGGGTCTTGAGAGGAAGTTTCAAAAATGGCAACCTTTTTGCCTAAGATGCTGCTGGCGCAGACTCTGGCTTGTCTTGTTTTTTAGCCGCTTGTGCAGGCTTGACACCTGTCTGAGTCGTCGGCGCTGGCGCCGTTGCATCTAGCGCATTTAGCACGCGGGTAAAGTCAAAACCCATCGCTCTCAAAGCATGCCAGAGATGACCCTGAAGCATAAAGAACGCCAGGAAAAAGTGCGCATTTGCCAGCCAACAGCGAGCCGTATGAACACCGGGTGGCAGGGAAACCGTATCTGCAAAATAAGGTGTGACCCCTAGCTTAATGGCCAGCGGCGCACCGTAGAACTCAGTCGGATAAGCCAATGTATTGACTGCGCAGAAGTAAGCGGCAACAAAGCCAGCTAGCGCAATTCCGCCTAACGAGTAAGACAAGATAGCCTCACCAGAAAAAATCAACACTTTTTTCGCCCAGTCCAAAGGCGGTACCAAAATGTGCCAAAAGCCACCTGCAATCAGCAGAACGCCCACAAATACGTGGCCACCCACTAAATCTTCCAGATTGTTTACACTTGCAAAGTGAGTTTGGTATCCCCAGATAACCGCAGGATTTAGCGTCACGTCAGTAACCGTTCTAACTTCGCCAATTGTTGCATCGTAGAGACCGCCCCACTGTGTCGCCTTGAGGACTAAAGCGAGTGCGCCAAACCCAAGAAATAAGAGATGATGTCCTAGAATCAGACCGACCTTTGCTGGATCACTCCATTCAAAGTAGAAGTTACTAGCAGGTCCATTCGCATCTTTAAGACTCTCGTTATTGCCTTTTACGGTGTGGAAGAGCGCACCTGCGCCTAGCACGGCTGAGGAAATAAGATGAACTGCGCCAATGACGAAGTAGGGATAGGTATCGATAACTTCACCACCACTCCCTACCCCGATACCCAGTGTCGCTAGATGGGGGAGAAGAATAAGCCCTTGCTCACCCATCGGCAGGCTAGCGTCGAACTGGGAGATTTCAAAGAGTGTAAACGCGCCAGCCCAAAAGGTGATCAGGGCAGCCTGAGCAACATGGGCCGCAATAAACAGCCCAGGGTCGTTGGCAAACCGAGCATTGCCCGCCCACCAATCGTATTTTACAGTTGGTTTTCCGTACGCTTGCATAACTGCAACGCCTCATTATGTTTGTTATGAACAGTGTGGATGCAATGAACAGTTTGCGCGCTCAGCTCTGCCTGCTGTCGAAAATATCAGCAACAGGCATAAAGCTATACTGTCATCAGAATCATAGAGAAAAACAATTGAGCGATTTTCAAGAGGGTAGTTGAGACTCCTGACAAAGGCGAGAATCGCCATATGAAACCGCTCAATGAAACTGACGGTGACTATGTCATCGCAATCAGCGCAATCAGCGCTTCATCCAACCTTATGCTAGAACCTGACTATTGACAATAGATCTTGATAATTTAGAGGAATCCCTTGTTAAAGTTTTTAATAAAGGCTTTTTAAAAATCATAAAACTCCTGAAATGGAAGGGTTTTAAGGGTTTTCATATGTGTACGGGATTAAGTTGTTTGATACTCAGTACTGACAGTTGTGGTCCAAGACTGCCCAGAGCTCAGCCCATCCTGCCTACCATTTTCGGGCTGTAACCTTTATAAATCAGTAAAATTCACTGCTATCCCAGGTCATTCCCTGGGCAATAAAAATGCGATAGCAAGGATGTTTCCCTGATATCTATTGAAAATAGTTCCTGACTATTGCCTATTCCAGGGTATACTTCGAATGACCCTTGTTGAGAGTTATCGTCAATAGTGCCTCAATTCTGCGTATTCGATGCCGCAATGTGCAAGCGATTGAGATGATCGAACCCATCCTATGAAAAACGAACCTAGCCTACTCTGGATTTCTGTTAGTCCCTATCTAAAGTGCTTTGACCGACGACTCCTTGCTCGGCTTGCAAAAGAAGCCCCTGTAAGGCTATGGGAGTATGCGCAGACGATAGATGAGCCTTGTTGTGTAGAGTCCATCATTGACGCATTGCATTCTCATGTAGAGGAGCGAATAGCCTTTGAGTGTTCTTTGGACGGCTATTCAGAACAAGCTCCCAGGCGATTTCACTTGCTGGGGCATGGCACCAGCGGTGTGATCGCGCTACTGTACGCTCGGCTGTATCCTCATCGCGTGGCTTCTTTAACGATGCTGTCAGTAGGCGCAAATCCGGCAGTCAATTGGCAGTCACACTACTACGCAACTCGGCAACTACTGCACTGTAGTCGAGAGCGAGTACTGGCTCAGATGGTCCGATTGCTATTGGGTAAGCAGTCGCCTAAGTTTTGTCAGGCGCTGGTTCAGCTGCTGGCTCACGACTTAGATAGCAACCTCACATTTCATTCATTGGGTCACGACATCAGCATTCAGCCAGGGGGTACTGATATGCCATTACTGGTTTGCAACGGCGAGCTAGATTCTGTGGTTTGCGCTCAACAACCAGCGCTGTGGCAAGCCCAGATGAAAACGGGCGATCACCTCTGGCATTGTCCAGACGGCAGGCATTTCTTCCACTTTCACCATGCTAAGCCGGTAGCAAAGGTGATTTGCAAGCATATCTTTCAGGCAGAGAAGAAGTCAGTGACCGATAGAACAGGTTCAAATACACTGGGCGATCATCCGCTAAAACTCTACAGACAGGCCGGACTATCTTGCTTTCTTAAGCATCCATAGCTACTACAGCTGTAAAAAATTACCCTGCCAGTAGACACTGCAGTTCCGTGCCATTACATTTTAAGCGCAACGAATACCTGCCGACCGATCGTAATCAGCTACTGCATATTCAAAGCGGCTACGTTCGTACTTGTACGCTGACATGGGAAGGCGAGATTGTGACCCTCGGTTTTTGGTCAGTGGGTAGTGTGATAGGCCAACGATTAGCACAGATGGAATCCTTTCAGGCTCAATGCCTCAGCGAGGTTGTTGTTGATTTGCTGGGTGATGACTATGTTATTTCTCAAGCTCAGATATTTGCACATTCTCGCCAACTCACCGATTTAATAAAAATTAACCACTGCCGGGAGGTCAAGCTGCGCTTGCTACAGTTTTTCTGCTGGCTAGCTATGCGCTTCGGAGAACAAGATGCCAATAGTCATCTTTACAAGATTCCGATGAATCTTACCCAGACGGAAATTGCAGAGTCTATCGGCATTACCCGCGTCACAGTTGCTCGCTTGCTCAAAAAATTAGAAAGCGATGGCATGGCCAAATGGACCCCAAGGGAGAAATGGCTTTCGCCAGTGGCTTTTCAGCGAGTCCCTCAGATGCTTCCTTCGATCAACAAACCCAATAGCTAATTTGACAACGTACTTTTGAGAGCTATTATCATCTACGGATGTATGCTACTCTGGTGGGAATCAATCCTAACTAGTGCGGCTGAACAGCTTGCGATACACGGGGTAACGCTGTCCTTGGGGTTTGAAGTATTACGACTAAGTATGCGGTCTAATGAGGCGCTATGATGCTGTCTGATATTACTGTTGAATGCGAAGATCGCTGGCAAGTCTACTATCGCTTGCAGGAGTTGGGTATTGAATGTCGGTGTAGCGGGTTCAAGCCTCTGAAGGTAACGCTTCAGACGCCGACAGAAGCCATGCAGCTGTGGAGTATTGTGCAGCGAGTTTCGGCACCCCGACAGGTTTTGGTGCAAGGGTTGCATCGCAGTTGGCGATCGCCTTATCGTCGCTAGACGCTAAACAGTTGTTACAACATGCTGATGTTACAACATGCTGAACTTATAAAATTTGATACTCAAGCTGTCATAGGATCGAGCAAGCTATCGAATATTGCAAATGCGGCGCTTAGCTGACTTCTCTCAGTTGACCTTAGGCTTGCCGACTTTTCGTTTTAAGTTTTTTGCTGTTGCTTTTTGCTGATGTGGTCTACGCCGTAGAGGGTGTTTCCCTGAAAATTTTTGCTCGTTGGATTATTGCTCGTTGGTTTTTTGTGCTGACTGTTGGTTTGGCATGCGGTGCCTGCACGCAGCTTTCTGACGTGCAGTCTGCAGCAGGTCAAGTGGATGAGCCGTCTGCAACGGAGGCTCTGTTGGCTCGCGACGGTGATTCTGTTGTCGCGTTAGGACGCTTAGTTCCACAAGGACAAGTGATTCAACTATCGGTCCCAAACGCGGAAGATAGCCGAGTTAATCGAATCTTAGTAGAAGAGGGTGACTTTGTTGAGGCGAATCAAGTAATTGCTATTTTGCAGGGGTTCGAGCGTCGTCAGCGCGATTTGAAAGAAGCTCAAAAAACGGTTGAGCTACATCAGGCAAAGCTCAATCAACTGCTGGCCGGGGCCGGGAATTCTTCAGAACTGGCGGCTCAGCGGGCAGCGATCGCAGAACTCGAAGCTCGGCAGCGCAATCAGGTGCTGGAATATCAGGCGGCGATCGCCAGCGCCCAGGCCGAACTTGAGCAGGCCCGCAGCACCTACGAGCGCAACCAAACCTTAGCTAGCGAAGGTGCGCTTGCCGCAGCTCAGCTCGACCAGTCGGCAGAATCCGTCGCGACCGCTGAGGCCCTGCTGGTACAACGACAGGCACAGCTCAGTACCTTTCAGCAAACTCTCGCCGAACAGATAGAACAAGAGCGCAATCTACTTACGAATCTCAGTGAAGTGCGACCAACCGATGAAGCCGTTTCACAGGCCGAGCTAGAACGTGCACAAATCGCCGTTGAGCAGCGTCAGGCCGATCTAGAAGAGACTCAGGTGCGTGTTCCTGTCTCGGGGCAAATTTTGCGCATTAATACGCGCGTAGGCGAGCGGGTCAATACTGAAGAAGGCATCATCGAGCTAGGCAATACAGAACAGATGATGGCGATCGCTGAAGTCTATGAAACAGATGTTGTTCAAATTGCCATTGGACAAAAAGCAACACTCTCCAGCGAATATGGCGGATTCGTTGGAGAATTACGCGCAACCGTTGAACATATTGGTTTGCAAATTGGGGCTCGCCGCCTTTCGGACGGATCGAGCGATCCTACAACGGATGAAAATCAGCGCGTGGTCGAAGTGCGGCTAAAGATTCACCCAGAAGACAGCCCAAAAGTCGCCAGCTTGACGAATATGCAAGTGAGAGTCGAGATTGAGACGGGAGATAGGGGATAGGGGATGGGGAAAAGCATCAGAACAATTTGGCAAATATATAAACCGTTAGGATTTGCGCAGCTATTTCATCGAAAGATTCGGCTGTTGGTGGCGCTAACAGGGGTTGCTTTTTCCAATATTCTTATTTTTACGCAGCTGGGCCTGCGAGATATGCTGTTCGACGGAGTGACGCTGGTCCCCGATCATCTCGAAGGGGATCTGTTCTTAGTCTCTGCCTATGCGCCCAATATTGATTTGGGCACTTTTCCAAAAATATATCTCTATCAGGCTGATGCCGTCGCAGGGGTGCGTGCGGCTAGCCCGCTGTACATAGAATTTTCTAACTGGGTAAACCCAGAAGATCTGGTAAGCCCAGAAGAGGAAACCAATCCAGAAGAGTTTCAGCTATTTCCTAACTCTGTCAAAATCCTAGCCTTTAACCCCGATCAGCCTGTGCTCGATATTCCAGAAGTAAACCAGCAGGTTGATCTGCTCACCGCGCCTAGCGCAGTCCTGTTTGACCGGCTCGGACAGGAGAAATTAGGTCCAATTGTTGAACAGTTCCGCTCAGCAAATGAGGCTGAGATGGTGTCTACGCTAATGAGCAATCAGCGGGTGATTGTTGTGGGGCTCTTTAGCTTGGGGAGTACTTTGTTTGACAATGGCCATGTGGTCATGAGCGACTGGACCTATACCCAGTGGTACGGAAAAGAGAGTCTAGAACGGGTGAGTGTGGGATGTCTGTTTTTAGAGGATGGGGAAGATTTGGAGGTAGTGCGATCGCGTCTCCAAGCAGAACTCCCGCCCTCTATCACTGTGTTCACCCAGGCAGAACTATCCGCTGCCGAACAAGCTTTTCGCGCTTCGCTGCCGAATGGCAAGGTGCTAAACTTTGGCGCGGCGATGGGCTTTATCGTGGGGATGGTGATTGTTTACCAGGTGCTGTATACCGACATCAGCGAACACCTGCCCGAATACGCCACGCTCAAAGCCATCGGCTATTCTGATCGGATTTTGCTCAATGTGGTTTTTCAAGAAGCGCTGATTTTGGCGGTACTGGGATTTGTGCCTGGATATATTGCCTCTTATGGGGTGTATCAGCTGTTGGTGGTGATTACCCGAGTGCCACTGGTGATGAAAGGCGCAGTCGCGATGCAGGTATTTGTGATGACGCTGATGATGTGCATGCTGTCGGGGGCGATCGCCATGAACAAACTCCGCGCCGCCGATCCAGCCGATGTGTTTTGAGGCCGATGTGTTTTAAGCAGTGCTCTAAATCAAATGTCTACTGTTGTTTCAGCCAGTCAACTCAGCCACGCTTTCGGTCAGGGAACGCTGCGCAAACCTGTTCTTTCTGAGGTTACTCTCACTTTACGGGCCGGGGAAGTGGTGATTCTTGAAGGGCCTTCGGGTAGCGGCAAAACTACGCTGCTGACACTGTTGGGTGCCCTGCGCTCAGTGCAGACGGGCAAGCTGCAAGTGTTAGGCACCGAGCTACACGGTGCCAAAAAGTCTCGGCTGATCAAAACCCGCAGTCAGATCGGCTATATTTTTCAGCATCATAACTTGTTGGCCTGTCTCAGCGCTTGGGAAAATGTCAGTACGTCATTACGCCTTCACTCTCAGGTGTCTAAAGCTAACTATCGCGCTCAGGCCACTGCGTTACTGGAAGCGGTCGGCTTGGGAGACAAGATAGACGCCTATCCAGAAAATCTCTCAGGCGGGCAAAAACAGCGAGTTGCGATCGCCCGTGCCCTCGTTAGCCATCCCCAACTCATCCTTGCCGATGAACCGACCTCCTCGCTCGACAGTCATTCCGGCAGAGAAATTGTTGAAATTATGCAGCGCCTCGCCAAAGAAGAAGGCTGCACGGTTTTGCTCGTAACTCACGACAATCGCATTCTCGATATTGCCGATCGGATTTTGCACATGGAAGATGGCCAGCTAACGCTTTGAATAAGCTCTCACCTGATTTGAACACTAAAAATACAGGAGAATGCTTTATGATGCTAATGGGAATAAATCTCATCATGAATCACTATGCCCGATCTTCTATATCGTAACGACCTCTCGTTGAGCCCTACCGCAAAGGTGATTCCCTACGCGGGCGATCGCATCGGCACTACTGCCCAACAGAGGCCGAGTGTCGTCAACGCGCCGACAAACTATGGCTTCAGAAATCTTAAAATTAAGCCGTCACTGATCGACACAGTTCCAGAGCTATCAGGAGACAGTAGTCTAAAAGCCCTTGTAAGCGCTATCAATAGGCCGGAGACCTGTTTCTTTACGGTGGGCTGTCACAGTCAGCTGATGATGACGGATGAGGGAAATTACCGTCAAGGCTATCTTGAATTTGCCTGGAACTGTCAGGGCTGTGTGCAAGATGCTATTAATTATTTTGCGCTTTATTTCCATTTCAACAAGTTTTTGCGCGTGCGCAGCTTTAATCAACCGATTGCGTTTAAGTGGATTATTCAAGAAGCCAGTTTCTCGGATGCTGAGATCGATGGATTTTCTTGTGCGATTCAGATGCAGACGAGATCGCTCTCATCGGTAGAGCAAGCAGAAATGACATGGCAGTTTTCTCTCCGAATGATTGGCGCATATTTCAACACTGTTTTCACAGAAGCTGACAAACCTATCTACAAACCCCTGTAAGGAAGCATCAGTGAAGCTATGTCTGACTAAAAAAAATGGATTTAGAGCAGCGCCAACTGCTCTAAATCCATGGACTTGGAACTGTTTTTTCGGAGGAAAACCTGAATAGGCACTAGACCAGCGCAAGCTGCTTTTCTTGCTCGCCAGAGTATTGACCCAAGCTAGCTAGACTATTGCACTTAGCGCGCTGCAATAACATTTGCTGCGCCTGCGAGACGCGACTCCGCTCGCCCGACCAGTGCTCCAGTGCAGGCTGCTGAATGGCCCTTGCATACGAGAAAGTCACTGGCCAGGGACACTGATCGCCAAATTGTTGATTCATCTCATTGAGGTGAGCAGAGGCGGCTTCCTTTGTTTGCCCGCCCGATAAAAAGGCAATGCCAGCAACCGTTGCAGGCACATTTTTCAACAAACACCTGATGGTGGCTTCAGCGACAGCGGTCACACTGGCCCGCTCATCCGAGTCCTTGCCAGGCATGATCATGCTGGGCTTTAAGACCATTTGATCGTAGCTGACGCCTTGCATGTAGAGCTGATGAAAAACCGCGTGTAGCACCTCATCTGTCACCTGATAGCACCGTGCCATTGTGTGACTGCCGTCAAGCAAAACCTCTGGCTCTACAATCGGCACCAGCCCACCTGCTTGGCAAATAGATGCATAGCGAGCCAACGCGTGGGCATTGGCTTCGATGCAGGCTCGACTGGGTAGACCATCGCCAATGGTAATGACTGCGCGCCACTTCGCAAAGCGAGCACCCATATTGTAGTATTCCGCGATTCGAGCAGGCAGACCATCTAGCCCTTCGGTGACCTTTTCACCGGCATGTCCAGTCAAATCCTTAGCCCCTGTATCGACCTTAATACCTGGCAGCATCCCTGCATCTGCAATAACTTTGAGAAAAGGCACACCCGCTTGAGTCGATTGACGAATGGTCTCGTCATAAAGAATGGGGCCGCTGATGTAGTCAGACAGATTAGGTGCAGTTAAGATTAATTCTCGATAGTCTTGGCGAGAATTCTCTGTGGTAGGGATGCCTAAGGCTTCAAAACGGCGATTGCAGGTACCGTTGCTTTCATCCATTGCCAAAATCCCTTTGCCCTCAGAGACCATCCTTTTTGCGTTGATTTTTAGCTCTTGAGCGTAATTTGTCATTGCGAAGCTCCTAACATTTTTAAGTCGGAAATTATCAAGGCAGGTCAGCAACGACTAACTTTTAAGCATGAGTTGCGTTCTGTCTTATTGACATATAATCTCAATAAATTAGAATTGTCAACAGGCACAATTGAGAATGAATATCTATAGCAGGGCTACACTGCTGATGGCGCAGGGGCTGAAACGACTAAGCACAAAAGAATCAGTACACATTACGGAAGGTAGCTACTATGAATGCCAGCGAACAAGCGCTATCTATTGCACTCGTGAGTAAAATTGCTTGCATCTCAACTATTATTCGTGCTGAGATTCCAGCTGCGGTTGTTGATCTCAGTCCGTGGTTGACAGATTGTAAAACGCAGCAAACGTTTGATCCCATGTCGTTGGATTTTGGTGTTTCGTTTTCAAGCTCGCAGCCTAATCTGAGATGTAGCTGTATTTTGTTACAGGTTGTTTTTTCAGAAAAGCTGAAGCGCAATGCTTTTAAGTTAAAAGGGATTGAAGCGACTGGCCACGATTACTGTGGACAATATTGGCGGTTTTCAAGCTTAGAGGGCTGTCAATTTTCTGGCATGCATATTCCGACTGAGGACAGTCAGCAAAGCTTGAGGCAACTCTTTAGTCAAATTCATGTTTTGTTTGGTTATCCGGCCACGCTGCCGCAATGAACATCGCTAGTTCTTCTTCGACTGACTGTTTGCCCTCGACTCGGAAAATTGTGTGTTTGAGTGCAACAGGCTTGGACGTGTCGCTAGAGTTGGGGCTTTCTGTCGTTGGCTATCTGAACTCTGGTATAGAAGAGAATACGGTATTAAATCAATACGTCCGTGAGATAGCGCCAGAGATGGCACCTGTTGGCTCGTGGCTGTGGCCAAATTTGCAAGCTATTCGGCGGTTACAGCCAGATTTAATTTTGGGCTGGCGGTTTCCCCATCGAATTTATCAGCGCTGGCTAGAAGGACTTGCGCCTACTCATCTTATGTGTGGTGCAGGCTACGAAGTCGCGATCGCCCGACTGCGAACAGTGGCTCAGTTGACAGATCGTGTTGAAGCGGGAGAAGAGGCGATCGCCCAGCTAGAACAATCCATCACTCACCTAAAGCAGACCTATCAGCGATATCCACGTAAAACGGTCCTGATTATGGGAGGTTCTCGTCCTAGCCGCCTCGTTAATCGATACCCAGTCGAAGCAGAGACCGGTACGCTGGGCAGCGTACTCAAACAGTTCACATACTTTCCTTGGAAAAAGCCAGACCCAAATAAGGGAGAAGCTGGGTTGATGTATCTACCGCTCAAGAAGATAGTCGCGGTGAACCCAGATGTGATTTTTGTACAGAGCTATGGTAAGCAATCCCTTGCTTCTCAGCTGGCCAATTCTTCTACTTGGCAACAGCTCCGCGCTGTTCGTCGGCAGCGTGTGTATGAAATCGGTCAGGTTTGGCACTGGGGAAATGGTACGAGATTAATTAAAGTGATGCTTGAGCGGCTCTTACCGCTGATTTATCTAGACGCTTTATGAAAAAGAACCCATGCAAAAGAACGCTGTAGACCTGCCAGAATACTCAACTTTTGGCAAAGCGATTCGCAGCCTTTGTCAGAACTGGTGCGAAGCTCACGGTTATAGCGATCCTTTTTTGCAAGATGGAGAATGGTGGGCTTTTCCGCCGGGAGGGGTGATGCCGGTCCGGGTGAAAACGGTTATGGGTACAGAGAGTCAGCGTACGGTGAGGATAGGACCGTTGAGGGTGACGCTGTTTCCCGATGGCTCTTTGGCGTAGACTCATCACAGGCAATCACAGGCGCTATCAGACTATATCTTTGGCCGCTTAGCTTACGGCATAGTCATCGGCTACAACCGTTATGCTTCAGCGGGCTAAGCGACTAGCAAAGTACGTAGGCGTTAGCCTTCTCTTTGAGTATGCATCCGCACTTTGCTATATCAAGCAGCTGTTGATTCTGAAGACTCAAGTTCAAAAAATACAGCAGGCGAAACTCGAAAAAATTGAGACAGTTTCTGAATGTGCTCAACAGTCAAGCTACGTTTCTGACTCAGTACATCAGAAACAATAGATTCCGTCTTGAATATACTTGCGAGGTCTTTCTGTCGTAGATCAAATTCCTCAATAAGCACCTTTAACATTTCAATCCCGTGAATATCTGGGATATCTATAGTTTTCTCCTCATACTCATACATCAAAGTCCCGAGCATGTTTAAATAATCTCGCTCATCCTCAGTCAAATTATTCTTATCTATCAGCTGATCAACAACCTTTTGCGTAGCAGAATACTGAGACTCTGTTTTAATAGGTCGAGGCGGAAAAGCTAGCAACAGCTCTGCATATGACATTTTCTCATTAAAACCAAGGGTCATTTTTCCATCCTTCCTTATCATATTCAGCATGAGTCAAGATTGCTCTCACGAACACTTTTTGATACTCGTAATCAATCAACGCAATAAGACGATATTTGTTACCCGCAATATTAAAAACAGTAAGGTTGCCTACATCATCCGCTGAAGGAAATACCGCTCTGAGATCATTAAAACTTCTCCACTTTGCTAGCTTCGTTCTTTTGTACCAAGCTCGCAAGCTCGCATTCGCATCTGGGTGCTTTTTCCAGAAGGTTTCTAGTCGAGGTTTACTAAGCACGTGCATAAGTCAGTCATACAATATCGCCTTCGTTAACGTTCTAACGTATATTAGCACTAAAATTCGCAAAATGCGAAGAAGGTACAGGCTTGAACCATAAGTCCAGCTGTGTTTCCTTACGATATACTTGGGAACGAATCCTAACAATGACAGCAAAAGCCATACGCAACGCTAAGCAATCAAGGCCAACTATAGATTTGCAATCGTTTGCAAGTCTGTACAACGCCTGAACCCTCAAGCTGCGCTTTTGTTCTGTGCTGTTTTAGGGCTGTGTCTTTTCATCGCGATGAGCGATCGCCATGCTCTCAATCCAAAATCTCAGCAAAACCTACGCCAACGGTATCCATGCCCTTCAAAACGTTTCTTTAGAAATCGGCACCGGCATATTTGGCTTACTCGGCCCCAACGGTGCGGGTAAATCGTCCTTGATGCGCACGTTAGCCACGCTACAAGATGCCGATAGCGGCTCTATTATGCTGGGCGGTATCGATATTCTGAAAAGTCCGCTGTTGGCAAGGCAGCGCCTGGGCTATTTGCCACAAGACTTTGGTGTGTATCCCAATGTCTCTGCGGAAGAGCTGCTCAATCAGCTCGCTGTGTTTAAGGGATTTACAAAGGGTCGGCAGCGCCGAGATATGGTGGCTCACCAGCTTCAATTAGTGAATCTGTACGAACAGCGAAAGCAAAAACTCGGCACCTTTTCTGGTGGGATGCGCCAGCGGTTTGGCATCGCTCAGGCGCTGTTGGGCTCTCCTCGGCTGGTGATTGTAGATGAGCCGACGGCTGGCCTTGATCCAACCGAGCGCATTCGCTTTCAAAATATCCTGGCTGATATTAGCCAGGACCGCGTGCTGTTGCTATCGACTCATATTGTTGAAGATGTGGCGGAGCTATGCCCAAATATGGCCATCTTACAGGCCGGAAAGATTGTGCGGCAGGGCAGTCCGCTGAGCTTGATTGCGGCTTTGCAGGGGCAGATATGGGCGAAGCGAATAGGCAATACAACAGAACTCAATCCGGACTGGTCGGTGATTACGGCACGGATGATGAGGGGCGATCGCACAGTTCGTGTTTGGAGCCCTACGCGCCCTGCCCCCGGCTTCGAGGCAGTTGAACCCGATTTGAACGACGTATATTTCACAGCGCTGATGGGAAAATCTTTGCCTGTTTTGGTTTGATTTGGATTTTGGCTTATTTTTTCAGCCGTCGGGTTTCGGCTTTGGTTGGTGAGTTTGGTTTGTTAGCAAAACAGGATCGAGCCTCAACCCAACCTACGGGTTTCTCCCTTTCTCCCCCTCTCCCTTTCTCCCCCTCTCCCTTTCCCCATGCTCCCCATTCTCACCTTCGAGGCTCGCTATCACCTCCGCCGCCCCACCTTCTGGCTAATCGCCGGTCTCTTTTTCACCATCGGACTGGTCGATATTGTTTCAAAGGCTGGACAAGGCAACGCTTTCTTTTTCGTCAATAGCCCTTCCCAAATCTTTCAAACGACGCTATGGTATAGCATTTTTGGCATTCTCGCGGCAGCAGCCTTTGTTGCGGAAACCTTTGTGCGCGATGCCAACACTCGTATGGAGGCGCTCATTCTCTCCACGCCTATCCGCAAATGGGACTATCTGACTACTCGCTTTGGCGCTGCCTTTGTGATTACCCTTGTAGCATTCTCTGCCTATATTCCTGGCATGGTGCTCGGTAGCTTTATGCCGGGGCTAAATCCCTTTGCCCTTGGCCCTTTTCGCGCCGATGGTTACTTAGCGAGCTATCTCCTCATTGCGCTGCCCAATCTGTTTTTAGTCAGTGCGCTTGCCTTTGCGATCGCTGTCCGCACCCGCAGCCTTGCTATCACCTTTGCAGGATCCATTGTGCTGGTCATGCTCTACCTGGCCTCACTGATGATGGTCGGCGCAGATACTATCAACTATCAGCAGTATCCTCTCTGGGCAATGGTCGATCCCTTTGGCTTCTACGCCTTCGAGTCCAAAACTCTCACCTGGACTGTCTTCGACCACAACACCCTCATGCCAAATCTCGGCGGCTTACTGCTCTGGAACCGCCTTTTGTGGTT
>JBCBIK010000101.1:0-18678 GCA_038524545.1 Cyanobacteria bacterium J06623_4 | reverse complement strand
TTTCGGGGGCTGTTGATTGTGCTGTCGATTTATATCTTTTTTCAGGCTTGGCAGACCTACGGAATGGCGCTGGCGATCGCCTAAAGCAGATAGAGACTACTTAGGCCTTGCACATCAGCCCTCAAATATCGGCCCTCAAATATCAGCCCTCAAACATTAGGCCTCAAACATTAGGCCTCACACAGCGCTTTTGCCAGAACGATGTTGAAATAGGTTTGGCCGTGGGCGCTGCCGCTGATGACCTTGAAGGGCTGCTCAGGTTCGCCTAAGTCGCTGACGACGAGCGTTGCCTTCGAGAAGTCTTGCTGGCGGGTGTAGTCATTTACGGTGACTACTGTTTTGAGGCCGGTTTGGGTCGCAGAGAGAAGACCGTTGTTGGTATCTTCGAAGGCGAGACAGTGCTCAGGTGGCAGATTGAGGTGGGCCAGAGCGTATTCAAAAATATCGGGCGCGGGTTTCTTTTTGGGGACCATGTCGCCTGCTGCAATGACCTCGAACCAGTTCATGCTCTCTGGGCCGAGGGTGTTTTCGAGGAGAGCTTTGACGTTGGCGGGGGTAGTGGTGGTTGCGATCGCCAGCCGGATTCCCTGCGCTCTGGCTTCGTTGAGCAAGCGCTCTACCCCCGGCCTAAGCGGAATTTTGCCCTCTTGCGCGTATTGCTTGTAGTAGTTGGTTTTGTTGGCGTGAAGGTGTTTTATAAACGCTGTGAGGTCGGCGAACCCTTCAGGGAGAACAAAATTTGGCTTGGACTGCTGCACGAATGCGCGGATGCGCTCTTTGCCGCCGGAGACCTCTAGCAAATCTCCGTAGCGCTCTGGAGACCATCTCCAGTCGAGCCCTGCATCGAGAAAGGCCTGATTGAAGGCGGGCCGATGACCGTCGCGCTCGGTTTCGGCTAAGGTGCCATCCACATCAAAAATCAGTGCTTTTAGCTGCTGGTCTTGCTGAGCCAAGGGTATTCTCCTGCGATGGGACGCTTGCTACCGCTACAGATTCTACCTTTAATTGGGGCGTCAATTAAGGCGTCAATTGGGGACCGGTCGCGGGAATGTTAAGCCTGGCGGTAGGCGTGCATGGGGAGCAGGGTGTTGGCGACAGAACGGGCGTATTGGCTGGCATGGTCGACCATAAAACATGTGGGGCCGGTGACCATAAAGCGACTGTGGGAGCACTTTGGCTTGTTGGCGGTTGCCTGGCAGACGCCTGCCAACGAGCTGCTGGCGGTAGACGGAATTGGTCTACTGACAGCAGAGCGCATAGATTCTGTTCGTAAGACGCTGGACCCGGCTCAGATGCTGGCTCAGCACGAACGGGAGAATGAATCTTTTTGGACTCCGGCTGATCCTGGGTATCCGGCGTTGCTTCTGGCGATAACTGATCCGCCGCCTGTGCTGTACTATCGCGGCGCGCTCAGGCTAAACGATGTGCCTCGGGCGCTGACGGTGGGTATCGTGGGCACGCGTCGCCCATCTTCCTACGGCAGGCGGTGGACCCAGCGTTTGAGCTGTGGATTATCGAGGCAGGGCGGTGTGATTGTCTCAGGAATGGCGGCGGGGATAGATACTGAAGCGCATACGAGCTGCCTAGATCAGCAGGGGATGACAGTCGCGGTATTGGGGACGGGGGTCGATGTGGTGTATCCGCAGCGAAACGCTGCGCTGTATCGGCGTATTGTAGATCATGGACTGGTGGTGAGTGAGTATCCAGATGGGACAGGGCCAGATAAGACGCACTTTCCGCAGCGTAATCGAATTATTGCGGGCCTTAGTCGTGCGGTCTTGGTGGCAGAGGCACCGGCTCGCTCTGGCGCGCTGATTACGGCTCGCCTGGCAAATGACTATTGCCGCGAGGTGTATGCACTACCCTGCGCGCTAGATAACAAACAGGGTGAGGGCTGTCTGCATTTGATTCAGCAAGGTGCGCAGGTAGTGGTGAGTGAAGCAGCCTTGGCTGAGTCGTTAGAAGCGCTGCCTGCTCTCGATAGGCCGCAGACTGTGCCCAAGGAAGGACTGAGCACAGCTACGGAGGCGGTAGCCTCGGTACAGGACCGCGCCCCTGAAGAAAACCCTGCGAAAAGTGCGGGACGAGACAGGACAGAATCTCTTGCCGAGGCGGTTGCGCTATCTCCATTGCTGGCTCAGGTGCTGGCGGCAGTTTCAGTCGAACCTGCTTTGCTCGACCAAATTGTGCTGCAGGCTGAGCGTGAGACGGGGCCGGTTTTGGGCGCTTTGGTCGAATTGGAACTATTGGGCTTGGTGACTCAGCTACCGGGTATGCAGTACAGGCTGGCGTGAGGGGTCGGTTTGATGAGCTGTTGTGACAGGCTAGACGGGTGGTCGTAGTAGACGGTCGTAACAGGGCAATCTGATATAAAGATCTCACGGGATGTCGCCGTTAGCCTGTTCCTGTTCTTCGTTAGCGTAATTGCCGCATGTATTCTGTCATCGACCGTGCTCAGCCCGCGCTTGCTTTCATTCCTCCCAACTACAGCCCGCTGCTACGGCGTGTCATGCAGCCTCTCATGCCTGCCTGGACAGCTGCCAAAACCAATTTGGCGGCGGTTGAAGTGCGTAATGTGGAGACGCTTGCCAAGCTGTATCACGAGTTTGAGACCGGTAAGACGCGGCTGATGCTGGCTTTTCGCCATCCCAGCGTGAGCGATCCCTATGTGCTGAGCCATTTGCTCTGGCGAGATTTGCCCCATAAGGCGCGGGAAATGGGGCTGACTGTGGGGGCAACCCATTCTCATTTTATTTATGACCGGGGCATTCCGCTGTGGGCGGGAAGCTACTTGGGCTGGCTATTTTCAAAGCTTGGTGGCGTGCCGATTCAGCGCGGCAAGCTCGATTTGCTGGCGCTGAAGACGGCGCGGAAGCTGCTGGTAGATGGGCAGTTTCCACTGGCGGCTGCGCCGGAGGGTGGCACTAATGGCCACAATGAAATTGTCAGTCCGCTGGAGCCGGGGGTGGCTCAGCTGGCTTTTTGGTGCGCGGAAGATCTCAAAGCGCAGGCACGAGCGGAATCAGTGATGATTTTGCCGGTGGGGATTCAGTATCGATATGTCAGTGAGCCGTGGGACGCGGTGGAGCGGTTAATAAGTCAGCTGGAGGCTGATACGGGGCTCGCGCGGGCGGCGGATCTAGATTTGTATGGGCGACTGTACCGACTGGCGGAGCATTTGCTGTCGCTGATGGAGGGCTATTACGAGTCGTACTATGGGGTGAAATTTGTGGCGGGTGAGGTAGCGACGACGCCGAATGAGCAGCTGGCGCAGCGACTGAGGTTTTTGATGAATGAGGCGCTGCAGGTGGCGGAGGATTACTTTGGCCTGCGGGCGAAGGGTGAGATTATTGACCGTTGCCGGAAGGTGGAGCAGGCGGGATGGGACCGTATTTTTCGGGAAGATATGCGGGAATGCTCGCCGGTGTCGCTGGGGCTGGCCAACCGAATTGCTGAAGAGGCAAATTTGCGGATGTGGCACATGCGACTGGTGGAGAGCTTTGTGGCGGTGACGGGCCACTACGTGAAGGAGCGACCCAGCGCGGACCGCTTTGCAGAAACGACGCTGCTGCTGCGAGATATGGTGGCGAAGATTAAGGGAGAGGCCGCGAGCTATCCGCAGCTGGGCAAGCAACGGGCGATTGTGACGGTGGGTGAGCCGATAGGCGTTGATGAGCGGTTGGCAGATTACAAACAGAAGCGGCGGGGGGCGATCGCAACTCTTACCAAAGACCTCCAGGCCAGTATGGAATCGCTAATTTTCTGATTTGTCTAACTTGAGTGTTGCTTCCTCCGCTTGATTGAATGGCTTAGACCAAGGGTTCCATGCGCTCAGCGATGACGGCATAGAACGGATCGCTGCCGCCTAATCCCATCATCTGCAGGATGGCAGGTGCTTCAGATTTGTTGATGACGGTTTCGATGTTGCCAAAGCCGGGGATAGCGTTGAAGTAGCGCTTGACTAGCTCGACGCGGCTGGCTTCGCTGCTATCTCTCCAGAGGGCGATCGCCTTCTGGTAGAACATGCGATTGGAGAAGCTGACGATGGCAATGCCACCGGGCTTGAGAACGCGATACATCTCGGCGAAGACGGCTTCTGGATACTGGAGATATTGCACAGAGACGGTGTTGATGACTGCGTCGAAAGATTGACTCTCTAAGGGAAAAGTTTGATTTTGGTTGAGATTTTGGACGAAGTAGTGATCGAGCTGTTTGTTGCGGGCGAGTTCTTCTGCGTTTAGCCCGTGCCCTTCGACGTGGGCATAGGTTACATCGCCCGGCAGGTGAGATACCCAGCTACTCATCATGTCAAAAACACGGCTGTGTGGTGGGATGCGATCGCGATAGAGCTTTGTAAGCTGCGCGATGAATCCTTCGTCGACATGGGTGACAAACCGAGGTGTGGCGTAGAAGAGACCATCGTCGGATGGGTCGAGTTTGTCTCTTTGAGCGGTTTTTAGCATGGGGCGTGTTGATGGGGACTTTGTAGATGAACAGGTGCGAAGGGTGACGGGTAGTGAGATTGTTCTTTTTTGGAAGGTATATGCGGATACTTAATTGGGTGCGATCGCTCCGAATAGCATAGCGCAGGTGCCACTGCGAAAACTCTCTTACATAGGTTGTATCTGCACAGTTAGAGAGCCGAAATATAGTATGCTTTTGGTGCCTACAAGGCTGCTAACGGCTTGGTAATACGTCTTTTAACAATTTCTTTTTATCAATAAACACCTCAAAAATATGAATTGAGATTCTGAAATTCTGGGCTGACAATAGGGACAGTCGTTGGTGCCGCTTGCTGCTTTTGAGTAGCTAAGAACACATTTGTCACGCTTCATCGCTAGCACTTATCTTGGTGTGCTGGCCATGAACTGCGCGGCTGTTTCTAGGATTTGACTTATGACTGATCAATCTGTTTTTCGTAGCCCCGATGATCGCAGTGAGGCAGAAGCCGCACTAGAAAAAGAATCTAGACTGCCCCTGACCGGTTGGCAACAAGAGGTTGAGCAGGGCCTGACATTTGGCTTGGAAGCTGCCGAGAGTATTCGAGATAGATCTATCCCAACCTTTTCACGGGGCGAGCTGCCGCACTACGCCGGGATCACCACGTTCCTAAAGGCACCTTACCTAGAAGATGTGCGAGAGGTGGGCAACTACGATGTGGCCATTGTGGGGGTCCCGCACGACTCAGGCACAACCTACCGCCCGGGCACAAGATTTGGTCCGCAGGGGATTCGCCGGATCTCGGCGCTCTACACACCTTACAACTTTGAGCTGGGGGTCGATCTCCGGGAGCAGATTACGCTGTGTGATGTAGGAGATATCTTTACCATTCCAGCGAACAATGAGAAATCTTTTGATCAAATTTCGAAAGGCATTGCCCATATTTTTAGCTCAGGGGCGTTCCCGATCATTTTGGGCGGCGATCACTCGATTGGCTTCCCAACGGTGCGGGGAGTGTGTCGTCACCTAGGAGACAAAAAGGTCGGGATCATTCACTTTGACCGCCATGTGGACACCCAGGAAACAGACCTAGATGAACGGATGCATACCTGCCCTTGGTTTCATGCGACCAATATGGCAAATGCACCTGCGCAGAATCTGGTACAGCTAGGTATTGGTGGCTGGCAGGTGCCCAGACCTGGGGTGAAAGTGTGCCGTGAGCGAGCGACCAACATTTTGACGGTCACCGACATTACGGATATGGGTTTAGATGCGGCGGTTGATTTTGCTTTGGAGCGGGCGCTAGACGGCACGGACTGTGTGTATATCAGCTTTGATATTGACTGCATTGATGCGGGGTTTGTCCCGGGGACGGGGTGGCCGGAGCCCGGTGGTCTGTTGCCCCGGGAGGCGCTGTACATGCTGGGCAAAATCGTTTCGAAGGCACCTGTTTGCGGGTTGGAGGTGGTGGAGGTGTCGCCGCCTTACGACATCAGCGACATCACTTCGCTGATGGCGACCCGCGTGATTTGTGACACGATGGCTCACTTGGTCCTTTCGGGGCAGCTGCCTAGGCAGGAGAAACCGGGGTATATCAGCGAGACGGCAAATATGAGCTTAGGAAGTGAGTGGGAGTAGTGCGGGCCTATGCACGAGACCGATATGACGAAGGCGCTGATCATGACGGTGCGAGACTGGCTCGCTGAGCAGCCTGAGCAGCGGACGGTGGAGCGGGTGCATCTGACGGTGGGCGAATTTACCTGTGTGGAGCCGCAGAGTCTGCAGTTTGCGTTTGCCGCTCAGACGCAGGGGACTTTTTTGGAAGGGGTGGCACTAGTGATAGAGGAGACGCCACTGATTGCGTTTTGCCATGCCTGCGATGAGGAATATCGGCCTGAAATAGGGATGCAGTATGCCTGCCCAAAGTGCCGGGGGCCGATGGATGACATTCGCTCTGGGCGAGAGTTGAGGATTGGCCGGGTGGAATTTTCAAACTGTTCTGATACGAGAACAGTTCAGGACTGCATGCAGATTGCGGATTGACTGATTGCAAATATGGTGTAGTCTTTTTGAGGGTTTGGAGGGGCGGTGATGCATCAGACGTTTGACGCGGCTTTGGAGATAAATTTGCTGCATGCCAACCAGCACGGGGCCGAGCACAATCGAAATCTCTTCGATGGATGGGGCATTACCTGCCTGAACCTAATGAGTAGCCCAGGCTCGGGCAAGACGCAGCTGCTCGAGAAAACGTTGCAAGCACTACAAACTGAGCTGCGAATGGCTGTTATTGAAGGAGATATGACGACTCAGCTTGATGCAGATCGTCTACGCCAGTGCGGGGTGCCGGTCATCGCAATTAATACTGGCCGGGCCTGTCATCTCGATTCAAAGATGGTGGCGGGCGGGCTGCACCAGTTTGCCCATGAGCAGCAGCCTGAAGCGTTCGATCTGATATTTGTTGAAAATGTTGGCAATTTGGTGTGTCCGGCTGAGTTTGAAGTGGGTGAGCATGCCAAGGTAGCGCTCCTGAGCATTACGGAAGGCGAGGATAAGCCACTCAAGTATCCGATTATGTTTCGAGAAGCAGACTGCTTGTTGATTACGAAGACTGATTTGGCCCCGTATTTGGATGTGGATATGGATGCGATCGCGCAGAACGTTCGGCAGCTAAATTCAAAAGTTGTGATTATCCCGGTATCTGCCAAAACGGGTGAAGGTTTAACTGAATGGTTTGATTGGCTGCGGCAGGCAACGTCTAAGGGGGCAAATGCTCTTCCGGAAACCGTTGTTTGATTTTTTGTTGTAAGAGGTTGTTCAAGTTGTTGGGAGGTAGATGACGTGACAGTTTGAAAACAAGTGTTTGAAGGTAGAAACTGAGTAAATAAAGCTGAAATTGGCTGGTGATTGTTGCCCCACAGCGCTGCTGTTCTTTTTCTTGCTTTTTTGGTCTTTTTGAAGGTTTTACAGTTGTTGCTCGCTTTGGACTCGTAGACTGATGTTTTGCTTTGATTTTTTCCGCCTGCGTCGTCGCCCCCTCGCTGCTTGGCGTCACTATCGAGCCGCGTTTTTAGCCTGTGAGTGCTTTATGGATTGAGCGTGAGCGGGATGGTTGTTTGGGTGCATGGTTATCGGTTCATTCGCCGCTGTCTCATTGGCTACAGTGTGCCTTTAATCATTCGGTATATAAGTGACAAAGGTTCAGATAGATCTGTTCCCTGATATTTGTTTTAGGCATCTGGTTCTCTCCTTGAAATCTCTGCTTGTGTATTTGGCTAGATAGATCGGCTAGGAACAAAAGATGCTCTAAAGTGTTTCAAAGGCGCGCTTCAAAGGCGCTTTGTTCTCACACTTACTTCTCTTTTATGAAAAGACGTCGTCTGGTTTCTTGGGCTCTGGCATTTTTCTGTACGATGCTGGTCACGGTTAGCTGTGGAACAGCTACCGATAGCGGGGATGGCTTGGTTGCAGACCCAGGAGAGTCGACTGACGCGCCAATTGTGATTGGCTACAGCAACTGGGCAGGGTGGTGGCCTTGGGCGATCGCAGAGCAAGAGGGCCTGTTTGCTGCAAATGATGTAACTGTAGAAATGAGATGGTTTGACGGCTACGTTGAATCGATGGAAGCCTTTGCTGCAGGACAGCTGGATGGAAATTGTCAGACGCTGAACGATACGATTTCGTTCGCGGCGGATGCGGTGAATGGTGAAGTCGCAGTGTTGGTAAACGACAACTCTGCAGGCAATGACAAGATTATTGTGACGGAAGAGATTAACAGCGTTGCCGACTTGAAAGGCAAGAAAGTCGCTGTAGAAGAGGGCGTGGTTGACGACTTTTTGCTCAGCTTAGCCCTAGAAAAAGAGGGACTCTCTCGGGACGATGTGGAGATTTTACCGCTAGAGACAGGGGCGGCAACGGCTGCCTTTGCAGCAGGACAGGCGGACGCGGTGGGCGCTTTCCCACCTTACTGGCTGACGGCGCTAGAGCGAGAAGGCAGCAAAGAGCTGGTAACGTCGAGTGACTTTCCTGGGGCAATTCCCGATCTGTTGGTGATGAGCCAAACCATTATTGATGAGCGGCCTGATGATGTTCAGGCGATTGTGAATACTTGGTTTGATGTATTGGCTTTTATGGAAGAGAATCCTGAACGGTCAGATGAGATTATGGCTGCGCGGGCCGATGTCACGGTGGAAGAGCTGCAGCTGCTGAAAGAAGGCACTCAGATGTTTACGCTGGAAGATAACCTCGAAGCCTTCAGCGACGGTGAGGGGATGAAGCACATGCCCTATGCCGCTAAGCAAATGGCAGACTTTATGGTGGGTGTAGGCTTTATTCCAGAAGCACCGCCGCTGGAGCCTATCTTGGATGACCGCTTTGTGAAGGCGCTGGCCGCCGCGCAGTAGGCACTCAAAGACAGGCGTACGGAAAATAGATGAGGACAGACCCCATTACACCAAGATCTGCACAGCTCACTGCTGAACCGGCTAAGGCGACGCGGAAGAGTCTGTCGCCCAGTGTGTTTTGGCAGCTGGGCGAGCCGATTCCGGCCCGACTAGATTGGTCGCTGCGCATCGCTTCGGTGGTGGTGCCGCTAGCGCTGTGGGGGCTGCTGGCTATGACGGGCTGGGTGAATGCTAAGTTTTTACCGTCGCCAGTAGAGGTGCTGGGCGCGTTTGGGCGACTGTGGGAGAAGGGACTGTTTTTTGATGACCTGACTGCGAGCGTGATGCGGGTCGGGGTTGGGTTTTTGCTGGCTGGGGTGCTGTCGATTCCGGTGGGGATTGCGATGGGGGCTTTTGCGACGGTGCGATCGCTGCTGGAGCCAATTATTGGCATTGTGCGCTATATGCCTGCGCCTGCCTTTATTCCGCTGTTGATTATTTATTTGGGTTTGGATGAAGCGCCTAAGATTGCGCTAATTTTCATCGGGGTGGTGTTTTTTAACACGCTGATGATTATGGATGCGGTGAAGTTTGTGCCGAAGCATTTGCTGGAGGCGACCTACACCCTGGGCGGCTCGCGGTGGCAGACGCTGCGGCAGGTGATCGCGCCCTACGTGATGCCCAACATTCTTGATACCTTTCGTATCAACATGGCGGCGGCGTGGAATTTGGTGGTGGTGGCAGAGCTGATTGCGGCGAATGAGGGATTGGGTAAACGGATTGCGATCGCGCAAAAGTTTTTTCGAACCGATGAGATTTTCGCCTACCTGATTGTTTTAGGGGTAATTGGCTTTTTGGTCGACCTCTCGCTGCGACTGTTGTTGAAGGCGACTTGTAAGTGGGCGGTAGACTAGCAGCTGGCTAAGACTGATTGAGTTGTTGAAGCTGTTGTTATTTTGTTGAAAGTTTTGCAGGCGCATATTTCTATGCTTCTGTCTCTATGCACTTAGAATCTCTATGCATTTAGAAGTCTCTGGTTTACACAAGCAGTTTGCGACGCCGAAAGGAACTGTGTTGGCTCTGAAGAATGTGACTATGCATGTTGAGGGCGGAGAGTTTGTCTGTGTGGTGGGGGCTTCTGGGTCGGGTAAGTCGACGTTGCTGCGGCTGATTGCGGGGCTAGATATGCCGACGACGGGCCGGATAGCGGTAGATGGAGATCCGGTGACCGGGCCGGGGGCGGACCGGGGAATGGTGTTTCAAGACTACACACTGTATCCGTGGATGAAGGTGCAGAAGAATGTGGAATTTGGCCTAAAGCTGCAGGGCGTGGACCCAAAAGATCGCCGGGAGCAGGCCTCGTATTACTTGGAGATGGTGGGGTTGACGGGATTTGCTCAGAGCTTGCCGAAGCAGCTGTCGGGAGGGATGAAGCAGCGAGTTGCGATCGCCCGGGCTTTGGCGAGCCGACCCAAAATTCTGTTGATGGATGAGCCGTTTGGTGCGCTAGATGTGCAAACGAAAGAGTCGATGCAACAGTTTATGTTGGACCTGTGGGAGAGAACGGGAACCAGCATTTTGATGATTACGCACGATGTGAGAGAGGCGGTATTTCTCGCGCAACGAATTTATGTGATGACGGCAAGACCGGGCACCGTGCAGAAAGAGATTGCGGTTGGCTTGGGGCGATCGCGCACGCAGCAAACCCGTGAGCTACCGGAGTTTAAGGCTTATCAGGATGAAGTGATGGATGAGCTGATGGTTTCCTGATAGACGCTTTGAGAGAGCCGTAAGGAGAAAACCGTTGTGTATGAAGAGTGTCTTCTGGGGGAAGGTTGCCATTCGTGGTGGCTACCCTATTCGTATAGCCAGGAGACGAGTTCGCCTACGGTGAGCTGAAAATCCTTGGCAAAATCAGGTACGGGTAGGGACTGCTCGGGGTTTTCGTATAGCTTTGTTTTGAGGTCAGGGGTGTAACCAAATACGCAGTCTTCGGACGGGTCGATTAGCCAACCTATCTGGGTGCCGTGCTCTAGGCTATGAAAGATTTTTTTGACGACTTTGGTTTGGCTTTGTCCCTCAGACAAAATTTCAATAATCCAATCCGGCGCGGCGTATAAGTCCCCAGATACCCTGCCATTTTCCTGTCTTGGTAAATTTGCCCAGGGCAAGACGGTAATGTCAGGAACAATGGACCGGCCTTCGAAGGTACAGCGTAATTCAGTCAGGGCTCGACCTTTTTTCTCTGGTTTGAGTTTGGCATTGATGGCAATTGCTAAATCTGTCTGAATTACGCTGTGTTCAGCCTTTGGCATGGGCTTTTGGATGATGTGTCCGTCGATGTACTCGCTGGCAGGCTTGGTCTCTGGCTGCTGCAAAAAGGCTTCTAATGTGATGGGTTTGGTGGGTGCCTGTACCATGGGTTTCAGCCGTGAGTGTCAACCGTTGTATGCGAATGCCCTTGCAGTCGTTGTGCGATCGCTGCAAACACGTCGCTTTGACAATTCTATCAGGGTTACTTTGTTAATTGCGGATTCTGCCATTGAGTGCGATCGCCCTTCGCGGCGCGATGGGCGCGGTCTGCAAAGTCAGTTTTTGAGCAGTGCGGTAGCAGCTATGGGCCGCGACGATAAAGAAGGCTTCGGAGAGCGTTTTGAGGCTTTCTTCTGGGATGAAAATCCAGCTCATAATATTCTGCGTGACGTCTGGCGAAAACATCAATAACAACAGATCGTCTCGGTTTGTGAGCGCGTCTACGCCGACCATTGAGAACATCAGCACAAAGGCGATAACGACGTAGGGTAATGCCGTTGGGTACTTTTTGAGTTCGCGGCGATAGTGGGCTAGGAGGCCGAGGGCGATGAGGCCGTAGCCGCCAACAATGAGGTCGTCGATGCGATCGCTCGCGCCGGTTTCTTCAATCTGCCCAATGCTATGAATGACTTTATCGAGCCATTCGTGAATCATTAACAGATCGTCGAGCGCCAAGAAGGAGAACCCTAGACTAATAAATCCCCAAACGGCGACTGAGGATTTCCAGGGGTGTTTGACGTGTTTTGCTCTGACCTTAAAAATCTTGTAAGCGAGGTAGGAGACAATAAACAGCTGGATGACTGAGAAGTAAGTAATAAAGCCGCCGTCTTCAAACTGACGATAGACCTGTCCGAAGGGAGCGCTCACAGCGATTGTACCGACCAATGCAAGGACATTCAGCCCGAGTACTCGCATTAAGAGTTGATTGGTTGGTGTCAGCATAAGTGGGTTAAGTGAAGTTTAAATTTCACTTAACCCTAGCTAAAATCACTTGAATTGTGTGTTCTAAATCACAAATATGTTGTTTTATGTGATGCGTGACTCCTGCATAAGAATTTACGCTAGGGCCTAAGATAAGACCTGCTTTAGCGCCGATAGGAAGGTGTCTACATTTTCTTTTTTGGCGTTGTAGCCCATGAGGCCGACGCGCCAGACCTGACCAGCCAAGTCGCCAAGGCCGCCGCCGAGTTCCATGTTGTGCTCGTCGATCAGTCTGGCGGTGACTTGTTTGCCATCTACGCCGTCTGGAATGCGCACGGTGGTGAGTGTGTGCAACCGATGCTCGCGGGGGACGTGGCACTCAAGGCCCATGTCTTCTAGTCCGGCGTATAGGTGTTCTGCAGCGGCTTGGTGGCGCTGCCAGCGGGCTTCGAGGCCTTCTTCGGCGAGCAGGCGTAGGGCTTCGCGGATGGCGTAGGTCATGTTGACGGGGGCGGTGTGGTGGTAGGTGCGGCCTTTGCCCCAGTAGTTCGCCAGCAGGGACATGTCGAGGTACCAGTTGGCGACTTTGCTTTTGCGGTTGTTGAGGGCTTCGAGGGCGCGATCGCTCATGGTAAAGGGTGAACTGCCGGGCGGGCAGCTGAGGCCTTTTTGGCTACAGCTGTAGGCCAGGTCTACGCCCCACTTATCTAAAAATAGGGGCACGCCGCCCAAGCTGGTGACAGTGTCGAGCAGTAGTAGGCAATCGTATTCGCGGCACAGGTCGCCGATGCCTTCCATGGGTTGGCAGACGCCCGTGGAGGTCTCTGCATGAACGATGGCCATGATTTTCGGGCGGTGGGCTTCGAGGGCGGCGCGAATGTCACTCACAGTGAAGACTTCTCCCCAGGGGCGATCAATGCGGCTGACCTCGGCGCCATAGCGACCGGCCATGTCCATAAGGCGATGGCCGAAGTAGCCGTTGACGCACACCAGCACCTTGTCACCGGGTTCTACGGTGTTGGCAAGGGTGGCTTCCATGGCTGCCGAGCCCGTTCCGCTGACGGGAAGGGTCATGCGGTTGTTGGTTTGCCAGGCGTAGCGCATCAGTTCTTGCACTTCGTCCATGAGCTGCAGGTAGGCTTTGTCGAGGTGGCCGATGGGCTGGCGATCCATCGCAGAGAGAACGGCAGGATCGGCATTGGAGGGGCCAGGACCTAGCAGCAGGCGTGCAGGAATGTCGAGGGGTTTTAAGGACTTGAGGTGGCTGCTGTCGAGGGTGGGCTTTTGGACGGGGAGAGTGGTGGTCATGGAAAGTCGAGGGTTTCCTAGTTTTTTCTGTAAACTAGACTACCGCGAGTGAGGAAGTGCCAAAAGGGGCCGAGAAAAGAATGACTTTGAGAATGCTTTGGTTTTGAGAAGTCTTGGGTTAAGGTAGCTTATCCGCTGGATAGGGCACAGCGCAGCTGGCTGAAAAAGTGGCTAAAAACTTGGCTGAAAACTGGTAAAAACTATGGTGACGCTTGAAGCTGTGCAGGATGATATATACCGGGGTGCGCAGCAGCAGTATGTGTGCGATCGCGTTATCAACCTGTACCAATCGCCTAAGTGTGAAGGGCTCGTTACCCAGGCGGATGTGGGCCATCGACTCCGCGTTCTCGAAGTTTCAAAAGACCAGAGCGCTCTGCGGGTCAGCAGCTGTAAGGATGACTACCCTGGCTGGATCGCAGCGAAGCACTTTGCCGACCTGACGCCCGCGACAGAGCCGCTGACCATACCCAGCCTGACGGCGGCTGAAATCGCCTCGCGGTTGCCCCAGGTGATTGCTTTTGCTGAAGCGGCGATGGCGGTACCCAATGAGTATCTTTGGGGCGGGTCGACTGCGCCGAATTACGACTGTTCTGGGCTAGTGCAGTCGGCGTTTATGGCGGCAGGGATTGTTTTGCCGCGAGACTCTTATCAGCAGGAAGACTTTACGCAGCGGGTGGACATGGCTGAGCTGCAGCCGGGCGATCTGATATTTTTTGGCACGCCGACGCGGACGACTCATGTGGCGCTCTATCTAGGCGATGGCCGCTACATTCACAGCTCTGGCAAGGACAAGGGGCGCAACGGCATCGGGATTGATTCCATTACAGATTTGAGTGAGCCAGTGAGCCAGACTTATTACGACTTGCTCCGCTGCTTTGGCCGGGTAATGCGGTGCTATCAGCCGACTGGAACGCTCTAGCGCTTGGGGCTGACGGATGTACGGTCGGTGGTTGAAGCGGCTGGTGCGGTGGGCGATTGTCGGCAGTACGCTGTTTTTTGTGGGGCGATCGCTCTTGGCCTACTGGCCGGAGGTGCGGGCGATCGCGCTGACGGCGACGAGCTACGGCTGGCTAGCATTGGCGGGGGGTATTACGCTGGTGGCCCACGGCTGGGCGGGCTGGGTGTGGCATGAGCTGCTGCTGCTGTGGGGCGTGCAGCGGAACCAGTGGTGGGCCGTGCGGACGTATTTGGTGACGAATGTCGCGAAATATTTGCCGGGGAATGTGTGGCACTTTTATGGGCGGGTGAACCGGGTGCGAGCGGCGGGTGGCGGACTGAAGCAGGCGCTGGCGAGTGTGATTGCTGAGCCGCTGGTGATGGCGGTGGGGGCGCTGGGTGTGGCGACCTGTGCGAGTGCCGTTGGGTGGTTGCTTGGGGGTGACGAAGTCAATTTTGTTCAAGGCAAATTTATCGATGGGTGGCTGTTGCGATGGGCACTGTGGGGTGGGTGGACGATCGCACTCGGCCTGCTACATCCTCGCTGGCTCAATCCTATTTTGCAGCGGTTCAGTCGGCTGCGGTGGCAGCGAATGGTGAAGGCTGGTGAGGCATCGCCTGATACGACGGGATTGCCTGCTGCTCAGAAAAGCTTGGTGAATACGACTCAAGGCCCATCGGAACTGCAGCTGAGGCGATATCCTCTGCGGCCTTTGCTAGGTGAAATGCTGTTTGTGTACGGGCGATCGCTGGGCTTTGTGGCGACGATGATGGCCCTCACATCGCTGCGGCCTGAAGACTTTCCGGTGATTGTTTTGGCGTTTAGTGTGGCTTGGCTGCTGGGACTGATAGTGCCGGGGGCGCCGGGTGGGGTTGGTGTTTTTGAGGCAAGTGCGATCGCGCTGCTGAGTGGTCACTTTCCTACTGGCGTTATTGTCGGTGCGGTGGCGTGCTACCGGCTGACGAGCACCCTAGCAGAGGTTGTCGCAGCTGCTGTGGTGTGGCCTTTTGGTAAGCGAGTGCGCGGCTGATAGGCACTGATGAAAAAGCAGTACTGTATGAGCCTTTTGTGACATCGTGTTCTCTGACCCGCTAGTGTGGGTATATCTTGCCACCCGCCAAACGCATCAAAACAGCGTTGCCATACGCCCTAGCCCAATGCCACGCCCTATTTTTTCTGCCCCGCTCGCTTCGCCGCTTTCTGTAGATCTCTCTGTTGTCGTGCCTATTTACAACGAGGTCGAAACGATTCCGCTGCTGGTGGAGCGGGTGAGTGCCGTCTTGCGAGCGCTACCCTACAGCTCGGAATTTATCTGTATTGATGATGGGTCGACTGATGGGTCGGCTGCCTTGCTCAAGCGGCTAGCGGCTGAGAATGAGATGCTTCAGGCCGTTTTGCTGAGGCGAAACTACGGTCAGTCTGCGGCGATGGCGGCAGGGTTCGACCATGCGACGGGGCGGGTGATTGTCACGCTTGATGGTGATTTGCAAAATAATCCGGCGGATATTCCTAAGGTGTACGCCAAAATTTTGGAGGGATATGACTTGGTGAGCGGTTGGCGGGTGCATCGCTATCGGGGCGATTCTCTCGTTCGCCGAGTGCCTTCTAAGATTGCCAACTGGTTGATTGGCCGGGTGACGGGGGTGGCCATTCACGACTATGGCTGCACGCTAAAGGCCTACCGGGCTGAGGTGATTCGCGATATGCATCTGTACGGTGAGCTGCATCGCTTTTTGCCGGCGCTGGCTAATATCGAAGGGGCCAGAATTACGGAGGTGCCGGTGGGTCACCAAGCCCGCCAATTTGGCCGTAGCAAGTACGGTTTGGGGCGAACGCTGCGGGTGATTATGGACTTGCTGACGATCTTCTTTATGCAAAAGTTTTTGACGCGGCCAATGCATATTTTTGGGACGTTTGGCATTCTCTCTTTGCTCAGCGGCACGGGCATTGCGATGTATTTGGCAGTGGTGAAGTTTGTGATGCGAGCCGATATTGGGCAGCGACCGCTGTTGATGCTGGCGGTGGTGCTGTTTTTGACAGGGATTCAGCTGTTTAGCTTTGGGCTGCTGGCTGAGCTACTGATGCGAACCTATCACGAGTCTCAGCGGCGCCCGATTTACCGGGTGCGTGAGGTGGTGGGATCGGCTGAATCTCAGGTGGCTTTGGTGAATCGATAGGGGAGGGTGTGATGTCTCTTTTGTCTCCAGCGGATGGCGAGCAGCGGCAAGATAAGCGGAACGGCAGGCCGGTGCTTGATAAGCGGCAGGATGAGCGGGTGGCTCATCCGGTGGGATGGCTGTTTGGGTTATTTGCGATCGCGCTTCTCATTCGCCTGACGTATTTGGCGGGTAAGCCTGCCTGGATGGATGAAGTCTCTACGGTGTTGTTTAGCTTGGGAAATTATTCTCGGCTGATTCCGACCGATCAGGTGATTAGCCTGGCGGAGATGGTGCGGCCTTTGCAGCTGACGCCGGAAGCTACTGCGGCTGATGCGGTCAACAACTTGCTGGCGGAGAACAATCATCCGCCTGCGTATTTTGCGCTAGCTCACTGGTGGATGATGTTGTTTCATCGGCTGACGGGCGATCTGAGTCGGGCTGAAAATTCGGCGGTGTATGCTTCGCTATGGGCGTCTCGGGCGCTGCCTGCTCTGTTTGGCGCACTGGCGGTGCCAGTGAGCTACTGGCTGGCTTGGGTGAGCTTTGGTGGGGAGGGGGTGCGCGATCACCGAGAGGCTCGGCTGATTGGTCTGTTGTGCGCAGCGCTGATGGTGGTTTCGCCGTTTTCAGTATTTTTGTCTCAGGAGGCGCGGCACTACACCCTGGCAATTTTGACGGTGATGGGGTCGCTGGGTTGTTTTTCTCTGGCGGTGCGGGCAGTGTTGCAGCGGCGGGCGATTAGCTGGCTGACGGTGGCGCTGTGGGTGGGCGTAAATGCGCTGGGCGTTGCGGTGCATTACTTTTGTGGACTGACGTATTTAATCGAGGGATTAGTGTTGCTAGTGTTGCTAGTGCGTCAGTGCGTGGAGGATGGCGCGACTTTGCGACGGGGATACTGGGGGCGAATTTATGTGACGGCGGTGGGAACGGCGGCGGGGGCTCTGCTGTGGTTGCCGGTGTTGTTGAATTTTTATGGCAGTCCGCAGACGACGTACATTACGTCAGGGGCACGGGGGCTAAAGTTTTGGCTGGGGCCGATTGTGCAATCGGTGGTGGGCTGGATATATGCGGTGTTTTCGCCGGTGACGAGTGGCTATGGTTGGCCTGCGGTGACGCTGATTGTGGTGTCTTGCGTGCTGTTGTTGTTTGGGTATTTGCCCTGGTTTGTGAGGTATTGGGTGCGATCGCTCAGGTTTCAGTGGCGGCGACCGCACTTGCGACCGGGACTGGTAGCCATGGGTGGATTTTTTCTTATGGGTAATGTTGTTTTTCTGGCGATTTGTTATGTTGCCGGGTTCGATATTACTCGGGGGCATCGGTATAGCTTTGTTTTCTACCCCAGTATTGTGATTTTAGTGGGGGTGGGGCTAGCACCATTTTGGTCTGCTGTGGAGGGGCCGATTACGTATGCTACCAAAGGCTTTTCACAGGTTAAGCTACCTGTTGTAAATCGGATAATTTCGGGAAAAGCGTTTGTTCTCTCGGTGTTGTTTGTTGGATTTTTGGGTGCGCAAACGATTGTGTTGGACCGGACGCATCTGAAGTTTTACAAGGCGGATCGATTTGTTGATTTTATGCAGGCAACTTCTCAGCACCCAGTGTATGTTTCGACGTCTACGGTGACGGGAGATCAGCCGAGCGTATTGGGGATAGAGATCATGTCTGCTGCGTGGGAGGTGCAGCGGCAGCTAGCGCGGGCAGGGACCGAGTGGGTAGAGGACCCTCGGTTTATATTGCTAGAGCGAAATTTGCTGACGGATAGCGATCCGAATGCTCAGATTGAGGCGATGGTGCTAGATGAAGGGCTGATGCCTAGGCCGTTTGACCTGTGGATGATAGGGATGGTGCCCGTACTGAAGAAGGAGGGCTGTGGTGAACCGATGCGAGGGAATAAGGGGTCTTTTGCCTATAGCCACTATGTGTGTGAAGCACAGTGAGCGTAAAAGCATAACGATGGCGACAGTATCATTTGGGTTGTAGCTTGTAAGCGCTGCGCTGGATCCTCTAAGTTTCGCTTGCGAAGAGGAAGTCGGGGAGCCATCCGCGAATGGTTTCCCAGACCTGGGTGGGGCCGATGCCGAAAGCTAGCCAAAGACCCAACAAGAAAAAGCCGACAATGAAGGCCGCTTTAAGAGTGTCTTTGAGAAAGTCGATGAGCCAGAAGAAAATAACGGCTGCGATCGCGATCGCGCCAATGGTTAAGGCAATTTCCATAGCAGAC
>JBCBIK010000100.1:0-19396 GCA_038524545.1 Cyanobacteria bacterium J06623_4 | reverse complement strand
GCTGCACCCCAAGCAAAGTCAGCACAACTTGTGCCTCGGTGCGGCTGTATTTTAACCGGGTTAGTTCTTTCGTAGCGATCGCTAAGTCAGGGCTAAATAGGCAGCTGAGCTTGGCAGCCTTAATCCAGCTACGGCTAAATCCAGTGGGCACTGGCTTCAGCCACTGGTGCAGCTGCTTTGCATACTGAGGCATCGCAACTTGAAATGAGGCTACCGCCTGATCAATCGCGCCAATTTGCTCAATGCTCTGTTCACCAAAGTGAGGCAGACAGTACGCCAGCAGCGACTGTTGCCAAATAGGAATGAGCTGAGTCACCGCGTTTGACACACAAAGAATCCCCTCTAGCTCACTGCGGACCCGTTCGATAGACACCGCCTGCAGCTTTGGTGCGAGCTGACCAATGACGGCCTGCGTATCGGGCGCGACAGTAAAGCCAAGCTGGGCGGCTTGGCGATAGGCCCGCATCAGCCGCAGCGGATCGGCCAGCAGATTTTCAAAGCTGACCATGCGGACTCTTTTAGCCTTGAGGTCGGCTTCACCGCCTAGCGGGTCAATTAAGGTGCGATCGCGAGGATGATAAGCGATCGCATTCACCGTAAAATCTCGTCTGTGCAGATCGATCTCAATGCTGTCTCCCTGCTGTTGTGCAAAGTCGACCGTAACCTGCTCAAAAACCACCCGAGCAATTTGCCTAGCTTCATCTAGCACCACAAACCCAGCACCATAGGCCTTAGATAGCTCAAAGGCAGTCTTCACCGCATCTACAGGCAGCACAAAGTCGAGATCTAGGTAGGCTGCCTGACGCTGCAGCAGCTGGTCACGAACGCTGCCGCCGACGAGATACACCTCATCTGGCAAGCATTTGAGCGAAAAGGGCCAAGTTTCAGGCAAAAAGGGAGACATGAACAAATGAACGTCACCACCGAGAACATTGATCGGCTAATTGCAATGGGCAAACTACAAAAATCCTACGCTACAGTGGAGCAAAGCGGTCTCACTTCCAGAGGTCTTGGCCTATGTGTATTTGCGTCAACTGTCACTACGTCGATAACTGCATTACCTATCACGCAGTAGAAACCAATCACCAGCAGCCCCACCTCACAGAAGCCCCCACCTTCGAGCCTCAAAATCCCACAATTAACGCAAACATCACGCTGCCAAAAGTCTCTGTAAACAATGAGCAGATAGCTCAAGAGAATGAGTTTGGCTTTGAGTACGATGTCGTCGGGTGCGGTAGCTACACTGAGGAAATGGGCAAGTGGGCAAAGCTGAGGCCAGGCGAAGCCATTCCGACTTAACCCCATCTGCCCCCTGCCCACTTTCGTGGGATGCTACTGAGGCTATGGCCTACTGTCTCAATCCTATCTGTCCTCAGCCGCAAAACCCTGCAGCGGCAAACTTCTGCCAGACCTGTGGGACCTCGCTAATTTTAGAAGGACACTACAAGCTGAAGTCACTGCTCGGCCAAGGCGGGTTTGGCAAGACTTACCTGGCCATTGAGCTACCAGAGCAGCAGACAAGTGGCTCAGAAAGCAAAGTAGGCAGTGCTTCTGCGGGTAACGAGCGGCTATGCGTCATCAAGCAGTTTTATGCGCGCGCGACCAGTAGAGTGTCTGGATTTAAGACAGAAGCTGAACGGCTGCGCAAACTGGGCGAGCATCCTCAGATTCCCAAACTATTTGCCGCCATTGAAAACGAGCTGGGTCAGTTCTTGGTGCAGGAATACGCGCCAGGAGAAAATTTGCAGCAACGCGTCGCCGCCGTGGGTACGTTCCGTGAACCAGACGTGCGATCGCTCCTCAGCTCTCTCGTCAAAGTCCTTCAATACGTCCACAGCTTCCAAATCATTCACCGAGACATCAAGCCTGCCAACATCGTCTATCAGGCAAGCTCTCAGGCTGCTTCTCTAGGCAATAGTCAATCGCTCTCTATTGATCATCGCACTCCCTCACAATCAGGGCTGATGCTAGTAGACTTTGGCGCGGCAAAGTGGGTCCGTCATACCGCTGCGAAAACCGTCATCGGCAGCGCTGGATATGCCGCGCCGGAGCAATCGATGGGCCAGGCAACCTATGCCAGCGATATCTACAGCCTCGGGCTGACCTGCCTGCATCTGTTGACGGGTGTACACCCCTTTTCGCTCTATTCCGCCGCTGAAGACAAATGGGTCTGGCAAGACTACATCACTACGCCGCTAGAGCCTCACTTTGCTCAGGTGCTCAGTCGCATGGTCTGCCGCTCGCTGCAGGAACGCTACGCCACGATAGATGAGGTCGCGCAAGATCTACAGTCTTCTCAGCGGCTATATCAAACCTTTCCGAAGCAGCTGCTTGAGCAGGCTAAAGCATCTATGCCCGGTCTGACAAAGCGGCTCAAGCGAGAAGGTAGCGCCGTGATGGAGCGGTTTGGACTCTCCGACGCTCGCCCATCTTTGCCCGCGTCTGCCCGCTTAGCCAATCGCCTAGTCAGCAGCGACTCTGCGCAGCACTGGCATCGCCGCCATCGCCTCGCCCCCGATATTGGCCTGACGCAAGCTCTTGCGACCTCGCCCGACGGGCAGCAGTTTGCCAGCGGTGGCGCCGATGGTGCGGTTCACTTATGGCACCTACCCAGCGGCGAACTACAGCACACCTTTGCCAAACGGCGGCTCATCGGCAATGGACATACAGACGGCATTACGGCCCTACGCTTCCACCCGGATAGCCGAGCGCTCTACAGTGCCAGCGCCGACGGCACCCTAAAAGAATGGGACAGCGCAGCGCGATCGCTGCTCAACACCCTGCCAACCGCTGGCTGGACAACCACTGATTTACAGATAGACGCTCACGGCAGATCTTTGATCAGTGCCAATAGCGATGGCCAAATTGTGATTTGGGACATTGGAACGCTTCTGCCAGTGGCTCAGCTTGCTCAGCATCAGAGCCGCGTCAGTGCGATCGCCCTCGCCCCTGAAGGGACTTTATTGGCCAGCATCAGCACCGATGGCAGCGCCAAATTATGGAAATGGGAGCAGCAAGTCCCGAAGCTTAGCAAAACCATCTCCCTAGCGCAGCTGCACAAGCGCTTTGGCAAAGAGACGACTGCAGGCGTGGGGGTCGCCATTGCGATCGCCTCCAGCAGCAACATTCCACCCCAGCTGATCATCGCCACCGACCACCTAGTCGTCACCTATCCCCTCAGCACCTCCCCGCAGCGCGAGCAGCCCGTCAGCCTTTACTACTCACCGCATACTATTACGGCCATGGCACTCAGCCGCAATGGCACAGTCGCCATCGGCACCGAAGACCGGCTGCTCACGCTCTGGGATATCGAAACCGGAGACTGCGTTGCACAGTTAGCCCACGACTGGGGGATTAAAGCGATCGCCTTCTCCAAAGACGGCAACACTCTCATCACAGCCACTGCCGATGAGGTCATTTCTATCTGGGAAAACCAGTCCATCGAGAAGCAATAGCAAAACAGGAAGTTAGAACCCTAGCGACCCAACTTAGCGCGAATACGCTGCGCCAAGATATCGGCCTCAGGCACCTTGAGAATCACGGTAAGCAACCCAAAGCTAGCTAACCCAACGGCTCCCGCCACACACATTTGCACCAGATTAGGCAAAAAGCCCTCCGAGCCGATAATGCTAGCCAGCCCGCCCTGGGTCAGCCAGCAGAAAACGCCACTCACGACACTCGCCGCCACCAGCATCACAATCGTCTTTGCCCATTCGCCAACGGGTAGCCCGTCAATCTTACGAGCCAGCAGAATGGTCATCGCCAGCAAAGACACAATATTGACACCAATCGTGGCCACCACCAGGCCCGGCGGGCCTATCCAGTTAAAAAATACATAGTCTAAAACGGCATTCGTCACGATATTTGCCAGGCTGATATTGAAGGGGGTCTGGCCATCGCCCAGCGCGTAAAATACCCGCACCATCACATCTCTTGCCAGATACACGAACATGCCGCTGCCATAGGCAATCAGCATCGCCGTCACCAGCTGCACCGCATCGTCATCAAAAGCGCCCCGCTCGTACACCACCGTGACAATCGGCTTGGCCAGGGTCACGATGAGCGCACTCAGCGGCAGCATCGTCAAAGCCACCAGCACCAAGCTCTGACGAATGCGCTGCTTTAGCGCTGGCCACTGGGTAGGCGCTGCCAGCCGAGAGAAGATAGGCAAAAACGGCACCAAAATGATATTCGACACGATGCCCAGGGGCGCTTGCACGAGCAAATTGGCAAAATTTAGCGCTGCTAAGGTGCCGGGCACAAAGGCTGCAAAGTACAAATCGGTATATACATTTATCTGCATGGTCCCCGATGAAAACGTCGCTGGGCCAAGCACTTTCAGCACATCTCGCACGCCGGGATCTGCGATCCGAAATCCCAGTCGCGGACGGCCCAAACCAGACTTCCAGAGGGCAGGCACCTGAATCAGCCACTGCAAAACTGCGCCCACGAGAGAACCCACCGCTAGCACCATGCCGCCCAGCATGAGATTGCGAGGATCGCTTATATCTGCCCCGAGAAATAGCCACAATATCCCCAGGCAAACCATCACTGCCGAGCTAGAGAGCAACGGGCTAATTGAAGGCAGCCAGTACTGATCGGCGGCATTTAGCGTGCCAAATCCGATCCCGATAAACCCGGCAAACAGGGTGATGGGCGCCATGATTCGCAGCTGAGCAACCGCGATCGCACGACTCTCTAGCCCGACCTCAGTAGCGCTAAACCCCTGCCCCAAAAAGCCAATAATAGGGTCAGCAAACACAATCAGCACAACGCTAGCCATCGCTAAGGCGATCCCCACTAGCGTTGTCACTGTTTCTACCAGCGGCGCAATGTCTTCTTTTTTCCGCTTCGCAACGACGCTGACAATCGCGCTGTGAAAAGGACCATTGATCCCGCCGAGCAAAATCAGCAAAAAGCCAGGTATCACATAGGAAATGCTGTAGGCATCCGTCACAGGACCCGTGCCAAAGGCAGCCGCGATCGCCGTCTCCCTAAGCAGCCCAAACACCTTACTCAGCAGCGTAGCTACCGCCACAATGCCAGCTATTCCAGCAAGCGATCGCTTACCCAAAACATCTCCCCCCAAAAGCTATTCCACCACTGCCTAGCAGCCGTCCACCTCAGCTGCCCAGGTCGCAGCATACGCCAGATACAGACGCACAGATAACTATAGTGAGAAAAAGTCACCCATGCGAAAAGGAACCAACACCATTGGCTATCCCGTCACCCGCCGCTTCCTCAGCCTCAGCCTCAGTTGAATGGTCTTATGCCTATCCCGAGCTACTCCCGGGCAAGCTCATCAAGCGATACAAGCGATTTCTAGCCGATATACAACTCGACACGGGCGATCGCATCACAGCTCACTGCCCCAATACCGGCCCCATGACCGGCGTCTGCCATATCGGCAACCCAGTAATGGTCTCCCGCAGCAACAATCCCAAACGCAAGCTGGACTACACCTGGGAACTCATCTCCGTTCCCGACGCCCGAAACCCTCAGAAATTCGTGTGGACCAGCATCAACACGGCCCTGCCAAACCGAGTGATGCAATCAGCCTTAGAACACCGCCTTTTTCCCGAGCTGGGTAGCTACGAAACCATCAAACCAGAAGTCCGCTACGGTACTGACAACAAGAGCCGCATAGATTTTTTGCTCACGGGAACACCTGACAATAAACCCATTTATGTAGAAGTTAAAAACACCACCTGGGCTACAGGCCTTCGGGCACGCTTTCCAGACACGGTAACCACCCGTGGTCAGAAGCACTTACGAGAACTAACCAGCCTAATACCAAATGCCAGATCCGTAATGGTGTACTTCATCAGCCGAGAAGACTGCAAAGAGTTTTCCCCAGGCGATGGGTCAGACCCCCTATATGGCCAGCTTCTGCGAGAAGCGAAAAACCAGGGCGTAGAAATTTTGCCTTTACGTTTTCAAATGACGCCTGATTGCATTCGCTATCGAGGGAAAGCGGTTTTGGTTCTAGAAGATATGCAGCCAGCAAACCCTTAGGGAACTTGGGCTTGGGCGTTTAACAATAGCTGCTCCTGAGAATAAGCGCAACCGGGTAGCCGGCCTAGCAACCACTTTGTATCAATTTATTTTTTTAATGTTATCGGCACGCTTTCCACAAGTTATCCACCGATTCACCAAAAGTTTTCCACAGAGTGCACAAAGTTTTCCACAGGCTTTCACGAAAAACCAACCCGTTCACCCCTTTCTTGGGATTTTGAGAGTAGTCGCCGCGAAAATGAGAAAACTCATACCAAACATTAACAAATGAAACAAAAAATCCCTGAAAATCCTAATTTCTCGTTGGAGCGCGAAGAGCAAAAAACTTACTGACAAGTTTTTTTATCATTGACAAACCCTCCCCCCCCTAGCGCACAATGTTGCGACTACCTGCCGGAAGTACAGTGACTACCTAGAGGTTTTCAATGCAAATGAATATCAGCGTCCTGGCAGAAATTCCTGAAGAACTTCACGAATCTCTCACGCATTTTCTCGAAACGCACCCCACCTGGGACCAGGATCGGGTTTACCAAGCAGCCCTTTCCTTGTTTTTGCTGCAGAACGGCCAACGAGAAGGCGATCAGGCGCCATCACGCATATATCTAGATACGTTGTTTGATTACGCTCGCTAGTGAGCCCGGCCAGTCGGATATCCAGTCGGATGTAAGGAAGGTGGGCGAAAATGCGTAAAGTTCCCCCACCTGAAGGGACTTTGGGTATATTAGGTTTATACCCATAGATAAAGCATTACCCAGCTATGTCTGCAAGTCCTGCTGATCGGGCCTCCACCATAGGAGTCACCCATCGGACAGCGACGCAGGATTCTTTGCTTCTCCAAGAAGTTTTACAGAGTATTAGTGCGCAAAGCTGCCCGAAAACCTACAACTTTCATATCCACACCCACTGCTCTGATGGGAAATTGACGCCTGCAGAACTAATGACTCAGGCAGTCGACATCGGCCTCAAGGGAATAGCAATTACTGACCACCACAGTGTGAAGGGCTACTACGGTGCCCGAGAGTGGATAGAAGACTGGCGCTGGCACAACCCCTCTAGATGGAACAGGAAAGCGAAGGTGGGCAAGTCTCAATCTCAGATTAAGTCCTTACCGAAGCTATGGACAGGTATCGAAATCACCTCCTCCCTAGCAGAGACAGATGTGCATATCTTGGGATACGCCTTTAGGCCGCGGCATGAAAGCATGCGTCCTTACCTGCAGGGCTCAGCTCCGAGGGGGAGCGATCGCAAAGCTCATCACGTCATCCAAGCAATTCAGGCTGCCGGAGGCATCGCCGTACTGGCCCACCCTGTTCGCTACCGGCAAGATGAAGGAACGCTCATTCGGGCCGCTGTCGAAGCAGGGATTGACGGAGTCGAGACCTACTACGCCTACGACAACCCGAAAGTGTGGAGACCGAGCCCAGGCAAAACGGAAAGAGTGGCAGCACTTGCAGCTGAGTATGCGCTGCTCAGCAGCTGTGGTACGGATACACACGGCAAAGTGCTGACTAAGCGTCTGTAGACCGCCCGTAAAGTGCCTGCATGCAGGCTCAGCGACCGTAACCGAAAAGCCACCCAAGTCTCAGGCTTGGGTGGCTTTTCGGTATGTTGCCTAACAAGGCTGCGGTGTTCTACAAAGCGGCATATGACATCAACGCCACCATGCCAGCACATCCGACCGCAAGCAAGAAGCCTAAACCAATTGACTGACCAAGACCTTTTTTCTGAAGCGTTCTCATAATGTGAATCGGGCCATTGAGCCTTAGCAACTTTGTTACATAAAGCTTAAGCCCGCACTCAGCCATTCCGCCATTTAATGAACGTTTAGCAAACAAAAGTAATGAGGCTTAAACAAAACGACCATAGATGTGAACAAATAATAAGCAAAGCACCACACAAGCATCGCTCGAAGACCTTTAACATCAACGGCTTCAAGCTTTTCTCAGCTATCTTTTACTTCCAGAGCGCTCTCCAAAGGTACTGCTCTCGAACGCATCTTGAGAACAAAGAAGTATGAAGTTTATGAAGTCAGTTTCTATGTGGATGCATTACACGAAGACAAAACAGCTATCAATCCACAGCCATGACGCGGCAGCTGTTTACTCTCCTCAGTAATCTACTCGGCAGCAGGCGCTTCTGCCCCCTCAGGAAGTGCTTCTACACAGCCCTCAGGGTTGTAATTGACATCAATGGAGACCTGGTACTGGGTCGGCGTCTCTGGCTGACCGAAATCGGAGTAGGCAACCGCATCGAGCGCCTGACGATTTAATAGGTCGTAGCCAATACTCTTCAGCACTTGAGCAGATTCCTGGGTGCCGTCCGGATTGACGATGACACCAATCAGACCACGTGCCGGAGGAACTTCCTTACACACTTTGAAATTGGAATCAATCGTGAGTTCAGCGGTGCCTGTGCTCACCTCTCCTTTGTTTTCAGCGCTAGATATCAGCCACGCTTCTAGATTTTCTTGGGCGGTGACATCATCTACGCCAGTCGGGTCGTACTCAAAGCTAGACAGCAGACGATCAGCATTGCCCTGGGCCGGAGCTGTCTCAATCACATCAGCAGGCTCAACGGCAATTTCCTCACCTGACTCATCTCCAGGCTCAGCCGAACTAGCGGGTGAATCAGGACCTTCGCTACTGGCGACCTGCTGGTCACTATCTTGGCCTGCCGCCTCCTGAGCTCGCAGCGCTTCATCTATAGATTGGCCCGGTCGCTGGCCCTGCAAATCAGCAGCTGTACCACCATTCTCCGCAGAACCGTTGTTGCCATCCGGGTCGCCAGATGGCAGTAGAAGACCTGCAACATCGTCAGGCACAGTAATGGAAGGGTCGGCAGGATCTAGGGTCGGTAGCGCATCTGTCGGCGAACTCGGTGATGGGGTAGGAATCACAGAAACGCTGGGCGCAGGCCTTGCCGTCGGTAAATTAACCGGCTGCCTAGGCCGCAGCACCGATGGGTTAATGCTCGTCCGAAAAGAGGGGACTTGGCGCGTGGTTGGTCTGGGGAGGGTAGTGGTGGGAGAGGGTAGTGGGCGAGCGGCGGTTGGCGTTCTGAGGATACGAGAATTAGAAATGGAGGGTAGCCCGGGTGGGAGGGAAAGGCTGCCCAGCCCGGCGGGGTTCGGCGGCGAGCGACGGGGTTGGGCAAAGCTCGGTAGCCGACTTTGCTCTGCGGGTGTGAGCTGCACTAGGGGCACGATCGTTTCTTCGGCATCTGCCTGCTGAGCGGCTTCTGTCAGCGCAGCAAAGGAAAAATTAGCCCTAGGCCCGTAGGTGATAATGGCAACATGGGCACCCACCGACAGCAGAACGCCAACTGCAGTCGGGTTCAACATAGAAGCAAACCGACTGAGGGGCTTGGGGACTGATTTGAGGCGATCGGTAAAGGCCATGGAGTTCTGGAGTTCGGCGGCGAACTCGGAAGGGAACGAGTAAGGTGACGTGCGTGTATTCCGAGTCTACTGTAAGCGTATGCGATTTATGTCGAAATGCTAACTATGGTGTATGACAATTTGGGCGTATAAAAATCGGCGGGTCTCTACTTCAGCAGCGTTGAATAATCATGATTGAGAAATAGGGCAGGGATAGCTCTGGATGAGTTTGCAAGCCGATGTAAGCCTTTTGCGTTGGATGGGTAGCGTTTTCTACAACGTAGCTACTGTTGAGCAACTGATGCTTGGCGAGCAGTTGCCATACCTGGCGATAAACGCTGCTGACTTTCATCAGTACGATGACATCTGCCCAAGCCAGGGTATTTTCCAAATGTTCTACCGAGTAGAGCGCGGGGAGGATAGCCAGCTTTTGGGCTTGACACGTCAGCGGTATTCCCAATGTAGCGGCAGCGGCCATCGGTGAAGAGACACCTGCGATCGCACTCACCCGCACCTCAGGATGCAAAGCCTGCAAACTCTGAGATAGGTATGTAAACGTACTGTAAAAGCTGATGTCTCCCTCACAGGCAAATGCCACGTCGCCCCGCTGCAGATAGGGCCAGACAGTTTTCGCTGCGGCTTGCCAAGCGATCGCTAGCTCATCCGGGTCTTGCACATACGGAAAAGACAGCGGCAGTCGCTGCTGCGACGCTGAAAGCCAGGGCTCAATAATGCGTTCTGCCACGCCGGGCTTACCCTGCAACCCAGTCGGAAAAGCCACAACGGGCGTCTGCTGCAAATATCTCAGCGACTTCACCGTAATCAGCTCTGGGTCACCCGGGCCAACACCAAGGCCATAGAGCGTTCCGAGCGAATTTGAGGCAGCGAATTGAGATTCCGAAACACGGACATTTGGATTGTGCAAAACAGTGTGTCAGCGAGGGTATAAGGTAATACTATGACTTTAAAAAGTCTTGAAGAAGAAAACGTCACTCCTCACATCAGTCAACGTTTTCAAGCTGCCTTTCGACACAGCCCCTTTTATGCCCTTACCCACGGTTATTTTGCCGGGATATCTGGCAAGCGCCCAGCCTTACCAAGAGATGGAAGCAGCGCTCGCAGCGGCAGGATTTCCCTCAGTGACGGTACCCTTACGCCGTCGAGACTGGTTACCCAGCGTGGGCGGGCGCTCAGTCATTAATATTATTCAGGCTTTAGATGCCACTGCGCAGCGCGCCATGGTCGACCATAGCTGCAATGAGATCAACATCGTCGGTCACTCAGCCGGGGGGTGGATTGCCCGCATATACATCGGTGAGTTTCCCTACGATATTCACCCGAGCGATCGCGATCGCACCCTACCCCGCCCCGCCCGAGGCCACGTCAAAACTCTGGTAACCCTGGGAACCCCCCACGACAGCCAGGAACGCTGGACTCGGCGGAACCTGGAGTTTGTCAACAAAACCTATCCAGGGGCCTTTTATGACGATATTAAGTACGTTTGCATCGCCGGGAAAGCAGTCGAAGGCAAGCGATCAGATTGGTTTACGTTCAATAGCTACAAGCTTACGGCGGGCGATGGCGCGCTCTGGGGAGATGGCGTTGTACCGATTAAAGCAGCGCATTTGGTGGGCGCCACCAACATCACACTAGAAGACGTCTTGCACTCACCGCGCACGAACGGACAGTGGTACGGCTCGCAGGCAGTGGTTGGGAAGTGGTGCCAGTGGCTGGAGTAAGCGAAGTGCCAAGAGACTACAAGCTAACCGACACCGTTTGATTGAGCTTAGGCTTTGGATAAAATTTGCCTAACCTTTCAGTGCATGCGGGGAATTCTGCCGATATTCTAGAGTACATACCGTAGGTTTACCTAAATTATGGATGGTGCACCGTCAAATTCACTGCCTCAAAAAGCCGCTGATTATTTCGAATTTCAACGCTTAAACACCAGCTGGCGAACAGAAATCCTGGCCGGTGTCACGACATTCGTCACCATGGCTTACATCCTGGTGGTCAATCCAGGCATCTTATCGAATGCTATTTACTTAGAGACCTCCGGCGATCTTTTTGACGAGCTGGTGATTGCAACCGCCGTGTCAGCGGCGATCGCAACGACCATCATGGGCCTCTACGCCAAGCTGCCCTTTGGCTTAGCGCCAGGCATGGGCCTCAATGCTTTTTTTACCTTTGCTGTGGTGCTAGGTCTCGGTGTGGACTGGCGAGCCGCGCTAGGCGCCGTCTTTATCGAAGGTCTCATTTTTATTCTGCTGACCGTTACAAACGTGCGATCGCAGATTATTGCGGCCATTCCCGACTGCATCAAACACGCTACGACCGGTGGCATTGGCCTATTTATTGCCTACATTGCCCTTCAAAATGCGGGCCTGATTGTCACCAACGAAGCGACGCTGACCGGGCTGGGTGACTTTCAGACAGGAAAAAGTGCGATCGCGCTACTCGGCACTCTGATCACCGCTGCGCTGATTGCCAGACGAGTGACCGGGGCGCTGCTCTGGGGAATCTTAGCGACGGCGCTGTTTGCCTGGGGCTTCGGTGCTGCCGACTGGCCCACCGGCCTGATTGCAACCCCTTTGCTGCCCGTCGATTTGTTTGGGCAAGCGTTTTCAGGGCTCAGCGCCCTCTGGCGACTCAATCTCTGGGACGCCGCTAACATCATCTTTGTCCTACTTTTTGTCGACTTGTTCGATACGGTCGGCACCCTTGCAGGCCTAGGCAGCAGAGCCGGCTACATCGATGAAGCGGGCCGGTTTCCGGGCTCAGAAAAAGCCATGATGGCAGATGCCGTCGGCACGACAGCTGGCGCCGTCCTAGGCACCTCCACTGTGACGACCTACATCGAGTCGGCTGCCGGCATCGCCGAAGGTGGGCGCAGCGGGGCAACGGCTGTCGTTATTGCCCTGCTCTTCGTTATCTCTACCTTTTTCATTCCGCTACTGGCAGGCATTCCCGACTTTGCCTCCGCTCCGGCGCTGATCATTGTGGGTAGCCTCATGCTGGCAGGTATTCGCTATATAAACTGGGACGATCCGGCAGAGGCCATTTCCAGCTTTTTGACCCTACTGATTATGCCCCTGAGCTTTTCGATTGCAGAAGGCCTGGCAGCAGGGCTCGTCACCTATCCGCTTATTAAGCTATGCCAAGGCAAGGCCAACCAAGTGAGCTGGATTGCCTGGGTGCTCGCAGCTATCTTCATAGCCAAGTACATCTTCAGCCCTTAATTCCCTCAATGCCCTGAAATGCCCTGAGGAGGCGTACTAAGCAATAGCGCCTCTATCGTCTAGCCCCTTTTGAGCCTCTTCTTTTTCTGTGGGACGTATCGCATCGCTGCCTAGGTCTGACGTCTCTGCCTCCACACTTTCTGATTGGGCTGCGATCGCACCTGGAACAGGAGGAATACGGGAAGCACCCTCTCTCGCGGCAGGTGGCTTAGCGGCTTCTTTAGTCGGCTTCACGATTTGCCGAGAAGGCTTGCGAGTCCCCGAGAGTCGCTTGATCAGCTGCGGCGTTGGGTCATGCAGTAAGTAGGTGAGTTGACTGCCCGCTTGCCAGGCCGTTTCGCCGAGGGCAACCTCGACCTTTCCTTTCTGGTCCTTACTCTTTTGCTCCTTACGCTTTTGCTCAACGATCAGCGGAATCATGTCGCCCTCTCGAATCAGCTTATTCACCTGGTCGCGCTGCAGCTCAAGGGCATCTTCTGTAAAGTCATAGGTTCCCGTCTGCACCGCGTCATCTTGAATAAAGGTGTTCCACTGCTTAACCGGAAATCTAGGCGTTCTCAGGTCGCCCCGATTGTGCGTGTCTGATTCACTGGACTCGGTTCTTGGTAGCACCGCAACCACCCGAGGCGGCTGAAACTCCTCCTGCGCCCGCTCAGCGATCACAGAATTAACTTCGCCATTGTTAGTAATGGCCAAGAAGGTACCAATAGAACTCAATCCCGCCTCCTCTAAAATTTCGCCATTCATTGCCGAACCAACATACACTTCAAAGCCTTCCTGGGCAGCTTTTTCAGCTTCTGCCTCGTCGGTGTCAATCACCACGACCGATTCACCCCGGCCCTTGAACAAGCGGCCAATCGTCAAACCGAGCGGGTTGCAGCCCACAATCACCACGCCGGTCGCACTCAATGACGTAACGCCCAACACCTGAGCTAGGCTACGCGCCGTTAGCCCCTGGGCAAAAACCGTCATGATAATGGTCAAAAACACGAGTGCCTTAATGGAGTCACCCCCGTTGATCCCGCGCTCAGTCAGCAAGATGGCAAACAAAGAAGCAACCGAAGCTGACACAATACCCCGAGGCGAAATCCAGCTCATAAAGGCCTTCTGTCGCCAGTTGAGATCGCTATTGAGCGTGCAGGCAATCACGTTCAGCGGTCTGACCACAAACATCAGCACTAAAACCGTCAGAATAGAGCCCGGACCCAACTCAAACATACTGGCGATCGACAAATCGGCAGCCAGCAAAATAAACAGCACCGACACCGAAAAAATAGTCAGCTGCCCCTTGAATCGTCTTAGCAGCCTCTCCTCTGGAATCGAGATGGCGCGAACGACGATCCCAGCAGCCACCGCTGCCATCAGTCCCGACTCTCCTCGAACGCTTTGAGCGAGGCCATATAGCCCCCATATCCCAGCCAAAACGACCAGATTGCGCAATTCCTCAGAGAGAAAGCTGGCCGTCCTCAAAAAGAGTGCCATCAGCGCGCCACCCACACCGCCAATAACGACGCCAATACCCAGCCTCGCTAGCAGCCCCCCCAAGACAGACGCCGGATCGGCAGCGCCGTTGAGAATAATATCGAGCACGACCACGGCGAGAATAGCGCCTACCGGGTCAATCAACACCCCTTCACCTTCAAGCAGGGTGGCAACCTTGCGCTCTACGCCCACCTGCTTAAGCAGAGGGGTCACCACCGTCGGCCCCGTCACCACCACCAAAGACGCATACAAAAAAGCAATAGACCAGGGAAATTCGCCCAGCCAGTGGGCCGCCATGCCACCGCCCAGCAGCGTGATAAACGTGCCAATGGTAATCAGGTTGCGGAGGCTACCCGACACCTTACCGACCTCTTTTAGCTCAAGGTTGAGCCCACCTTCAAACAGGATGAGGGCAACGCAAAGTGAAACAATCACTTCTAACCCAACGCCCAAAGTTTGCGGCGCGATCCAGCTCAGCCCGTCGGTACCCAGCGCAATCCCAAAAATCAGCAGGAGAATAATGCTCGGCAGCTTTAGGTAAGCAGCCACAACCTGCGCAGAAATCCCTGCTAGAACGGTGAGGACAATTTGCAGCGTAATTTCGAAGGGTGCTTCCATAGGAGGGGAGCCCGGCAGCAAGGGCTAGCATTCAAGGATCTGACAGCTGAAATGCGGGAATTGTTCGCATTATTTCAGGCGTTGGCTTTTTTACGTTCTCTTTATTCTTTGACTTCTTTGAAGCTGACGGCTAGATGATTCAGGATATCGCTATTGGGTAGGCCAAGTCACCAAGAGACCTCCTGGGCACTGTCCGCCGTTAGCTGACTGGCAGCCTTCAATAAACGGCTAGGGTCTTGGGGAAAGGCGCGATCGCTGCGGTCACAGCGCACATTGTACGGGCAGCGATCGCACAGCCCCTTCTCGATAGAAACCTTAGGAAAATTAGCCTGCTGCCTCATCGATGTCAGCTGGTCAGTCAGCCGCTGCAGATCCTGACGGGTAAGGTCGTGGGCCAGCTGAGAGTAGTCAAACCGATAGCTGGTCGGCTGAGAGGACTGCTGGCTATCACGACTGCTCGGACGGACAAACCAATACGTCATCGAAATCTGCTCTGGGCTGAGGTCTGTCGTCTCGCAGAGCACGTAGCGGTAGAGCCGGGTCTGCCAATCATTCGCTAGCCAGGCCTTTGGTGGGGGCTTTTGATGGGTTTTCCAATCGAAGATATGGCCACTGCCGTCGGTTGAGGTATTGCCTGAAGCGCCCTTCTTTTGCGTACCTTGTGCAACCTGCGTATTTTCAGAAGCTGTCTCAGGGTCTCTCTCTGAAAATACTACCAAGTCATAAATCACCGTCAGCAGATAGCCGTTGAAGCTGAGCGTGCGCCGATGTTCGCTCTGGCTAAAGCTGCCAGATGATTCACTAGCCTCGGGTGTGACCGCTGAGGCCGTTGGTAAATGGGCAAAGACGTCGGGAGCTGCCTGCGAGAGGGCCTGCAGGCTGTCTGCCAGCTCCGTATCCGCTGGTGCGATCACACCCACAGGTAAGTCTAGAGCCGCCTGCTGCATCAGTAGGTGAAACTGATTACCCCACTGAGTGGTCACGCGCTGCTCATAGCTCGAAGGCCCCAATAGCGCATCAAAAAAGACATATTGATACCTGCGAGGGCAAGCCTCTAGCAGCGTCAGATGACTCTGAGAAAGGGGGAGCATGTCATCCTCCTGGGGCGTCTTTCGTAAGCACAAACAAGCTTCCCTGATTGCCTCGGCCAATCCGCAAATCCTCATCTAGGTAGGTGATTTTGAGCCAGCCGGGATCGCGATCTGAGCTGATGCTAAAGTCTATCCCCTGCAAAAAGCCAACTCTTTCAGCAGTCTCTAGCTTTCGAATGTGCTGAGCCGGACCGGTATAGCCCAGCGCTCGCTGCAGCCCAAAAACTGCCCGCTCAAACTTGACATTGACCTTGGAAGTAGAGAGCGCTGCAACGGCGACAGAGCCACCACTGGCTCCGCTCGCAGAGGTGCTACTGCCACTAGCAGATGCCACAGGCCACTCCGCAGGGGCAGGCGAAAAGCTCGCGACCACCGAAACCAGCCCCTCACATAGCGGTAGACTCTTCACTTCTGCAATGTTGTAAATGCGAGACTGCTTCGGGCGAACGCACTGATAAATATTGCCCAGCGACGCCAGCGGTACCCGGTCTATCCCCAGCAATTCTTGACTGGTGGTGTACAGCAAGCGCCAATCACCTGCCAAAAGCTCGGGTGCCGACAGTGGCTCTGGCGTAGGATTGGTATCTTCAACCCGGGCAATGATACTAGCAATCACCTGCCTGTCGGCTTCGGTTGCAAGGATGCCACGGTTTTTAGCAGCGACCGCATTCTTTAAATCAATTTTGCTCAGCATAGTTTTGCTGGGAATACACACCCGTTAAAAGATCACTCAGGGAGAGAAAGATAAGAAATATTTGGCAGAGATTGACACTATTTACTATTCGATGTAATTAATGCGATGGTAGTGTAATGTCAGCATTCCAAGTTAACCGAACCGAATCGATGCTTGGATGGGCAACCATCTGCACCTACGGACAAATCTACAAGCTTTGAAATATAAGCCCTTAAATGTAGCGCTGAAGAAGCGAGTCTTCTAAAAACTACAGGCAAGGCCCTATCCGTGAAATTTCTTAGCTAATTTTCAATTATATATTCTTAGGCCCTAAGCTTAGTCCTGTGTCCTAGCGGCGCATTTTAACCTTTGGCGGTCAAAGAATATACGGATACCTACGGACGGCTGCTGTAGTTACTAGCAGACTGTCCTTGATGAGTGACACCTAATTAGCCTATTTGGCAACTTCAGCTTAATGAGCGACAACTACAATCCATCCGTCAGTCAACTTCCTCGGGAAAAGCCTGCTGGCGTTATCCCACTGCAGCGTGATTCTTCCATTCTCAACTGGCTAGAAGGCACAGGGAGGCTGATTCCCCGTGAACCGGTAGACAGCGTGGGAGATGAGCCTGAGCCCGAGGAGCTTGCAGACCTTATGGGCACAGAAGACAAAGACGACGACGATGACATCGAAGACGATGAGATGTCATTGGACGACGATGAGGGCTAACGGCAGAGAAGGCAGCGAGCTACAGGCTTAGCTGACAAGACGCTTGCGTTGCCATCTGCATCGCTCTGCAATCAGCAGGTTTGTCTCGCAAATCTGTGAAAGAGCAAAACTTTTACGCGTTATCCGTGTATACCGTCGTAATATTCGCGGACATGCTTTCTACGTGTAAATACTTAGAAAGCATGTCCAAACTAAGGCCACCTTGCACACTTTAAGGTTGAAATTCGCAATTTGAAGTTGGCAGTTTGAACTCAGGTGTTTGAAATTGTCGATTGAAATTAGCAACTGAAACAATGGGCAATCGTGGTAGAAGAAGGGTCATGTCAGCTAGTCCCCAACTCGCTGACATGACTGATTTAACTGGGTTTCGTTTGTGTGCATTTAACTTGTGTTTACAAAGTAAAGTTCCAGTGAAATTTGGGAAAGGTGTGTGGTAAGTGAAGGAATTGAAGTTGTGGACGCAAGGTTTTCATCAAAGTCTGTTGGTTTGTCAGGGATAAAACTGTCCAGCATATTGGCAGTTGGTTTGCTAGTTTCGGCCATTGGGTTTGACCTAGCGACGGGTCGTGAGGTTGGACGAAGTGTGGGGCTGGGCGCTCAGCTCACTGGGCCGCTGATCGCCGGAACGGTCCTATCAGCATTGGCGGGTGGTGTGGCACTGCCCATTTTGAAACGGTTAAAGGCAGCTCAGTTTATTCGAGAAGACGGCCCTAAAGCCCATCTAAAGAAAGCAGGAACGCCTACGATGGGAGGGATTTTCTTTATTCCGGTAGCTGTGTTGGTAGCTGTCATTTGGACTGGGTTTTCACCCATGGTGCTGGGTGTGAGCCTGATGACGCTCGCCTACGGTCTCATTGGCTGGCTAGACGATTGGCAGGTGATGCGTCGCCGCTCTAATAAAGGCATCTCACCGAGAATGAAGCTAATTTTGCAGGTGGGGTTTGCGATCGCATTCTGCCTTTGGGCATTGTCCACACAGTCAGCAGATATCACGACCGTCTCGATGCCCTTTGGATGGGTACTTCCCCTAGGATTCCTGTTTTGGCCCTTGGCCGGATTTGTACTGGTAGCAGAGAGCAACGCCACTAACCTGACAGACGGTGTCGATGGCCTAATGGGTGGCGCCGGTGCGATTTCGCTATTTGGCCTAGGCGTCCTGGTAGGGCCTACGCACCCAGATCTCATGGTTTTTTGTGCGGCACTGAGCGGTGCGTGTCTTGGCTTCTTGGTTCACAACCGCAATCCGGCCAAAGTCTTTATGGGTGATACAGGCTCACTGGCGCTCGGCGGCGCTTTGGCTGCAGTCGGCATCTTGAGCGGCAATTTGTTTGGTCTACTCATTGTCACGCTACTCTTTTTCGCAGAGACTCTCTCCGTTATTTTGCAGGTCAGCTACTACAAAGCGACCAAAGGACCCGACGGCAAAGGCAAACGCCTCTTCAAAATGGCGCCGCTCCACCACCATTTCGAACTGTCAGGTTGGACAGAGCTGCAGGTGGTTGGGGTGTTCTATCTGGTAAGTGCCGTATTAGTCACAGCCGCTATCAAAACACTCATGTAGGCTGACAGACCTCAAAACCTGTCTACGTCACCACCGAAGCACACAAAAAAAGCAAAAAGGACTCCACCGCAAGGTTGGAGTCCTTTTTGCTTACTTTTTACTTATGGAGCTGACGGGAGTCGAACCCGTGTCCGCTTTAAGTAATCACGCCGCGCTCATTCACAGGTATAGCCTTTCTAACCCTCAAGGCGGGAGTTATCCATTATCCCGGATACAGGATGCTTCGATGAAAGTCTTAGTCAGCGCACCCACCGAAGAAAGTTTGCTGACGCATCCGTTGGGGGTTTAGTCCGAGGTGATTAACGGAGTCACAACTCAGACGCTCGAACCTGTAAGAGGTGTTTAGGCAGCAGCTACAAGAGCGCGCTTACGAGCAAAAGGTACGATGTCGTTTGCATGTATCTTTAAGTTTGAGCCTTTATTTACAAGAGTAGACTCACTCTTGACCTGCATCACACTGCGACTTTCGTTAAAACGTCGAAACCGTTTCAGCCCCAGGTGCTTTGTTATTGCACTTGGCTAGTGCACTCTTAACCAGGATAGTCAAGAGCTTAACCATTATAGCGTTCACAATGTGTCCTTGCACACACCACAGCAGTTCTATTTATGAA
>JBCBIK010000099.1:0-19483 GCA_038524545.1 Cyanobacteria bacterium J06623_4 | reverse complement strand
AAGGGAAAAGATCCGAATTTCGCCCCTAGACTGCCCAGATTTCAGCAATAAAATTACATTTAAGCTGTGCGGAGTTGAGTACTTCCCGGCTTGCCACCGGACGGGTCAACCGCGCTATGGGCCGCAAAGTGGACATTAATTTGAGAGGATAGGGATGCATTTGACATCACGTTTTCTCTGTTTGGCAGTCCACGATATGAGCACTTCTTTTTCTCGCGCCACGGTTTCTCGGTCCGATGTTTCCCAGGGAGCATGGGGAGCGCCATGGGGAGCGCCACTGAGCGCAAGTGCCAAGCGGCTTTTGCTGTTGGGCTCTGGTGAATTGGGCCGAGAGGTCGCATTGGAGGCAATGCGCCTAGGCATAGAAGTGATTGCTGTCGATGCGTATGAAAATGCACCGGCAATGCAGTTTGCCCATCGCAGCTTTGTAACAAACATGCTTGATGCGGAGGCATTGCGGGCATTGGTGTTAGAAATCGAGCCCGATTTGATTGTGCCGGAGGTGGAGGCGATCGCAACCCAAACCCTCATCGAACTCGAAAGCGAGGGTTGGCGAGTAATTCCCACGGCCAAGGCCACCAACCTCACCATGGACCGAGAAGGCATCCGCCGCCTCGCTGCCGACGAACTGGGCCTGCGCACCTCGCCGTTTCGCTTCGCGGCGACTGTCGAAGAGTATCGGCAGGCTGTAGAAGAGATTGGCTTGCCATGTGTGGTGAAGCCTGTCATGAGTTCTTCGGGGAAGGGGCAGAGCAGCGTGCATACAGAAGATGAAATTGAACCTGCTTGGACGTATGCCTTTGAAGCGGGCCGGGGTGAGGAAGCGCGGGTAATTGTTGAAGGGTTTGTGACGTTTGAAACAGAGATTACTTTGCTTACGGTGCAGTCTGCCTCGGGAGTTCACTTTTGTCCACCGGTCGGCCATGTGCAAAAAGATGGAGACTATCGCGAATCTTGGCAGCCCTGCGCGCTGCATCCAGATACGCTGAAGACTTGCCAAGAGATGGCCCAAAAGGTGACGGCAGCCCTCGGCGGATGGGGGTTATTTGGCGTAGAGCTATTTATCGCTGGATCTGCCGAGCAGCCCCAGACGGTTTACTTTAGCGAGGTGAGCCCGCGCCCCCACGATACGGGCATGGTGACGATGGTCAGCCAGAACCAATCGGAGTTTGCGCTGCACGTGCGGGCGATCTTGGGCTTGCCTATCGGCGATATTGAGCTGATTCGTCCGGGGGCGTCGGCGGTGATTTTGGCGGAGCAGGCAACGGAGAATCCTAGGTTTAGCGGCGTGGCAGAGGCCTTGAGCGTGCCGACCAGTCAGCTACGACTATTTGGCAAGCCTAGGGCCTACCAGAATCGGCGAATGGGCGTGGCCCTAGCGCTAGGTGAGACTACCGATGAAGCGAGGGCACGAGCTAGGGCCTGCGCCGCGCAAGTAAGCGTCGCCGCATAAGTCTGCTGTTTAGTCAGTCTGCCGTTTGTAAAATGTTCGGTGCCTATGTTTTTCCATTGCTTTACTGGTAAGCAGTCTCTCCCCGTCGCGAGTCTATTGCTGATTGCTACGTTTGGCCTATCTGCCTGCGCCGATTCTCCAGACGCTAGGTCTTCGGCTTTGGCCCAGTTTGCTGGTCAGCGCACACCTGGGCGCGTAACGATTTTTGGGCAGTTTCCCCCAGAAGAACAAGAAAAATTTGAAAAAACGATTCTCCCTTTCGAAGAAGAGACGGGCATTGATGTCGTCTTAGAATTTGAGAACAACTTTAATAGTCTGTTGCAGATGCGAATAGCTGCTTTCAACAAACCTGATTTGGCGATTTTGCCGCAGCCGGGTCTGATGCGTGACTTAGCTACAGATGGGCAGCTCGTACCCATCACAGCAGCCGTAGATATTCATACCCTAAGACGGGCCTATTCAGACATTTGGCTAGACCTAGGCGAGGTCGATGGTGAAATCTATGGCTTGTGGAACCGTGTCTCTGTCAAAAGCCTTGTGTGGTATCGCCCGACCGCCTTCGAAGCCAAAAGCTACGACATTCCTAAAACTTGGCCTGAGCTGATGGCACTCAGCGATCGCATCGTGGCTGATGGCGGTACGCCTTGGTGCGTTGGCCTAGAAAGCGGCGCTGCTACCGGCTGGCCCGGCACAGACTGGATAGAAGATATTCTTCTGCGCATGGCGGGGCCTGAAACCTACAGCCAGTGGATAAACCATCAGATTCCTTTCGATTCCCCTCCTGTGCTGGCCGCTTTCGAAGAATTTGGCAAACTGATCAACAAGCCAAAATACGTGGACGGTGGACCTGAAAACGTGGTCAAAACAGGCTATGCCGAATCGGCTCTAGGCATTTTCAACAATCCGCCAGACTGCTATCTCCACCGCCAGGGAAACTTCATCGCCAACTTCTTCCCAGAAGATAAGACTCCTAGGGTAGACTATGACGTTTTTTTGCTACCCCCCATCGAAGAAAAATTTGGTACGCCGCTGCTCATCGCGGGTGAAACCATTGTGATGTTTAACCATACGCCTGAGTCTGCCGCTCTCATGCGGTACCTGGCGACCCCTACCCCTCACCGAATTTGGGCGGGGTTAGGTGGCTTCATCTCCCCTCAAAAAGATGTTCCCCTCGATGCATATCCAGACCCCGTCACCCAGACGATTGCTCAGATTCTGGCGGATGCGGAGGTCGTGCGTTTCGATGGCTCTGACCTCATGCCGGGCTATGTGGGGAGTGACCTTTTCTGGAGAGGTATGGTGAATTTTGTGAGTGGCCAATCGGCCAAAGAGGTCACGACGGAGATTGACCAGGGCTGGCCCTGATTGAGCACTGAGTAAGTCGATCTAATAAAACTGTCAATAAAACAGGACGGTTGCATCGCCCCCCAGCCCCCGAGTTCGGGGAGCGCGGTTGTCATGTAGAGCGTCTTCATGTAGAGCGTCTTCGAAGATTGCGAGGTCCGGCGCGGGGGGAATGGCTTTTAGCGTTGCCATAAAGTCGGCAGAGTTTTTAAGCATTTGTGCTACGTCGCCAGGGTCGTCTGGGCTTCCCATGTATTCTGCTGACGACTGTTCTTCTGAGGTGAGCCAAACCAGCTCGTTCATCGCTGCTAAGCTATCTTCTACAGAAAACCCCACCTCTCTTGCGATCGCACTAGCCGCCTCTCTAGGCGTCTCTCTATAAAACTGCACCGCATCATCCAACACCGTGACAAAGTCTGTCAAAAACTGGGGATAGGTGGAGATAAACTCGTTGCTGACCGTTCCAAGGTCTGCGGTCAGTGCGCCTGCTTCGCTCACCTCTCCTGCCGTAATCAAAACGCTGCCATCGTCATTTAGCAGCTGGGAAAGGGTGGTTTGCCACACAAAGCTGCCGTCAATCGTATCGCGGTCCCAAGCTGTGGTTAGCTCCGATATGCCCATGTCGAGGATGGTCACCTCGTCGGCATTGATTCCGGATTGGGCGATCGCTGATAGCAGACTAAAGTGACTGGTCGATCCGAAGGGCACCGCAATCGTTTTCCCGCGCAAATCGGCTATCTTGCCGATGCTGGCGGTGTTTTTCACCGCGAGTGCTTCATTTTCATTGATGATGTTGTGAATGGTGTAGACCTGGATGGGGAGACCTTGTGCGATCGCCGTCGCCGCCGGAATAGATCCGACCATACCAATATCAATCTCATCTTCGAGCATGGCAGCATTCACCCGCCACCCCGCAGAAAAAGGCTGCCAAGAAATATGCACATCTGGAAACTTCCTTTCAGCCAGCTTCAGATTCTTTGCGAGCAGCCCAACGTTTGGAATCACTTGGTAGCCAATGCGAACGGTGCGGGGCATTACTTGGGGTCCGTCGGGCCCATCGGTACGGCTACAGGCCGCAAAGCCCAGTACAAAACACAGACTCAGCAGACAAATCAACAGATTGAGCTGTTGGCGAAAAGGTTTGGAGATTAGATAGTGGCGCATAGGAGCTTTTGTCTGGCTTCAACTTGGTTGAGTCTGTACAAGGCAAACTTTCCAAGCTTTTGAAGACTCTCGCTGACTACGGCCTGGTAGTAAGCACGTGCCTGTGACCCTTCTGGGTAAGTTCGGACGATGAGCTTGAAGATAGCTCGCCCTGGCTTCGAGTTAGCTTCCAAAATCGCAGGCCCATGCTCGCGGGTGAGAATGACATCGAAGGCCAATTCGGCAAAGTCCCCAAATTCTTCATGCAGATGATAACAACACTGCAGGCACATTCTCTCGATATTGTCGCGTTCTTCAAAAATGTTTTTTTGGTAGGTATCTCGGTAGTAAGTTTCTAAATCGGCAAGCGGAATCGCTCTTTCACCCTGGCCGGGAATTGCTGTCCAAGCTTTTTGGGCACCGACTCTAGCCAGCATACCGGTAACGCTATATTTGCCGTCGCATACATTTTGTACCAAGACCCGAATAAAGAAGGGAGAACTTTCAAAGGGATGAGCATTCGCGTTTACTTGGGCGATATACCGCTTAAACCGGCCAGTTTCCTTCAAAGTCTCAAGTAGACAGTCAGTTTCCAGGGTGAGGACTTCTTCCGAAGAGAGATGGAGAAGATAGCGATGGGAGGCTATCTTTTCGACAACGGCAATGCCCATACCCTTCATCCCCGTGATGGGTTTGAGGTAGAGGGTGCCGCTCTTGCGAAGCATAGACTGTAAGCTCTCTTCGGAGAGATCTTTAAAGGCAATGGTCCTTAGGCAGGGGATTGCGTTCTTCTCTAGAAACCGGTTGAATTTGCGCTTATTGATAGTCAGCCGAGTGAGTTCGTGTGGTGTTGTGAAGACAACACCATTCTCCTTTAAGAAACTGCGAAACGCCTTTGCTGCCTTCGCTTTGCCCTTTGGAGAAAAGTATCGGTCGTAAACTACCGGCGGAATGGGGGTGTGGAGGGCATGCCAGGACTCGCCGTCAAAGGTTAGGGCGTCGATTTCTAACGATCCAGGTTGCCAATGTGCCAGCGTGAAGAAAACAAAAGTGACATCAAGCGATTGATTTTCTCTGACGATGCGTTGGCATAGGGATGTTTGTATGCCAAAAGGCGGTTCAGAGAACGGTGGCTTATCGTTGATGTCTGCCCTAGGTATGAACACTCCGATTGTTCTTTTCATAGGAATTTGAATATGTTTTGAATATATTTTTGGACGGGTAGCCTGTCGTGATAATCGTGATTAAGAAATATAGATTTGGCAAGGAAAGATATGGAATTAGCCTCAAGATCTAGCAAAAGGATAATACTATCCATGCTTTAATCAGCTCTTAATTTATCGTTGAGCACAACGCAGTACTTTCAGGTAGTGAACGTTGGCTGATCGTTCTGTGTGCTTTGGCCCTCTGTTTGCCCCGGCACAGCTGTCTTGACATATTTATGATTGCATTGCTTCCGTTCCAGTGTTTTGCCAATTGAGTCGCCTAAGATTTGCTGCTCGTGCGACCTCCTTCGCGGCGGCTATTGGTCTCGTTGTGAGCTGTCAGTCGCCTACAGCTACCCCTGTTCGCACCGACAATTTGTTGGTCGACTCACCGCTGACCGATGCGGAAGGCAAGGTACTAAATGGGCGCCCAGTTCTCTCACCACTGCCCGAAGCGCAGCAGATATGGACCTGTGAAGTGGTCGTTGTCGGCGGCTCTCTAGGGGGCGTTGCGGCAGCGGCAGAAGCCATGAAGTCGGGCGCGACGACCTGCCTCATTGAGCTGACGCCTTGGCTGGGCGGGCAGATTAGCAGCCAGGGTGTGTCGGCAGTCGATGAGTCGCTGACCATGCGCGCCGACCAAAATTACGCCCAGCCCTGGAAAGACTTTAAGCAAGTCATTGAACAACAACCTATCCGGCTGCCGGGCTGGCTGAACACACCGGCCAATCTAAAGGTGTCTGATACCAATGCCTGCTGGGTGGGTCATTTGTGCTTTCCCCCTGAGGCGGGTGCAGCGGCTGCTGAGCAGTGGCTGAAACAGGCCGCTCAGCTCGCCCCTGAGAGCCAGTGGACGACAGAAACAGCCTTCAAGGGCGCAACTTTCGACGCGGCAGGAAAAAACATTACGGCTATTCATGCCGTACGGCGCCGCCCTAGGCGCGCAGACTACGTGCCCGCTGGACGGCTCTCCCAGGAACTGGCCCAGTGGTATGCCTGGTCTGCCGATGAAGCGTTTGAGAAAGTCCCGCTGAGGCTAGAGGCACCGGAGGGCAAGTCGCTCTGGGTGATAGATGCGACCGATACGGGCGAACTCATTGGCTGGGCCGACCTACCCCATCGGCTCGGTTCAGACTCTGTGGCCACCACTGGCGAAGTCAATGCCGCCCCAGAAGACAATCCTGACTGCACTCAGGCCTTTACCTATCCTTTTACGATCGCACTCCACAATGACAACACCACCAGCCTCACCCAGCTACAAAAACACCAGCCCACCTACAGCCGAGCAGAACATCGCCGCGACTTTTCCCTGGGCAGCACCCCCGTTTTCTCAGGCCGCAGCTTTTTTAACTATCGCCGCATGGTCAGCCTCACCAAAAATGACCCTTTCATTAGCACCCCCGTTCTAGGTGACCTGACCCTGGTGAACTGGAATCCAGGTAACGACTGGGGCATCATGAACCCGCCGCTGGTGATGACGGCTACCGACATCGATGCTGCTGGACAGCGGCAAAACTGGATGGGCGGCCTCTCAACCGTTGCTCTCGGTCACGCCGAAGATCGCGCTTTCCTTTTTGCCGAGTGGCTGCTAGAAACGCAGTCTCAGCCAGACTTTCCGCTGACGTTTCTCTCTGGCGAAGCCGCCCCCATGGGCACCCTTTCTGGCCTCAGTATGACTCCCTACATCCGAGAAGGACGCCGCATTCTAGGTCGCGCTATCCCAGGGCAAGATCCCTTCTTTCTTCGCGAAGCCGATGTTCGCAGCGACCTCCCGGGCGGGCGAGACTTCAGTGATACCGTCGTCGCTGTCAATCATTACGACCTCGATATACATGGCTGTCGCTATCGCAACTGGGAGCCCTCCGGTGAAGCGACTAGCGCCCCGGCCCAAGAATTTGTTGTGCTTCCTATCCAAGTCCCCATAGAAAGTCTCATTCCGCAGGGCGTAGATAATCTTCTCATCGGTGGTAAAGCCATCGCCGTTACCCACATCGTCAATGCGGCGACTCGGGTGCACTACGGTGAGTGGGGCATTGGCTCGGCAGCAGGTGCGATCGCAGGCTGGCTCACTCAACAATCAGAGCCCCTCACCCCTGCCGACATTGTCCCCACCGGAAAAATGCCCGAACTGCATACCCACTTAGAATCTCAGGGCCTTCGTCTCATTTGGTAGGGTCCGGTCGAGCTTTCCACCCGCGCCTACCTTGTCCAAAACAACCCTACTCAACAACAGCCTGTCGCAACTGTTCAGTTTCTTCAATCTGCCCGGCGCTAAACCCCGCCGTTTCTAGATGACCTAAAAAATCCGAGTATAGATATCCACTTTCTAGCGCCGTCGCCTGCTGGTAGGCCGCACTCGCCTGTTCAGCGTCATCATTACTTTGGTGAGCGATCGCCAGCGCCACCCACGGATGCGGATTAAACGGTTCTAGCTCTGTTGCCCGCTCGGCGTGTTCTATGGCTGTTCCAGGCTCGGCCAGCCGCTGGTAGGCTAGGCTCAAGTTGTAATGACCAATTTCATTCTCTGGGTTAAGCGTCACTGCCTGTTCATGGGTCTCAACCGCCTTCTCCAGTTTACCTCCCACCAAATATACGATTCCCAACGCATTCAGCAGCGAAACCTCCTCCGGCCAGCGCGATCTAGCAGTCTCTAACACCTTTGTTGCTTCATCTGCGCGCTTCTCCAAGTGTAGTGTCCAGCCCAAAATGACATGCCCAGACACACTTTCAGGGTCTGTTTCAACAGCTTTCTCTAGCGCTGCGATCGCATCCTCGTATTGCCCCTCGGCCCGATAGTCCAGCCCTGCCTGACGCAACTCTCCTGCGATCGCCCTATCCTCATCCGAAACAACTATCCCCTCACCCAGTGGAGAAGACGCTGTTTCTCTCTTTTCCACGGTCTCTGTTGTTTCAGCTGTGTCAGCCGGTTGCCCAGTCGATGATTCTCCTGAAGGCGCCGCCGGTCTCGTACAGCCTGACACCACCCACCCTAAACCGATTGCCAGGACCGCAAACTTCACGACTCTTCCCTTCTTTTTTCTCCTCGTCTTTCTCCTACGGTACCTGCCCAATCTCATAACCCTCTCCCTCACAGGCTTCCGGTACCAATACCAGCGCGTGGGGCACTGGCCGCGATTCAAATATCATCTGCGACTCTCCCTCATACACCAGTGAGGTACTCAGCCCAGAATCCAGCATCACCGCCGTTTGAAATCCTGCCTGAGCGAGTCGCTGACCTAACCCTACGGAATCGACTTGGGCCTGGGTGGCGCCTACCACTGGCTGGCCCAAGTGGTTGATTCCCCAAAAGGCTCGAAACCGCGCTTCTTCGTAGGCAAAGAGGTTTTTAAACGTTGATGCAGACTGGTGCTGTTGGTCGCGTACTAGCCACGCTGCGCCAACGAAAGCATCGGTCACGTTTGGCATCTCAGCTTGAATGCCCTCTAGCGTATTGTGCTTGTCAGGATCGAACGCAATAAACTGAATCGACTGAGGACCGACTAAAACCAGCGGTCTGCCTGTGAGCTTGTCAATATCCCCCGCGCTACCCGGATGAAATTCTCCAGAATTTTGACCCAGCACAGGCCCAATCATAATGTTCGAATCGAGAAATTCTAACGAGAAAAACGTGCCATCTACCGCCGCCACCACATTCGAATCGGCGACAATTTCTGTCAGCGGGTAGCGACTGTCCGCATGAATTGTTTTCAGTCGTCCGCCTGCAATCAGCGTCATCGGTACCTCGTCAATATCCACCTGCGATCGCACAATCGGACTGGTCAAATCCAGCGCTGGTGCTGCACCATTCACCAGCGGCGGTCCGCCCCAAGCCGTCTCGATCACTTCATCAAAGCGAGATTCCCCAAACCGCTCCAGCGTTAGCAAATCTTCAGAGCGACCCGCAAACTGGCCTTCCCAGTTATCCATAATCAGCGCGGCCTCGTAGCCTGCTGCTTTGGTCGCCTCCACCACCCGCTCATCGTGATTGCCCTCTGGATAGGTAAAGTAGCGAATGGGAATGCCCAGCTTTTCTTCCAGGCGCTGTTTAGATTGGGTTAGCTCCTTCTCCAATTCCTCATCCGAGAGCTGGGTCAGATCGCTAGGATGCGTCACACTGTGCGACACAATCGTCACCAGTGGGTGCGCGGCCATCTCTTCTAGCTGCTGCCAGCTCAGCGTAGAGCGCCCGACAATCTCTCCGTCTGGCTTCCCGGTAAAGACAGAAAACGCCACCGGATACCCGTAGCGCTTGAGCATGTCAAACACGTGGTCGTAGTGACCGACGTAGCCATCGTCAAAGGTAAGCACGATGGGCTTTTCGGGCAGTGGTGCACCTGTCCTAAGGTGAGAGACGAGCCGTGCCATGCTAATGGGGGTAAGGCCCTGTTCTTTGATTTTGAGAAAGTCAGCTTCTAGCTCTTCAATGGTCACATCGAAGAACACTTCCTTTTCGGGCAGCACATCGTGGTACATCACAACGGGCACTTTTGCCTCACGGGCCTTGTAGTGAAGCTCTGGCCATACTGTAGGGTGCGATCGCGATGCATATACCGCCTTCCACTGTGCTAGCTGTCGCCGGGCACTACTCCCCAACCGCTTCATCCAGTCATCTGTCGTTTCAGGCAAAAGACAGCTAGCTGCTGACGACTGTGCAAACGATGCGAAAGTCTCCTCCGTCACTGGTTCTGCAGCCCAGCCTGCTTCGATATCAGAGTCCTCCACCGTCTCAGCTGACGTTAGCGCCAAGTCAGCAGTTGGCAAATCATTCCCGGATATCAGTGCGGCCTTCAGGGCAGGCAAATACTCAGTCCGCTGTCCGTGACTGGAGCCTGAACGGTTGGTTGTCGTTGTACTTAAGCCTGCTTCATCCGAACCCGCCCTCCCCGACTGGCGAGCTAAAAAATGAGTCGCGAACTTTAGCTGTTCAATTGCGACACCCGCCGTCCTAGCCGACTGTGCCGCCATCCACAGTGAGGTACTGAGTCCTCCGAGCGTCAGCAGTCCAATGCCAACTCCAAATACACCGCGCCCAAAACCAAAACGCTGACCTTGTGAAGTGCTATGCTGCACTTTCTGATTACAGCCGTCCACGCCTTACCCCAACCCTTCAGAGTTTGCACAAAACCAGTGACAAAGTACCCGCTCATCAATAAGAGATGACTAGCATAAAATTAAGAAAGCTTAAAAGAGAAAGTGGATTGTTGTTCCTTATACGATTTTCCTGAAATATGCGATACAACAGGGCAGAATCACCCTCTTGCATGGTTAAAAAGATGTGTTCACAGTCATCGCAGTTTGTGCCGGTTATCACTGATTTAAGCTACTCTCTACCCACCATCCTTTATGGGGCGATCGCCAAACAAACCCGAGACCGAGGCTGACGTGCCGATCAGTTCGTCCCCTACGCCTTGGCTTCCCCAGCTGAGGCGCGAAATTTGGATACTCGTCACCGGTCAGCTGCTGCTATTCATTGGCCAAGGGTTCACCCTGGTCTACGCCTCTATTTTCTTTGTCAATCAGCTGGGCTTTTCGCCCACGCAGGTGGGGCTTGCCCTTAGTAGCTCTGGGCTCACGGGTATTTTCGGTCGTTTTGTGGCGGGCTTGGCGATTGACTCGCGCTGGCTAGGTCGTCGGGGAACGCTGCTGGTAGCCGCGACGCTCTCGGCCCTGGCCTGCTTTTGCCTGGCGTTTGCCGATACGTTTGCGGTGCTGGTGGCAGGCAATATGCTGCTGGGCTGCGGACTGAGTTTATATTGGCCCGCGACGCTAGCGGTGACGGCAGATCTCAGCACTGCTGAAAACCGCTCAGAGGCCTTTGCGCTCAGTCAGCTCTCGAATAATTTGGGTTTGGGGGTGGGAGCATTGCTCGCCGGGCAATACATCGCGCTGGCGGGTAGTTACCGGGCGCTGTTTGTGGCAAAAGGGCTGGTGTATTTGATTTTTGGATTGGTGATTTGGGGGGCGATCGCTGAAACCCGGCAAGGTGAAATCACGCTAAAGCAGGTCGCCAAAAACTGGGGAACTGCGCTGCGCGATCGCGCCCTTGTCACGTTTCTACTGGCCAACATCTTCTTTGCCATTTATGGCGCACAGCTCAGCAGCAGCCTGCCGCTTTACCTGGCCAACTTCATCCCCAGTGCCAGCTTTTCAATAGAGGGAACGGGCGGCTTTTCAGAACAAATCATTAGCTATTTGTTCTTTTGGCACGCCCTGATAAAAATTGTTGGACAGCTCCCTGCAACCCGCTGGGCAAAGCAAATTGACCATGTCTCAATTTTGTTGTTGACCCTCATTTTTTGGGCGGGTAGCGCTGCCTTCTTTTGGGTTGCGGGCATTGTCTCTCACTACGGGCTCATGGCTGCGCTGGCTGGGTTTTTTCTGGTTGCGATCGCAGAAATGGTGTACGGGCCAGCCTCAAGCGCCTTAGTCGGTGAGATGTCACCGCCCGACCAGCGCGGCATTTACTTCTCTTTAGAATCAGAATGCTGGGGCATCGGCTTCCTGATAGGCCCTGCCCTCGGCGGCTGGGTTTTAGATCATCCGATCAACGGCGGAGCCAACCTGTGGCTGGCTTTGGTGATCAGTACGGGTATCCCGGGGGCGATATTACTCTACTTAAAACAACAGCTCAGTCAACAGCGCTCAGACGCTCAGATATAACAACTACATAACAATACGTGCTGTAAGCTGTAAGCACTGATTGGTCTGTGTAGAGGCCATCTTAGATGGTTGTAATTTCACTTCTTTTTCCTGTGTGCATTCGCAAAACTAGCCTGGCCATGCAGCAGCGTATAAAAGCAGGGAATGATAAACAGCGTCAGCAGCGTTGCCAGCGATAGCCCAGAGAAGACAACAACTCCTAACGGCTGCAAGAACTCTGAGCCTTCACCAATCCCCAGCGCCAGCGGAAACATGCCTAGCACGGTGGTAATCGTCGTCATTAGGATGGGTCGCAGTCGCTGAGGTGCGGCTTTCAGAATAGCCGTTGCCCGGTCGCAGCCCGTCTCTTCATAAATTTGATTGGCCAGCTCAACCAAAATAATTGCATTGTTCACGACGATGCCTACCAGCAGCACAGCGCCGACAATCACCGTTGCGCCAATGGCTGTTTGGGTCACAAATAATCCTAAGATGCCACCGGCCAAAGCCAAAGGCACCGTCAGCATAATCACCAATGGATCGATGAGCGAGTTGTACTGCACGGCCATCACAGTAAACACCAGAAAGGCCGCAAGTCCGCCCAAAATACCCAGGCCGTCAGTAATATCGGCATTGCTTTGGGCGCTGTAGCTAGGCAGGCGAGTCACGCCAGCAGGCAGGCTCACGGTCGATAAAACCTGGTCGACTTCTGCGATCGCATTCCCCAAACTAGCCCCGTCGCTAAGATTTCCCTCGATAATGAAAACTTGTCGCTGATTAATCCGCTGAATTTCGCCCGGTGCCTGACCATCCTCAATTTGAGCCACATCGCCCAGCCTAACTGGCTGACCACCGTCGTTACCGCTGAGCAACGGTAGTTGAGTAAGTTCTGCAGAGTATTGAACCAGACTCTCCGGGGGTTGAACGCGCACATCGACTAGACGATTGCCTCGCTGGATCTGGGTGGGCACTGAGCCCGAAAGGACTGTTTGCACGGTGTCGCCAATTTCCTCGGCAGACAGGCCCAAGTCTGCGGCCCGCTCCCAGTCAGGGCGAATCTGGATTTCTGGCTGGGTAGGGTCGGCGTCAGGAGAGTAGCTGGCGAGCACGGCCTGTTCTTCCAGGGCCGCGAGTACTTGCTCTCCTGCTGCCTCCAGCACATCGGCATCATTGCCTTGCAAAATCACATCCACATCACCGCGAACGGGCGAGTTGTTTAAGATGAGTCCACGGACCCTGCCTGGCGAGACGCGCATCCGGGTGTTGACTAGGTTGAGCTGATTGAATGTATTGGTCATGCGATCGCTAAACGCAGCTACATCAGTCCCAGGCACCAGCGTCAGCGTACTGGATCCTCTCAGGGCATTTTCACTTGTACTTCCCCCAAACAAAAATCCACCCGAGGTGCTAAAGGCATACTCAACTTCAGGCTGCGCCATCAGCAACTCATCTACAGCGTTCATTACCTGCTGGTTTTCTTCCAGCGTGGTCCCTGGTGGAAACTGTACCCGCACGTTGGCCTGCCCGGTGGCAATGCTCGGCAATATTTCTCGGGGAATGTGGCCAACCATGAGTAGGCTGCCACCTCCAAATAACAGAAATGCGATCGCAATCACCAGCAGCCTTTGCTGAAGCGCCCGTCTCAAGAGCGCTGCATACAGCCGGGTCAATCCCTGCAGCCTCGCATCGAACTGACGAATGGGCCAAAAATTGTTGACTCCGCTGGACCAAGGCACCGTTAGCATCCGAGAGGTCAGCGCTGGCACTACCGTAAGGGCCACAATGAGCGAAGCGCCTACGGCAAAGCTCACCGTCAGCACCAGCTCATTAAATAACAAAGCGATAAATCCACCAATCAGTAAGAAAGGCAGCACGGCCACTAAGTTTGTTGTCGTAGAAGCAAAGAGCGCAGACTCCAGCTCTCGGCTACTCTCCTCTGCCTGACGGATAACAACTCTGTTGTGGTGAGAATTGTCTGGACTGTTAACCGCCTGAACACTGCCCGCCTGAACACTTTTCACAATGTTCTCTAGCATGACGATGGCATTATCCACCACGATGCCAACGCCTAAAGCCAACCCGCCCAGGCTAAACACATTCATCGAAAGCTCAAACAAGCCCATTAGCAAAATGGCCACCAGTGTCGCCAGCGGAATCGCCACCACAATAATCAGCGTTTGCCTCAGCGACCCCAAAAACAGCAAGACGGCTAGCCCTGCCAACCCGGCCCCAGTCAGCCCGGAAATCGCCACATTTCGAATGGCATTTTGAATAAACAATGATTCATCCAGCGTGGCATTCAGCACCACATCTGCAGGAATCAGTCCGGACGCTCTGAGGTCCGCAAGCCGCTGCTTGACGCCCTGCACTACCGAAACTGTATTGGCATCAGGTTGCTTTTGAATGCTCACTTTCACGGCAGGTTCACCGTTTAGATTCACAAACACCCGCTGTTCTTCAGTGCCATCAATGACTTCTGCAAAGTCTCGAAGATACACCTGCTGCACCGCCGCTGCCTGCCCTACCTCAAAGATCAAATTGCGAATCTCATCTGCATTTTGATATCGCCCGGCTACTCGGGTGAGGGGTTCACTGTCTGGTCCTTGAATGCGACCGCCGGAGGTATCCACATTTCGGTCGCTCAGCGCGTCCAACACATCCGTAATGCCAAGGCCTAGCGCCTGCAGCCGAGCCGGATCTAAGTCGATGCGCACCTCTTCTTGAACGCCGCCCGAAATATCTACACTTGCCACACCAGGAACTGTGATCAGTTCGCGGCTCAGCTCTTGCTCTGCAAATACTCTCAGCGCGCCGCCGAGCAGAGAAGGAGAGGTCAGCGCCGTCTCATACACCGGCAGCTGAGACGGGTCAAACTTGAATAGGCGCGGCTGGTCTACTGTGTCGGGCAGGCTATCTCTGGAGCGGTTTAGCGTAGCCGTGGCGTCGTTTAACGCCTGGTCGATATCGCCCCCCGGCTGAAAATAGAGATCTAAGCTAATTCGACCCTCGCGGGTTTGAGAGACGACCTGAAGGACGCCTTCTGTGGCCGCGAGTGCTTCTTCTAGGGGACGCGTCACTTCATCTACTGCGACTTCGGGTGAGACGCCTGGTGCATCGGCTCTCACGCCAATGCGCGGGTAGGTGATAGACGGGAGCAAATCTACCGGTAGCTGCCGAATAAAGAACAGACCCAGCACTACCACTGCTACGGTGAGCACCAGCGTCGCAATGTGCCGCCGAATAGACAGTGTGCTCAGCGATCGCGTCTGTTCTGTTATCAAGGGAGAATTGTTTGAATTGGTATGGGTCGCTATGTCTGTATGAGCAGTGGGCCGTACCATGGGTTTGTGTATCCTGTCTCTTACTGTTCTTACTTATGGAGACTGTGTTCATACCGCTCATTCAGACAGGATGCTCAGTCGTACGGCCTGCCCGGCGGTGAGGGGGCGATCGCTCTTCACCACAAACGACTCCCCCGGCGCCAATCCTGACAAAATCTCTGCGCGGTCTTGGCTGCGATCGCCCACCCTCACCGACCGAGCGATCGCCGTCGCCGCTTCGCCCGTTTCCTCCGTTTTCTCAATCACATATATGGTATTTTCCGCCGTCCCCGCTTCCAGCGCGCTTTCTGGCACTATCACGCTACCGGCAACGCCCGATGAAAACTGCACCCTAGCCAACAAGCCACTGCCCACCCGGCGATCCACATTGGGTATGCGTACCGTCACCGGCAACAGCCGCGAGGTCGGGTCAGCCACCGGCGCAATTCGCTCAATCTCTCCCAAAATAGCCCCTTCCCCAGGGAAGGCATCCAGCCGCACCCGCGCCGCCTGACCCACCTCAAGCTGTCCAATATCCAATTCAGATACCTGAACGGTCACCTCCAGCGTGCTGAGATCTCCCAGCTCCAAAATCGTCGCACCCGATTCAACAAAGTCACCCACCTCCACCGCGCGAGATAACACAACGCCGCTCAACGGCGATCGCAGCTCAGCATACGAAAGCTGCTTTTGAGTCTGTGTGACAACGGCCTGCTGCGCATCGACTTGGTTGGCCGCTGAAGCCGCCGCCTGTCGCTGCGCGTCTACCTGAGCCTGGGCCGATTGCAGCGTCTGCTGAGCGTTGGTAACCGCCAGCTCTGCGGCCTCGGCTTCCTGCTGGGCGATCGCACCTTCGTTGGCCAGTGCTCTCAGCCGTTGCGCATCTATTTGAGCCTGGCCCAGCGTTGCCTGAGCCTGCACCACCGCTGTCTCAGCATTGCGAATCGAAACCTCTGCCTGCACGGTCTCCGCCTGCCGAGCAGAGAGATCTGCCCGGGCTTCGTTGAAGGCTGCTGTCTGCAAGTCGCCATCTAGCTGGGCGAGTCTATCCCCGCGGGCGATCGCATCACCTACATCCGCCGTCAGCTCAACAACTTCGCCTGACACTTGCGATCGCAAGGTCACCTGCTGCGTTGGGCGAGTCGTCCCTGTGTAAGACGACGCTCCACTTACCTCTCCTGTTCTGGCAATGGCCGTTTCCACCGCCACCGGACCCGCCGCCGCTTCACGCGGTCCACCTCGCCGCCCGGACTCCGGCTGCGCTTCACTCGCTGGCAACACACCACAGCCCGACAGCATCGCTAGTGACAGCATCCAGCCCTGCAGCAGACGGTGTCTAGCAACATAGCGGTAGGCACGCTGCCGTGTGAAGCTGTATCGGGTAGCTCCGTGTTGAGTACATTCGCGTTGAGCAGAGCCGTTTAAATTCATGCGTAGTGCTTACTACGTGAGCCAAACGATACAACATTTTTTCAGGTCTGTACTCTCTCAAAGGGCACATAACCTTCACCATCTGCCAGACCTTAATAGGTCGCACGCCGACAAGCATCATTCATAGCGAACGTTGTTGAAATCTATCCAGCCGTCTTCGTGAGTGCTGTTGGGGTCCTTATGCGTCCAGTGGATCAGACCGCCGCGCTCATTCCATTCATACTCGCCTTTTACAGTCACGCGATCGCCCTGACGCAATCCATTCAACCTCGGCGCAATATCAATGTTGTGCACAATCAACAGCGTCAAATCCCTAGACACCCGAATCACAAACCGCTGATGCTGGTCGCCTTTCGTATCGTCTGGCAAAATGGATGCCACCGTGCCCGACACACTCTCCACAATCAGGTCCGATTGACGGTTCTTAAAGGCCTCTGCCACTGCTTTGCTGCCCATTACTTCCGCTCTACTATTGCGATATAGATAGCTCGGCGCCGCGAGCACTGGCACAATACCACCTAAAAACGTCCGTCTATCCATCGATGTTCACTTTTGATATTTACCTAGGGGCAGCTGCTTAAAAGCCGCTACTTAAAAGCCGCGAAAGTGTTGAGAGCGTTTAATAAGCGCTGAGATTGTGTTGTCATTGTATACACAAATGTCTATCTTATGGTTAGTGAGTGTCTGCCACTATTGAACTAATCCAGGGTAATAATATGTCTGCTTCGGCTTCCAAAGACTCTACAGGTAGGTCAATCAGTCAAACCCGCGATGTCACAATCAATATTCGGGCGAATCAAAATCAGAGAGACTTAATTGACCGTGCTGCCGAGATGCAGGGCAAAAGCCGTTCAGAGTTCATGCTAGAGTCGGCATACCAAAAAGCACAGAATGTCTTGCTCGATCAGGTCTTTTTTGGATTGGACGAAGACTCGTTTCAGAAGTTTGTAGCGCGCTTGGATGCTCCCCCTACTCCCAACAAAAAGCTACAGGCATTGCTAGGTGCAGAGGTTCCGTGGACCTAAATCATGAGTTTAGACAGCTCTCAAAAGAGCATCTCGCCGCCACAAAAACTAGACTCGTCTCACCAACTTGAGGAATTCGATTCTGGCAATCATCATCTGAATGATTGGCTTAGGCGTCGTGCGCTAAAAAACGAGGTATCCGGTGCTTCCCGGACCTACGTTGCTTGTGTAGAGGGTGCTGTCGTTGCCTATTGTTGCCTCGCCAATGGAGCGATCGCACAAACCACAGCAACAGGAAAAATACGACGCAATATGCCAGCGCCAATTCCCGCTATGGTGATTGGCAGGCTGGCTGTCGATAGCCGTTGGCAAGGGCAAGGATTGGGTCGTGCTCTGTTGCGAGATGCGATTCTTCGTACTTTGCAAGCCGCCGAGATTGCCGGGATACGGGCCATTCTGGTACATGCGATTTCAGAAGAAGCCAAGCAGTTTTATCTAAAGTGCGGCTTTGCAACATCGCCGCTTGATTCTATGACGCTGATGATTCGAGTGAGTGATGCAGCTGCAGCGATCGCAGTGTGATGAGCCGACCTTCCGTTAGGAAGCAGCCTTGATGCCGAGAGATTCTAGCTGTTGAATGTCTTGAGAGAGGGCTATTTTAGCGATCGCAACAAAATCACTCAGCCAAGACCGCAATGCCTTCACTGCGGCGTTCCTTTTCTGAGTCGCCCTTTGCGCGGCCCCTTTGGCCTGTTCTTGGGCGAAGGCAGCAGCTTCTACAGCCTGCAGTGATTTTTGAGCAGCGCGCAGTTTTTTGCGGGTGATGCCAAAGGTGCCAAGGCCAGCGAGGACGGTGTCACTGGCGAGGGCGTTGGTATAGAACTGGTTGGCTTGCGTGAGCCAGCGGGTGAGAGATTTGGCGCGATCGCCTTTCAGTCCCAATTCAGTTGCAGTAGCGCGATCGCCCTTAAACGCAACGCGAGCGATTTGCACCAGCGGCATATAGTATTGGCGGGCATCGTCCCAAGCTGTGTTCAGCGCAGCGGTGGCACCGATCTGCTCGCCGTAGGCAGCGTTCTTTTGAATTTGAGCGGTGCGTAGGGCTTGGCAAAGCTCGCGTCCGGTTTGCAGTCGGGTTTGGGTGTAGCCAAAGCCCTGTAGAGCGGTGCGAATAGTATCGACCCGTAAAGCATTTTCGGTCGCAATGCTGGCTTGCTCTAAGAGGCGGTCGATATTTTTGCTGAGAACCATGGGAAAGGGATGGTGGGCAATCGCCTTTAGAGTGCCCAGCATGGGAAAAGGAATGTGCAGGTGTGATGTGCGATCATGCCAAGCATTAGTTTGGTTTTCTAGATAGTCTCAACAAGTGTTCTACGCTCCTGAATGATTTTTCCAGACTTCTAGATGATGTTTCCATATGTCTTGGTCTTGTTCAAAGGCGTATGCTAAACCAGCAGAGGGCTCTAATTGATTGTCATATGCGTTTTTTAGATTTTTTGAGGTGCTGGGCCGTTTGGCTGCGATGTTTTGCTGCGCGATCGCTAGATTGGTATTGAGACGCACAATGAGGTCGGGAGTAGAATTATGGTCGCTCGAATCGGACACATCGCTGTACACAAGCTTGGTTTTTCTGGTTCAACAGAGGCTCAATGATTCTAGGCAACGTAAATGCGCAGCGTGAAGCGATTGTTCAACTTGTCGTTACAGCCGTTGAGAAAGCCAAAAATTTAGGGTGAGATAAATGATCCAGTTCAAGTATCGAGTCAATATTGTTTGGTCTGAAGAAGACGATTGCTACGTTGTAGAGCTGCCAGAGTTTGCGACTGAAATTCAGCGCTACTTTACGCATGGAGATACCTATCAAGAAGCGCTCGAAAATGCTCAAGAAGTTCTAGCGTTATTGACTGAAAGCTATAAAGCAGAAGGAAGAGAGTGTTTCTAATTTTGTGTAAGCGCTTTTTTACTTAAACGGAAAAGCGTTCC